>NZ_JBHTCW010000003.1:139806-374798 GCF_042666305.1 Brachybacterium sp. GCM10030268 | reverse complement strand
GATTGGTGTCCACGCCGATGACCTCGTGCCCTGCATCGGCGAACTGCACCGCCAGCGGCAGCCCGATCTTCCCCAGTGCCACGACAGCTGTCTTCACAAGAGTCCTTTCGAGGAGCTTTACCCACATCACAACGGCTCAGTCGAGTCGACCTTACTGCCCGATCGCTGTAAGCCCGTCGTGCCGCTGTGGTTCCTCACCGTCGTATTTTCCTGTTCACATCATCGTCGTCCCGCGTCAACGCTGTTGTCACCTCCCGCGTCGGCCCCGCCCGGGTGGTCCGCCCCCCGCCCCGATTGTCCACATACTCTCGCGCATGGACAGGCCTCAGCCCTCTCGAACGGACGCTAGGGTAAGGAGGCGTGAAGGATCCCGCCGACGACACGCCAAGCCGGCGTGGAGCACGCGTCCGCCGACGGCGCATTCTTGCGCTCACGACATACTCGTTGGTGCTGGTGCTCGCAACCGTCGTCGCAACGCTCGCCATCGAACGAGGAGGGATCGACAGACCGCCAGGGAAGCCGCCAGAAGCTGCAACCACTGCTAGGGAGTCGCCGACAGCAGTGCAGACCTCCCTCACGTTCGGTGCCCAGGACGCGGAACTGGAGACGGTGACGGTCCCAGCCGGCACGGCGAACAGCGCTCTCATCAGTTTCGACCTCAAGATCAATCGATCACCCGTGGCCTCGCCGCAGGCTGCCCTCGTCTCTGCGCGCATCGACTGCTCAAGCGACGGCAGGCAGGTGCAGATGTCCGCGAGCGGAAAGGTGAGCACGAACGTCCTCCTCGCACGCGGCGGCGAAATTTCTGGACAGGCACTTGCGCCGCCTACCGATGAGGAGATGACATGCTCCCTCCGCGCATCGGCTCCGTTCATCAACGCACCGAGCGACGGCGTCGACTCGCTGCCGGTCTCCGTCTCCCTCGATCTGGGAGCGACGGACCGAGACCGCCACCTCGCACTGCACCGTCTCGACGATGCGACGCTCGTCGAACCTGGAGCAGAGCTCACTGTGCTGAGCCTGCAGGTCGACGACCCACGCTCGCTCGACTCGATAAACTCGACCGTGCGACTGACTTCCTGCACCGTGGTCGGCGGCTCCCGGGACGCCGGGGAGAACAAGTGCCAACCGTCGATGACGGGCACCGAGTCCTCAACTGTCGGAATACGAGTCATCGCTCGATGGCTCGACGAGGACGGGGCCATCGAGTCGACGTCGACGTACTGGGACGAAATCCTCGCCATCGACCACGACACGCATCACGTGCCGTGGAACCTTCGCCTGCAGGGCATGGCGAGCAAGGTACCCGACAACGCTACAGCGGTCGTTCTGGTGGTGCAGGTCGACAGTCTCGCAGGCACACCGGTCGTCGTACACGCCGATGGAACGGACGCGGTAATCTCGACCCTCCCCTAAGGTATCCAATCGGTCCTCCGCGGTGCTCAAGGTCCAGCACCAAACGCTCCGCCGACCGGTCTCCTGCAAAAATCCCAGGGCAACACTTCCGCGAGAGCGAGCAATGGACCACGACTCCGTACCCTTCTCGACGCCGGGGCCGAGCAGCCACCGCAGCAAAGACATCCGTGAGACGTACGAGCGGATCACCCGAGAGGGGCTCGAGGTGATGGGCGAGCAGATCAACTCCGAGCCAGCCTATACATCGAACGTTAGTGGGCATCTCGCCTGGGACGTCTCGCTCCTGGTCCGCGCCGCCTGCGCTGCATGGCGAGCCACGGCCGATCCGGTACACCTACGGCAAGCCGCTTCCTGGGCCCAGCACCTTTGCGAACGAACAGACGTCGATTCCGGGACCAGGAACTGGCGCGGACGAGTCGGGAACGCCTGGTCCGCAGGACCTAGGTACACCGCAGCGACAGCACCGCTTGGATCGATAGCAGGGGTTCCTATACAGATTCAGGCCGCCGCCGACGCCATCCGGATCGAGCGCCCCACTACGGGCACCGTCACGGTCCACGCCATGCGCGACGGCTCGACGATCTGGTCGTCACCCGAAGCCTCGGTGAAGCCCGACGCTCGCTCATATCTCCCCGACGTCCTTGCGGAGAAGAGCGCCGTCCATGCGGTGCTGCTCCGGAACCTCCCTGCACCCATCGATCTCTCCGGTCTGGAGGCTCGGGACGTGCGGCTGGTGCCCCAGTTCGCACCACATCTCGTGCACACAGGGATGATCACACGATCCCTGCTCTCTGCCGCCCAAGCACTCGATGCGGCAGGCCCTAGAACCCCCGGCGCGGACGTCACGCCAGATGACCTCTTCACCACCGCCGAACGCGCTCTCGCCGAGCACGACCAAGAAATTCGCACCTTGTCCGGACAGTCGTGGTATATCACCCCCGAGGACTTCCCAGGGCGGCGCCTCGGCCTTGACCTCCCCCACAACCACATCGTCGACGTGGCAACGTCGCTCCTCGTCATCGGGGACCGTCGGGACGACAAGAGTCGTCGAACCCTCGGAGCGTCGCTCACGCGCCGCTTCACTCGCGAGATCGACGCCTACGAAGCCGGCGTCATCCGGCATCCGTGGTTCTACTATCCCGTCGACAGCGATATCTTCTTCGGCGTCGAGCGCGAAAGACCGCTGGCCGAGCGTCGCGTACGCGCCGTGCGCCGAGCCGAAGACAGCTCACACGCGACAATGCGTGTCCGTGCACTAGCGGAGTGGCGGCGCATCGACAGCAAGCTTGTCGAAGACGCCACGCTCTCATCAGTCGCCCTTTCCTTTCGGCGCCACTTCATCGCGGTCACAGACGGAATCAGTACCCTTCGGTGGCTCCCTGGCGACGCGAACGACGCCCCCCGTCAGGGATACGCTGACACCTACGCTGGCGCATGGGGAGCGCTCGCGCCGTGGGACCGCAGTATCAAACGGCGGATCAACTCGATCGCTTTCCAACATCCCCCATCGGCGGTCTTCGGCGCAACGGTGCTCTCAGCCGCCGAGATCCTTGAGCTCAATTCCTGAAGGGCTACTTATGTTTCGCCGCGTCGAAGCGCTCGAGCATGATCCTCTCGTCCTGATACTCCGGGATACTCGGCCAGCGCTCGGGGTATAGCTTCCACTTCTGCTGATAGTGAGCGAGAACGCTACTTCCGGTAGCGTCTACGATCTTTCCCAGCGTATCCACATGGATCCAGTGATATTGATTGAACTGACGACCCGCTAGCGTCTTGCGAAAATTCGTCGGGTAGGCGACAAGTTCAGCACATTCCCATGGGATTGAAACGTCGAGAAAGTTTCTTCCCGACACGAGTGCATGCCTCGCGACGAGTCGGTAATCGTCGACCGGGACATGGTTGGCGAGCGGAGAGTAGCGACCGTCGGCAATTGCCACCTCAACCGAGCCCGCGGCAGATGCATCAACATCGAGGTGTATACGGTTTGGGGCCGGCCACGTCAGTCGGCTCAGCGAGATCGCGAACTCGGCAGTGGTGCCGCTCCGGATCCGGAGCGGGCCTTTCCTGAGAGCTTCACCTGCAGGCTCCCCCGGCGATGCTGCCCCGAAGACGCCGACGCCCGGCATCTCGATCTCACACCCATCCACCGCCACATCCGCACCGACGGCGGTCACTCGTATCGACGCCGTGCCCGTGAGGCGATAGCGTGAGTTAGCGATCTCGGGGACGTCGTAGAGAGGAATGAGCTCCTCGAGCCCTTTCACTGATCTCTCGAAGATGCTCCATGCCCGGTCTCCGCCATCACGCCTCGCATAGTCCCCGAGAATGCAGGTTGCAGTCGTCCAGCCGTTCAGTGTGCAATCGGGTATGGGCGATGGGTACTCCTCGATGATCAGACCGCCGCTCTCCGTATAGCGCGCCACCCCACCTTCTTCTACAGGCACCTCCAGGCTCGCCACGATTCCGGAGAGGACCTCGTGAAACCGCTCTGTGCCGGGCAGCGCAAGCAAGCGCCTGAACGAATCCACGTAACGCGCCTGTGTCAGTCCGCTATAGAAGGTCTCCTTACGCAGAGAGACTGCCGTTCCCTGCTGACTGTAGAGGAACGCCAGGGCTCCATCACCCACGGAAGACATCTGATCCGCCGCTGCATCGGCAACACGCATGACCGCATCGAGGAACACGGGATCGCCGGTCTCTCGATACTGCGCCATATAGTCGGAGAGCACGTAGGGGCCGTAGATCGGGTGAGCCTGAAGGACGTCACCTGCGCGGCGGCCCGGATACCCATTGGGCAAAAACTCGATCCGATAGTAGTTCCAAACCGCTTTTCGCGATGCCTGAAGGGGGGGAAGGCCGACGTCGGCCTCGTTGGTCATATACTCCGGCGCTGCGTTCATCAGAAACCACTCTCTTACTCCAGGCCATCTTCGGCGAATCCGCAAATCCCGGTACAGACCGGACCCCCCTGCTACGGACACCCCCAGTCCGATACGGAAAATCAGCCGAAGAAGAAGTCCATAATGTCACGGGCAAGGCTGTAGGCACAAGCTTCAGTATGTCACTACCGCCCTCCGAGGCGTCGCGATATGGATTTCCAGCGCCTACGAACCTCGGACGCACGGCTCCCGCGCCCATTGCCGAGACGCGCATATAGCTCAACAACGCGACCTTCATAGTTTTGCCAACTCTCTGCGGCCACAAACGACGCGCAATTCCGCCGCATTGTCGCGAGGTCCTCGCTCGAGAGTTCGTTGACCGCAACGGCAATGTCTCCAGGGTCGAGGGCGCGGTCAATGGTCAGGCCGATGCCGTACCGATCGATCTTCCTTTTCATCTCCGGCATGTCACTGGCCAGGACAGGAACGCCTGCAGCCGGATACTCCCACAGCTTGTTCGGCGAGCAGTATAAATGGTTCAATCCGGTGTTCTCGTACGGGATCGTTCCGAGCGTGGCGCCGGCCGTCCAACTGAGCAACTCGTCATGCGGAGCACCGGGGACCATCGCAACGGGTGCGCGCCCCTCACCACGACCAGAGGTGCGGTCGGCGTAAGCCCGGATCTCGGCTTCGAGCTTCCCCCACCCCATGAAAACCAAGGACCAGTCATCCCGAAGCGAACGCGAGGCCTCAAGGAGGGCAGGAATCCCTCTGCGCAAAGAGTACCCACCCTGGAAGAGAAGAATTTTCTGATCCCTGGCCAATCCGGCTTTATCGTGAAGGCGACCATCATACTTCGCCCGACTCGCACGTTCAACAGCGTTCGGCACGAGAGCAGCTTCAGGGAGCTCTGGATATTTGTCTCTATAGAAGTCGGCAATACTTTGGTTAAGCGTGATAAAGCCGTCAACGTGCCTGACATTCTCCCGAATGATACTGGAATTGACTAGCGCGCGTGCCGGCTCGATGCTGGCGAGATCCTCATAAATCTCGTGTGCATCCCAGATGATCGGGCACTCAAACGCCTTTTTGTACTCTGCCGCGGCGGTCAGTGCCAGGTGGTCGTGAATGTGAACGAGCTCGGGATCGAAGTTCGCGCGGACAGCCTCGAACAAGATCTCGCCCTGGATCCTGAACGACATCCAGATGGAGCTCTCCTTGCCTTTCGGTAAACCGTCGCGCTCGATCCTCGCATGAACGTCCGAAAGATCACGATGCGCCAGATGTACAGGAATACCATCGGGGAGGACGAAACGCTCAGAATCGTCCGCCGTCAGACCGAAGAGTTTGACGTCGTGCCCTCGTGCCTGCAGCGACGCCGCACCCTTCAGGACACGCGCGTCATGCTTGACATCGTTGTGGACCACGGCCGCGATGCGGATGGCCTTCTCCTCTCGTCCCAGACCTGGATTGGCGTATGCCAGGCCACCTTATGCCACCCGTCATGCTACGCGTCGGGCAGGGCCTTCGGGCCATCGATCGTTCTATATCGGGGCAAGATTACTTCTCCGCTGGCCACCGATCATGGCGGTCAGCCCACGCCGGACGCCCTGCCCAAGACCAAGCGACTGATCTCCGACACTAGTATTTCGCGCTCCGTTTCCCAGGAATTTTCTCGACCGAACTGCTCCGCGTTCGTTCGGTACGTGGCGTACTGCTCCGGATCAAGAACCCGGCGCACGGCAGAGGCAAGGGCATCCGGGCTAAACGGATCGTAGACAGCACCGCAGGCCGCCGTGCTCACGATCCTCCGTAGCTCAGGTAAATCGGACGCAACAAACGGGATGCCAGCCCCGGTGTACTCGAAGATCTTGTTCGGTAGCGCATACTGGTTGTTTCGGGAGACGGGCTGGTACGGGATCACGCCGAGGTCGGCGGACGCCGTGTAGGCGGGGAGTTCGCCCGGCTCGACAGCGGGGAGCCAATGGACCCGGTCGCTGACCTCGAGCGTTCGAGCCAGCTCCTGGAGCTCTTCGAGCATCTTGCCCTTGCCGATCGCCACGAGATGCACCTCAGGAGGGAGATGCTCGACTGCACGGACACAGACATCGAGGCCCCGCCCCGTCATGAACCCCCCTTGATAGAGGAGGACCTTCGCGTCCTGCGCAATACCCGCCAGCGCCCGCAGGTTCATCGGATTGCGCCTCACCGACTCGGGTACGGCGGGAGCACTGTTCCTCAGGACCGTGCCGTGCACTCCGTAGCGACGTGCGTACTCGTCGCGGATGGTCTCGTTGACCACCACCACAGAATCTGCGCGCCGGATGTAGTGCTTCTCGACCGGCCACAGTAGCCTGCGCTCATAGGGCTTGAGGGTCGTGCTTTCTAGGTAAAGCTCATGGCAGTCGTGCAGATGCGGGACGCCGAGACGTTGCGCCGCGATACTCGCTCCGACGAGACCGGGGAGGTCGGAGCTGATGATCAGGTCCGGCTGGTGACCCACGATCCGCGCCGGGGCAAGGCGCCAGAACTCGGCGAAGCGGTTAACAAGATGAACTTGTTTGAGCTGGTCCCGGATCAGCAGTTCCCGTTTGTTCCGCGTGGAGCGCACGAACTTCGTGAGCTCTTTGTCGGCTTTTCGCCACCGTTGCCTCACTTCACGCAGAGCCTCCTGAGCCCGAGGAGCCGTCAGACCGCGCACCATCAGGTCCATGCCGGGAAGGTCCGTGGACGTCCACTCCGGCACTCTGTTCACGGGGCTCTTCGCGGCTCCAGTGTGCCCCTTCTTCTGCAGATCCCACTTCGCTTGGCGTTCGTTCTTCTTCCTGGTCATCCGTGACTGGTAGCGGACGGCCAATGAACGCACGTCGACGAAGTCGGAAGACAGGCGGGGACTAGACAACCCTTGGAAGAAGTCGTCGCGAGGCGTCGTGTTCACCACGACCACTTGTGCGCCGAGTTCCAGGAGGGTCTGGATGTTCCGTCGGATCCGCCCGGCAATCTGCGGCTTCATGGCGACGACGACGACGCGGAACGTCGGCGCTACGAAGCCGCTCGACCCCGGTTCCGGAGCTCCTTGATCAGTAGTCACCAGCTGATCATCGCCGGCGGCCCGTGATTCGTCCTCCGAACTCGAGTCGCCCCGTGGCGCGGCAGTGGGGCCGGACTCGCGCGGGCGTGCCCGGGGCAGAGTCTCTCGGACACCGCCCGATCGCCGTTCGGTGGCAGACTCGAGTGAGGGGTCCACCGGCCCTCGGTATCCCAGCTTCCGGTATACCCGGTAGTACTCCTCGACGTTCGCATCCCACGAACGGTGGGCGCGCACCCAGTGCGCAGCACGCACCCCCAGTCCACGGCGCTTTGCCGGGTTCCCGACCAGTTCCACGATCTTCCTCGCGAGATCCCGCGGGAACCCAGCACGGAAAGTCTCGGTGGCCCCCGATTGGTCCGCGATCTCCTGCAGCGCGGCGACGTCCGAGAGAATCACTGCCCGGCCGGTGGCGAACGCCTCGAACGGCTTGAGAGGGGTGACAAGATCAGCCACCGGGGACTTCTTCCTGGGGACGACGAAGATGTCGATCAATCCGTAGTAGCTCAGGATGTCGTCGTGGGGTACCGAGCCCGTGAAGATGACATTGCTGATCTCACGGTCGGCCACCCGCTGCTTCAGAGCCTCTAGATCGCTCCCATCCCCCACGAGAAGGAGCCACATCCGCTGGGAAACCCGTTCCGACGCGATCTGGTATCCGTCGATGAGTGTATCGACTCCCTCGTACGACACCATCGAGGAGACGTACCCGACCACCAACGCGTCCTCGGGTATGCCGAGTGCGTCCGCGAGCTCCTGGTCGCGATCCTGCACCGGGAAGGAGTCTGGGTCCACCGCATTAGGAACGATCGAGACGTCGTCCGTTCCACCTTCCGGCGTCGACGCCTCAAGTATGTGTTCCCGCATCACACCCGCGAGCGTGAAGTTGTGGTGAACGGCAGATCGAGCGACTTCCTCAGCATGTTTGCGCAGCGAGTACGCGGCGGGAAGCCCGTACGTCTCGAAGATGTTCCGCGAGTCTAGTTCCCACGAATACTTCGACATCGTCCGACTGAGCCAGGACTCCTCCCAGAAACCGCGAGTCTCATAGGCGGTCGGAATCCCGTAAGCGGCTCCGACGGCATGCACGATCAGTGCATTGTAGAAATCCGAGTGAGCGTGGAGAACGCTGGGGCGGAGTCTTCGCACGAGCGCAGCAAGCTCACGAACGTTTACCCGAAGCCACTCATCGATGGGGATATCGCCACGCACAGGGCCGGGGAGAAGATGGTAGTCGACGCCCTGATACTCGTAATGGGTCGCTTTCTCCACTCGATCCGCAGTGATGCCGGACTGTCCGGCGACCGCGACCCGCAGGCCTCGGTTCAACTGCGCCCGAGCTGTGTAGTGCGTTCGAATGGTGTACCCGGATTGCGTTTCAGGGAGGACTTTGCCCACGAAGTGTAGGATCGGGCCCGAGGCGTCGTGCGCCTGAGCCGCCGGCACATCGGTGTTGACTGACATCGGATGGGCGAGCAAAGCGAGCTCACGGTCGAGCTTGGCGACGGCCTTCCGATCACCCGGGCGATGAGAGGCCTCGGCAACGCGCTTGAGGACCATCGACGCGTGGTTCAGATATCCCGTGGCCTTGTAGAAACGGTAGAGAGCACGCAGGGTGCCCAGGTCCAGCCGGCGAAGGAGATCGTAGCGAGTGATCAACGGGATGACTTCGAGGAAGCGGTCCTCGGAGAGGTAACGCTCGAAAAGGTCCGCCGCCTGTGTCACGGTGAGGAAAGACCGCGGATGGCGACCGAGCCGAAGCGCAGTCTGCGTGCCCAGTTGCCACGCGTCCTGTGCCGTCTTCCCAACGGCTGCCAGCTCGGCACGCGCCGGTTCGTCCGCTCGGGATTGGGTCTCCTGCACTGCTCCGTTGAGTCGAGCGATCTCCGTGGCCATCGTGTTTGCGAGATTGGCGAGCTCGTCATGGACCGGGTCAAGGAAGCCGTCGGGGACTCGACGGCGAAGCACACGAACCGCCCTGGTGAGCGTCGCGACCTCGGCCTGGAGGGCGTCGAGCTTCGCGGCCTTCATTCGTCGATCTAGCACGCCGATACTCTTGCGCGCCCCCTCGAGGTCGGCACGAAGATTCTCAAGGCGATCGTCGCGTTCGGCGTCCGCGGTCGCTCGCATCGATGCTTTGTCGGCGTCCCGAGACATTCGCGCTTCGATGTTCCTCAACCGGATCGACGTACGGTCCGCGTCCCTGGATACTCGATCGGCAAACCGTGCGACCACCACTGTCACACCGACTGCCAGGAGAATCCCGAGGATCCCTGCCGCAGCGGCGGTGATCCACGACTCCGCCATGACTGCCGCCACCAGGAGAACGACGAGCAGTGCCGACGCTCCCCCACCTGCGATCGCGACCGTTCGCATCCCTGCTCGCATGTGCCATCCTCTTCTTGTTGTCGCATCACGTGACGGCTGTACACCGCTCCGTCTGGTGAGGCCGCCCTAGTCAGCGAAGTCCTGCGGTCGACCACCCTCGGCGAACTTCCATTTGATCGCAGCGAGCGTGCGTTCCGCGGCCCGCCCGTCGCCGTACGGGTTCACGGCATTCGCCATTCCGCGGTACGCCTCCTCCGAGTCCAGCAACAGCGAGACCTCGTCGACGAGACGCTGCTGGTGTGTGCCGATGAGCTTCACCGTACCGGCGACAACCGCCTCCGGACGCTCAGTGTTCTCACGCATGACCAGAACGGGCTTGCCGAGGCTCGGCGCCTCCTCTTGAACACCACCGGAATCGGTGAGGACGACGTCTGCCAGGCTCAGCGCCCGTGTGAACTCGGCGTACGCGAGCGGTTCGATGATGAAGATGTTCTCTAGACCCTCGACGGCGGGGCGGATCGCAGCCCGCACCTTGGGATTCCTGTGGATCGGAAACACGATCGTGAGTTCCGGGTACTTCTGTGCGAGCTCCGCCACTGCTTCGCCGATACTCTCCATCGCACTGCCGAGGTTCTCACGACGGTGAGCGGTCACGAGCAGGATGCGACCGGCAGTCCCAGCCTCTTTGGCCTCCTGAAGCGCCTCGAGACGCGGATCTTCGAAGTGGACGTCCATCGTCTGCGTCGCGAACAGGAGAGTGTCGATGACGCTGTTCCCGGTGACGACAATGTCATTCTCACTGATGTCCTCGCGGGTCAGGTTCGCTTTCGAGGTCTCGGTGGGTGCAAGATGGAGCGCCGAGATTTGGCTGGTCAGCCTCCGATTCGCCTCCTCGGGGAAAGGCGAGTTAATGTCGCCGGATCGCAGTCCGGCCTCCAGATGGATGACTGGGACCTGGCGATTGAATGCAGCGACAGCGGCGCCCATCACCGTGGAGGTGTCTCCCTGCACGATGACCGCATCGGGGTTCTCCAGCTCGAGGATCTCGTCGATACCGCTGATCACCCGCGCAATGATCCCGTTGAGGGTCTGTCCACTGCTCATGATGTTGAGGTCGTGGTCCGGCACGATCTCGAACATGGTGTTGACCTGGTCGAGCATCTCACGGTGCTGTCCGGTCACGACGATGACGTTCTCGAGGCCATCTGCAGTATCGATGGCCTTGATGATCGGCGCGACCTTGATCGCCTCAGGGCGCGTGCCGTAGATGGTCATGATTCGGAGGGACACAGGAACTCCTCGTGATTCGCGGGATCGACGTCAGTCTGCCGCATTGGGGAAGACGGTGGATGGGAAAGACTTCTTGGGGGACTGAGAGTGCTTGTCGTATATGCGAGTGAAAGGATCAGGTTCAAGCTCCGGGATGCTCCGATTCCGGACCGATTCTGTTGGTGTCTGCACAAGAAGCTGCGCGGCGCGACGCGTCTCCTCACCTTCCAAGACCGCATCCCGCAACAGACCGGCGGCCTTCTCGTCATTGCCCTGAGCCAGGTTGTGCGCGAACCAGCGGTACTTCCGAGCGACCTCCACGGCGTCTCCGTCCTGGACTACTCTGCCACGCTCCATCCAGATCGCACGTGAACACATGCTCTCAATGGTCTGGGCGGCATGATTCACGAGGAACACCGTGCCGGCCTTCGCAAGCATTTCGTCCATGGCGCGCTTCGAGCGTTCTGCGAATGTGGCATCACCCGTTGAGAGCGCCTCGTCGATCATAAGAATCGACGGATCCGCCGAGAGAGAGATCGCGAACTTCAGTCGCGCTGCCATACCCGAGGAGTAGGTGCGCATCGGCAGGTCGATGGCGTCCCCAAGGGCGGAGAGCTCGACCACGTCTTCGAAGATCTCCTCGGCGCGTTGCGGGGTCAGCCCCATGGCGAGAGCCCCAAGCTTGACGTTCTCTGCGCCGGTCAAGTCGGGCATGAGCGCCGCGCTGACTCCCAAGAGCATCGGTTTCGCGGAGGTGAGAACCGTGCCTGACGTTGGGGCCTCGAGGCCGGCTAGCACACGCAGCAGGGTCGATTTTCCTGAGCCGTTACGCCCGATGACCCCAATGAACTCACCCGAGCGTGCAGTGAAAGAGATCCCGCGCACCGCGGCGACCGAGACCGTGTGCTTGCGCCGCAGCCGTCCCATGAAGTTCTTCCGGGGCGTGCGGTCTGTGCACGGCACGTGGTACCGCACCCGTACATCGTGGGCGACCAAGGTCACCGGTGACTGTTCCGGCGCGACCCAGCGCTCGGGCTGGTCGTCGCGCTGGGGCCGCGAGCTGTCGGGATCAGCGGTCGTCGCCATAGGTCGCCTCCCCTTGCCAGAACACTAAGAACCCGACGATCAACAGGGCAAAGGCCCACGCCCCGAAGACCAACCATGAGTTGAGCGCCGGCACCTCATTGTCGATCAGCACCTCGCGATACATCTTCAGCATGTGGTAAATCGGGTTCGCTAGTACAACCAGGTCGATCCAGGGATTGTCGAAGCGCTCAAGAAATCTCTCGACCGGGAAGATTACGCCCGAGCCATACATCAGAAATCTCCCGACCACCCCCATGAGCTGGGCGGTGTCGGGGACTACGAACCCGATACGAGCCATGAGAAAGGACACACCCAAATTCAGGACCGTCTGGAGCAGGAGGATCGGGGCCACCAGAAGCCAGGCGAGGCCCGGCATCTCGTGGGGCGGAATCACCATGATCATGATCAGCACGACCGGGAGGGTGAAGCGCATCTGGAGCGCGTCACGGATCTCGGTGGAGATCGGCAGCGAGGCGCGAGGGAACGAGAACGCTCGGATCATGGCGGCGCCGCCGCGAATAATCCCTGGTCCCTGGCTGATGCTGCGCATGGTGGACTGGAACATGAGGACGCCGATCACGACATACGCGGCGAAGTTCTCCACGCCACCTCGTGCACCAGTAATGATCAACCCGAAGACGACGAAGTAAAGCGCCGCATCGAGGATAGGCCGCAGCACGAGCCAGACGTTGCCCAGCCTATTTCTAGTGTTCTTTGTGGCCAGGCGGTGACGCGAGTCCATCCAGATGAAGTGGCGCCGCCCCCACAGCTCTCGAAGGTAGTCACCGAGCTTCGGACGCACGCCCACCGGGCCAAGGCCCGCCGTCTCCACGCCTTGCTCGTCGAGGGCACGCAAGATCCGCGGAACGCTCTTGACATCACTTGCCACGCGCTGCTCCTTCTCGGCGTTCGGACGCCGCCTGGGTGTACACCGCGTCATATCGTCTCACCATCGCGCTCCAGGTCCGTGACGCCGCAAGCGAGCGTCCCTTCTCCCCCAGTTCGTCGCGACGGGGCGCGTCCGCCCATAGTGCGTGGATCTGGGTCGCCAGTGCCTCGGCATTACCTGCCGGAGTCAGCAGGCCCGCGAGGTGTCCCGTGTCGTCGGTTATCGTCTCCCGGAGCGCTGGCAAATCGCTCACGATCACTGGCCGGCCGAGAGCCATGGCCTCGACCGGCTTCTGAGGCGTGACCGTCCGCGCCACCTCGACATCCCGCCTCGGAACTACGACAACGTTGAGCGCCTGCACCCAGTCGCGCGCGCGATCCCGCGGGACCCGGCCGGGCATCAGAACGCGATCCTCGATTCCGAGTTCACGGGCGAGCGTTCGCAGCGCGGGGGCGGCGCTGCCGTCGCCTGCGATGGCGACATATAGCTGCTCACGCAAGGCGGACGGAGCCGAATCCTCGGTGAGCAGCAGCGCGACCGCCCGCAACAGCGTGTCGAATCCCTCATAGTCCACCAGTGCACTCACGGCGCCGACCATGAACGAATCCCGCCGCTTGAGGCCTAGGAGCTGCCGCGCTTCTTCCGGAGTGACATGGTCCTCCAGCAGAGACTCGTCGACTCCATTCGGAACGATCGCGACCCGAGAACGATCGACACCGTGCCGCTCGAGATCCGCGGCCATGGTCTCGCTAAGGGTGACGACGGCGTCCGCCTCAGCGACGAGCTCGGCCCTGCGCGCGGCGATAAGCCGCGGTTTCTCGGACGTCGCAGCGAACTTGCGGCCCTCCGCCGTCGCCAGGGACGCGATCCACGTCTCCTCCATCAACCCTCGCACCTCGAGCACCCACGGCAAACCGGTCACCTCCGCGACTGCTTGCGCAACCAGCGCGTTGTAGTAGTTCGTGGTCGCGTGCAGAATATGCGGGCGGAACTCCTCGACCAGGGCGAGAGCCCGTTCCACTTCGGCGAGCAGGCGGTCCTCCTGCGTCCGAGGTAGCCGTTCGGGAAGAGTGCGCACATATCGGATGCCATCGACCACGTCCTCCTTAGCAGCGGTCGGAAGCCCCACCATGACCGGATATCCGGTTCTCGTCAGCGCCACCGATGCGATGCCCTCACCGGACAGAGCGGTGAGAATACGATGAGTACGCAAGGAGTAGCCGGACTGGGTATGCGGCAGAGAATTCGTAACCAGACAGAGTACCCTGGCCGGCTTTTCCAATAAAGATGCACGCACCGGGGTCGCTCGCTGCGACACAGGGAGGCGATATCCAGGCTGCAGCAGCTGCAACTCGCTACGCAGACGCTGCGCGTACCGGGTGCGTCCCTGGCCAGCTTTCTCCAGAATCGTGACCGCCGCGGTGAACTGACCACGCATCCACGCGGCACGCGCGCGAGTACTTGCCGGCGCGTTGGTCGAGATCAGATCTGCGCGGTCCAGTAGGACGGCAACCTCTCCGCGGAGTGCGGACCGGGACCCCGTGGAGCGCTCGAGCAGTTGTGCCGAGGTTCTCCCGTCACCAGCCATGAAGGCACCCAGCGCCGCGACACCCGTTCCGCCAGGGATCCTGCGACCCACGTCGAGGAGGCCTTTGCCGACTCTCACCCGCGCCCAGAACGGGAGCCTTCGGCTCGCTTGCACCGCGAGCAACGCAGGATCATCCACAAGGTGCTGGAGACATGACTGGACAAGAAGACGCGCATTGCGAACGGTCTGGCGGGGGCTGGGCACGGTCCCCCTTCCGGAGAACGTATGACGGACACCTGGGGATACTACCGATGTTGCGCGCCTTTCATCAGGCAGACCGGCTCACACTAGACAGCACGGTCTGATGACCCACGGCGCCCGTAGGCGTTGGGCACCGACACGCGGATGCCATCCCTTTCGAGTCACGCCAGAGCCATCGGTACTTCGGTGGGGCGCTGTCGGGCCTGGATCGGCGCCTAGCGTTCAAAATAGCTTTCCGGCTCACACGGCTCCGCGCTCGTGTCCCTTGTCAGATGTGACGCCACTCCGGCGCATATACCCGAGGCTATCGGTTCCTATGCTGTTGGAGACATCGGCGATCCATTCCCCGCCTTCCGTCCAGCCCGCCAGAACCACCATGCCGGCAGCCGGGAAGCCAACAGCCAAGTGATCATGAGGATCTTGGTGTCCCGCTGGGCGGTCTATCCGGGTCAGACTGCCCTCTGTACTCACCGCCCATACGCCCGTGACGGGATCTGCGTGGCCAGCTTGCCGCCGGAGACGTCCAGCAGGGTGCCGGTGATGTAGGAGGCCTGGTCGCTGGCGAGGAAGATCAGCAGGTTCGCGACGTCGTCCGGGGTCTCCCAGCGGCGCAGGGAGAGGGTGTCCAGCAGCCGGTCCTGCGCCTCGGTGGGCATCTCGGCGAAGCCGTTCATGGCGGTGGGCACCATGCCGGGGGCGTAGGCGTTGACGGTGATGTCCCACGGGCCCAGCTCCGAGGCCAACACCCGGGTCAGCTGCACCACGGCGGACTTCGAGGCGGAGTACGCGGCGCTGGCCACGCTGGGGACGATCGCCGCGAACGAGGCGGCGTTGATGATCCGTCCGCCGCCGGCGGCCTGCATCAGCGGCGCGACCGCCTGGCTCATGAGGAACACCCCGCCCACGTTCACGTCCATGCAGGCCTTCCAGCGGGCCCATTCGATGTCCGCCACCGCGCCCTCGACGTTGATGCCGGCGTTGTTGACCAGCACGTCGATGGTGCCGTGGCGGCCGGCCACCTCGTCCACCGCCGCCTGGACCGACTCGGGATCGGCGACGTTGCACACGACCTGCTCGACGGGCAGCTCCTCACCCTGGCCGTCCTCGACGCCGACTCCCTCGGCCGGGTCGGGGAAGGCGAGGTCGAAGGCAACCACCCTCGCGCCCTCGGCGGCGAAGCGCTGGGCGATGACGGCTCCGATGCCGCGCGCCGCGCCGGTGATCACGACCACCTTGTTCCTCAGATCCAGCTCCATCGCGTCGTCCTCTCCGCAGCCCGTCGCCGCTGGCTCGCTCTCGGCATGCCCCGTCGGCAGACCGTCCCAAAAAGCATACTATTGAGATCGGGCGGGCCACCGGAGTCGCCTCCGCGGCGTCCGGGACCGATCCGCACAGCCCCGAGCAGCCACATAACAACGTCACATCCCTGATGACGACGGCACGACGAGGAGACCCCATGACTGGCACAAACGCACCCGCCCTGTGGATCACCGGCGGAGGCAGCGGCATGGGCCGCGCCGTCGCCCGCGCCGCGGCAGCCCTGGGCTGGGCCGTCGCCGTCAGCGGACGCCGCCGCGAGGTGCTGGACGAAGTGGTCGCCGAGATCGCCGCCGACGGGGGCGAGGCCCTGGCGCTGCCCCTGGACGTGCGCGACAAAGGCGCCGTGACCGAGGCCGCCCAGACCGTCACCGACCGCTTCGGGAGCCTGGATGCTCTGGTGCTCGCCGCCGGCCAGAACGCGCCGCAGCGCCGCTGGGACAATCAGGACATGGGCGAGTTCGAGCAGATCGTCGGCACCAACCTCACCGCGGTCGCCACCGTCATCGACGCCGCCCTCCCCCACCTGCGTCAGAGCAGCGGCACCGTCGTGGCGATCTCCTCCTACGCGGGCTGGAGCTTCCAGCCGGGCGCGGGCGTGGCCTACTCCGCCTCCAAGACGGCCGTCTCCTCCCTGATCCGCACCCTGAACCAGCAGGAGGCCGCCCACGGCGTGCGCGCCTGCCACCTGTGCCCGGGCGATGTGGCCACCGACTTCCTCGAGCAGCGCCCGCAGGTGCCCGACGCCGCCGCCCGCGCCGTCATGCTCACCCCGGAGGACATCGCCCGCACCGTCAGCTTCGTGCTCGAATCCCCCGCGCACGTGCGCATCGACGAACTCGTCGTCTCCCCCGTCTCCCAGGCCTGAGCGAGCCGGGATGGCCGCGGACTCCACCGCCTTCGAGCGCGCCCTGGACCAGTTGGGCCGCGAGATCGTCGCCGGCGAACTGCCCGCCGGGCACGGCGACACCATCGACGCCCTGGTCCAGCGCACCGGCGCCTCCCGCAGCGTGGTGCGGGAGGTGACGCGGGTGCTCGGCGCGCTGGGCATGCTCAGCGCCGGGCGGCGCGTGGGCCTGCGCGTGCTGGGCCGCGAGCACTGGGACGTGCTGGATCCGCGCGTGATCCGGTGGCGGCTCGAGAGCAGCGAGCGAGACCAGCAAATCGAGGAGCTGCGGGCCCTGCGCCTGGCGATCGAGCCGGCCGCCGCGGCCGCCGCCGCCCGGGCCGTCCGCAGCGGATCGGCCAGCACGGACGAGCTCGAACGGGCCGTGGCGGCGATGCGCAGCGCGGCAGGCGAGCCCGAGGCGACCGCGTTCCTGCAGGCAGACCTCGCCCTGCACGCCGCGGTGCTCGACCTCTCCGCCAACAGCATGTTCGCCCGGCTGCGCGCGGTGATCGACCAGGCCCTGCAGGAGCGGGCCGTGCGGGAGCGGGCCCACCTGCTGCCCGATCCCCACGACCTGCAGCTGCACGCCGAGGTCGCCGGCGCGATCACCGCGGGCGAGGCGGAGGAGGCGGCGGCAATGATGCGCCGGATCGTCGAGCGCACCTCGCAGGAGGCGTCCGTTCGTACGGACAATACGGAGGGTCGACATGCGTGAGCACTAAGCCAGGCCCTGGGGACTGGCCGCTCCCGCGCGCGCCTCAGGATCCCAGCAGCGCCCGGGCCAGCGGCTCGTCGGCGATCAGCACGTCCACGAGGCCTCCGCGCACCGCAGCGCGCACAGCGTCGGCGCGATGGGCGCCGGCGCAGGCGCCGATCACCGACGGGATCCCGCGCAGTTGGTCCAGGCTCACCCCGAGGATGTGCTCGTCCACGCCCACGTCGATCGCCTGCCCGTCGGCATCGATCACCCGGCCGGAGATGACCGCGGCAGCACCAGCCGCAGCGGTCGCGCTCACCAGCTCCTCCGGTAGCAGGGGCAGGATCGAGGAGCCCTCGCGGGTCCAGGTGCCGATCCCCACCACCGCACGGTCGGCGTGCATGGCCCGATCCAGCACTTTCGCGATCTCCGGTGCGCGCCGCAAGGCGGCCGCGGTCTCTCCCGTCGGCGCCACCAACGGTGCATAGATCGGGTGCGCGGTCCCCTCGGCGACGCGGGCGACCTGACGGATCACCTCGACCGAACCCACGCGGTTGCCGGGAAAGGTGAGCGCGCCGGCCAGCTGGACCACATCGCATGGCGCCATGCTGCGCAGCTTCCCCGGTAGCGCTTCGACGATGCGGGACCAGACGATGCCGAGGGTCTCCCCCGCACGCACCGTCTCGGAGAGGTACTCGGCCAGGCCGGAGGCCACCGCGTCGATGCTCGGGGTCAGAGCGGTGCTGGCGCCGCGGTCGACCACGATCACTTCGCTGATGCCCAGGGCGTCCCGGACCTGACCGGCCAGGTCGCGGGCGCCGGGATCGTCATCGGCGACATGGATGGTCACGAGGCCGGAGTCGCGGGCGTCGGCCAGTACGCGCGCGACCTGCCAGCGGCTGAGGCCGGTCTGGCGCGCGATATCGACCTTCGAGCGGTCATGGAGGTAGTAGGCCCGGGCCACGTCGAGCACGAGAGCCCTACTGATCGAGTCGGTCCTGCGCCGTGTATCCACCACGCCCCAACTGTCGCACATTTGAGCACGGCGATGAATGCGCGGTTGCGCGTCGTTCGACACGCTCCTACACTCGCACCACCATCCGAGCAGATTCAATAACGCTCACATGTGCATTACGTCCCCGGGCTCAGAGGAGAGTCCGGAACCCGGTCGCCGTTGTTCACCCGTCGGCCGCCCGCCGGTCCGGCACCGAGGCCACCGGCTCCAGCAGCACCATCCCCGCGGATTCCTCCCCACGAAGCGAACCCACGCGTCACCCATCCCCGTGACCCCGACCCCACGAACCCGACCCATACGCGGCATCAGCCGTCCCGACAGAAAGGACGACATGTCCCAGGACCGTCCCAACATCGTCTTCGTCATCACCGATCAGCAGCGTTTCGACACGATCGCCGCGCTCGGCCACGAGCACGCGATCACTCCGAACCTCGATCGGCTGGCGGATTCCGGCACGTCGTTCACCAACATGTACGTGACCGCGCCGTCCTGCGCGCCCTCGCGCGCGAGCCTGTTCACGGGGCTGTACCCGCACACCACCGGGGTGCTGAAGAACAACGATCCGTGGAGCCATTCCTGGGTGCAGCGACTCGCGGAGACCGGGTACCGCTGCGTGAACGTCGGCAAGATGCACACCTACCCGTACACCGCGAGCCTGGGGTTCCACGAGCGGCACGTGGTCGAGAACAAGGACCGCTCCAATCCCACGCTTCCGTTCTTCCTCGACGAATGGGACAAGGCGTTCCGCGCCCGCGGGTTGGTCAAGCCGGATCGGGCGACCAAGTACCGCGCCCTGGAGGACTACAGCGAGCGGCTGGGCGCCTTCGAGTGGGACTCCCCCGACGACCTGCACGTGGACAACTTCGTCGGCGGGCTGGCAGCACATTGGCTCGATGTCTATCCCGGCGATGAGCCCTTCTTCCTGCAGGTCGGGTTCCCCGGCCCGCACCCGCCGTATGACCCCACCACCTCCGCCCTCGAGCAGTACGACGGCGTCGAGATGCCGCCGGTACACGACTCCCCCGAGGATCGGGAGAGCCAGCCCTACGCGGTGAAAGACCTGATCCGCGACAACCTGGAGGTCGACCACGACGGCATCGTGCACCTGGAGAACCCCACCGCCGACCAGGTCGCCCGCCAGCGCCGCCACTACATGGCCAACGTGACCATGATCGACGAGCAGGTCGGGGAAATCATGGCCGCCCTGGAGCGGCGCGGGGTGCTCGAGGACACCGTCATCATCTTCACCTCGGACCACGGCGACTGCCTCAACGACCACGGCCACATTCAGAAGTGGTCCATGTACGAGCCGAGCGTGCACGTGCCCGCCCTGATCGCCGGACCCGGAATCCGCGAAGGACAGCGGCTCGACGGTTTGACGTCCCTGTTCGATCTGGGGCCGACGGTGCTCGAGCTGGCCGGGATCGCCCCGCCGCAGTGGATGGAGGCCCGTTCCCTGGTCCCGGCCCTGCACGGCCAGGAGTACGCCGGTCGCGAGTACGCCTTCTCCGAGCACGCCCAGGACATGGTGCTGCAGAAGACCGAACTGATGACGATGGTGCGCGACCGCCGCTACAAGCTCGTCGAGTTCATCGACCACGAGGACGGCCAGCTGTTCGACCTCGAGCAGGACCCCCACGAGATGGCCAACCTCTGGGACGTCCCGTCGGCCCGGGCCGAGCGCGATCGACTCTCCGCGGTGGTCTCCCGCTGGCGGGCCGAGAGTGAGCTGCACACCGCCGGCTGGGCAGCCACCGTCCTCTGACCACCGCACGTCCCGCCCCCCATCCACCAGTTACGAAGGAGTAGCGACATGTACCGCAGATCATCCCGAGGCCTGATCGTCCTGGCCGCCACCGCGGCCCTCGCCACCACCACCGCGGGCTGCGCCCAGAACAATGCCTCCGGCGAGGGAGGCTGCGACACCATCACGATGGCCGTGCCCTATCCCCCGGGCGGCAGCTCCGACACCGTAGGCCGGGCTCTCGCGGACGCCGCCACCAAGAACTCCGACGTGCGGGTGGAGGTCACCAACCCCACCGGAGCCAACGGCACCGTCGCCGCGACCGAGATCGCGACGCAGCAGCCCGACCCGTGCCAGGTGATCTACCTGCCCAACGGACCGTTCGCCTCCATGCCGTACTTCCAGGACGTCCAGTTCGAACCCTCGGATTTCCGCGGCATCGCCGCGGTCAACGAGGAGCCCATCCTGCTGGTCGTCAACGCCGACAGCGCCTGGCAGAGCATCGATGACCTGCGCGCCGAGAACGGGCACCGCTTCACCTATGCCAACTCCGGCACCGGCAGCTACACCCAGCTCTCGGTCGCCCAGACGTTCTCCCTGCTGGAGAAGGATGCCGAGGGCATCCCCTTCGACGGCTCCGCCCCGGCGATCACCGCGCTGCTCGGGAACCAGGTCGACGCCGTGGCCGTCCACCCCGGAGAGGCGATGCAGTACCTCGAGTCCGAGGACCTGCGGGCGATCGCCGTGTTCAGCTCCGAGCGCATCGAGGCCCTGCCCGACGTCCCCACCGCGGCGGAGCAGGGCGTGGACGTCGAGCTGTCCGTGTGGAAGGCGCTCTACGCCAACGCCGAGGTTCCCGACGAGGCCGCCGCGAAGCTGGAGGACATCTTCACCCAGGCCCGCGAGTCCGACGGGGTGACCGAGTCCCTGAAGACGCTGTATTCCGAGCCCTCGAGCGTGCCGGCCGACGAGCTGACCGACAACCTCCAGGTGGAGTACGACGAGAACGGGACGACCTTCGCCGAACTGGGCCTGATCGATGAATGAGCAAGCCTCGCACGGCGCGCTACCCGCAGCCGAGCCGATCGACCCGGGAACCGAGGCCGGCGCCGCCCCGCCGCGGCAGCGCGTCCTGAAACCACTGGGCGCCCTGGTCCTCGCGGCGGTCGGGATCGGGGCGATCGCCTGGGCGCTCAGCTTCGGTGTGGGCACACTGCAGCGCCCCGGAGCCGGACTCTGGCCGCTGACGCTGGGCGCGGCGCTGACCGTCGGCTCCGTCATCTTTGTGGTGTTCAACCGCGACGGGAAGGAAGGAGCGTTCGGCCGGGAACAGCTGCACGCACTCCTGGCCGTCGGCTCGATCCTCGCCTTCATCCTGCTCTTCCAGTACGTCCACTTCATCGTGGCTTCGCTGGTGCTGCTGACGGGATGCCAACTGGCCGCCGGCGCCCGCAAGCCGCTTCAGATCGCACTGACCTGTGTGCTCGCGACGGCCGCGGCGTGGGTTCTGTTCTTCGTGATCCTCGGCGTCTCCGCCCCGCTATGACCGCCCACCCCACCGACACACCGACCCTCGAGACTCAGGAGCCACGCTGATGGAAGAGTTCCTGCTGGGCCTATCGACGGCCTTCACCCTGCAGAATCTGCTGATCGTGTTCATCGGGGTCCTGGTGGGCAACCTGATCGGGGTGCTCCCGGGGCTCGGGTCCGCCGGGACCATCGCCCTGCTGCTGCCGATCACGTTCGCGATGCCCCCGGAATCCGCGATCATCATGCTCGCCGGCATCTTCTACGGCTCCGCCTACGGCGGGACCATCACCTCGGTGCTGCTGAAGATCCCCGGCGAGGCCACCACCATCGTGACCACGTTCGACGGATACCAGATGGCCCGGAAGGGACAGGGCGGGGTGGCCCTGGGCATCTCCGCCATCGGGTCCTTCGTGGGCGGGACCGTCGCGATCACCGGACTGCTGTTCCTGGCCGCCCCCATCGCCCGCCTCGCCCTCGGCTTCGGACCCGCCGAGTACGCACTGCTGGCACTGGTGGGCATCGTGCTGGTCGCCTACCTCGCCAACGGCGGACTGCTGCGCGGGGTCGTGGTCGCCGCGGTGGGACTGCTGCTGGCCACCATCGGGACCGACCCCATCGACGGCACGGCCCGGTTCACCCTCGGAGTGCCCGCACTGGCCGGCGGGATCGAGTTCACCGCGGTCGCGATGGGCCTGTTCGGGATCGGCGAGCTGCTGCACACGATCGACGAGAGCAGGCGCAACCCACCCGAGTCCCTCGGCTACGGGCGCGTCCTGCCCCGACGCGCAGAGGTTCGAGCCTCCACCGGCCCCTTCGCCCGCGGCTCGGTGATCGGATTCCTGCTCGGCATCCTGCCCGGTGGCGGCGCCACCATCGCGTCGATGGCGTCCTACGGCGTGGAGAAGCGCATCTCCAAGCACCCTGAGAAGTTCGGCACCGGCACCATCGAGGGCGTCGCCGGGCCCGAGACGGCGAACAACGCCGCCGCGAACTCCTCGTTCATCCCTCTGCTCAGCCTGGGCATCCCGGCGAACACGACGATGGCCGTGATCTTCGGGGCCCTCATGGTCCAGGGCATCACCCCGGGGCCGCAGCTGATCCAGACCCACCCCGAGGTGTTCTGGGGCGTGATCGTCTCGATGTTCATCGGCAACCTCATGCTGCTGGTGCTGAACATCCCGCTGATCCACCTGTTCACCCGGCTGCTCAGCGCCCCGATGCGGTTCCTGGGCCCCCTGACCCTGCTGGTGACCGTTGTCGGCGTGTACAGCGTGAACACCTCGATCTTCGACATCTGGGTGGCCCTGGCGTTCGGCATCCTCGGCTACGTGATGAAGAAGTTCGGCTTCGAGGTGGCTCCGCTGGCTCTCGCCTTCGTGCTCGGGCCGCTGCTGGAGGCTAACGTCCGTCGCAGCCTGCTGCAGTCCGACGGCTCCCTCGGGATCTTCGCTTCCAGCCCGGTGTTCACGATCCTGGTGATCGGCGCGCTGCTGTGGGCGCTGGTGGGCTGGCTGGCACGGCGCCGCGCCGCAGAGCCCGAGAAGGTCCGCGTGGACCACTGAGCCCACGCGGACCGGCACGGCTCACTCCCGCGCGAACAGCCCCACCGCGTCCCACGCGACCCAGCCGCCCTCGACCAGGTGCAGCTCGATGACGTTCTCTCCGGCCTGCAGCGCGTCGGCCGGGATGGCGAACTCGTGGAAGGAGCGCACCAGCGTCGAGCCGGGCACGGTCGCATCGCCCTCGCGGGAGCCGCGAGTGGCGCCGAGCGGCAGGTCGATGTCGCGGATGTGCTGCTCGCCCACGCTGACCGCCAGGGTCCCGCCGAGGCGAGTGGTGTCCACCAGCCAGATCGCCAGGTCGTGGTCGCCTGCCGGGGCCTCATCGAGGGTCACGGTCCAGCGGGCGCGGTAGTCGTGGTTGCCGGCCCAGCCGTCTCCCGGGCCGGGCAGCAGATAGGGCCAGGCGCTGCCGGGCTCGTCGGCGCCCTGCGTGTACTCGATGACCGCATCGGGGTACTGATCCGGGATGCTCGAGTAGGAATCCGGGGCGAAGCGGAACTCGAGGGTGCGGCCATCGAAGCTGCCGATGGTGGCGACCTCGCGGCCGGTCGCGGTGACCGAGGGCTGCGAGGTCGCGGTCAGCGGCTGACTGGGCTTGCCGCGCTCGCCCGCGTCGGAGACAGCCAGGACGGTGTAGGTCCACTCCTCGCCGGCCGCATCCAGGCCGTCGTGGACCAGGCGCGGGTAGACCGTCTTGGCGAGCAGATCCTCCTCACGCGGGGCGGCGGGCGCGCCGGCGCCGCGCACGGCGTAGACGCGGTAGTGGTCGATCAGCGGCTCCCAGGCCAGGGGCTCCCAGATCAGGGTGGTGGTGGCCAGGGCGGGCTCGGCGTGCAGACCGGTGACGGTGGCGGGTCGCGGGCTCATGATGCTGTCTCCTCTCGGGCCCGGGTCACGCCGGGATCAGACGGGGGTCGTCGGCCGGTGTGGTGAAGCGCGCCGAGAGCTGCTTGGGCGCAGTGTCGTCGGCCTCGATCCACTCGACGATGTAGAAGCTGGCGGTCAGCTCCTCGGGCGTCAGGCGCACGTGGAGGTATCCCCGTCGGCCGTCGTAGTGCTTGACGTACTCGTGCTGGGTCCAATCCGAGGTGTAGCCGTCGGTCTCGGCGCCGTCCCCGTCGGAGGCGACGGAGGTGCACACCAGCTCCACGCCGATGGTCTCGGCATCAGGATCGGTGAAATCGGCCCGCAGCTCGGCGGCGACGTGCTTGTGGATGTCGCCGGTGAGCATCACGGGGTTGGAGCTGGCGGCCATCGCATCCAGCAGCCGCTGCCGAGCGGCTGGGTAGCCGTCCCACATGTCGGTGCGGTCCTCGCTGATCGCAGTGAGCACCACGCCGTTGGCCAGCAGGTTCCACGACGCCTCGGACTCCTCGAGGCGCCCGGTGACCCACTGCTCCTGGTCAGCGCCGAGGATCGTGCGGTCCTGCGCGTACTGCTCCTCGGCGCTCTCGGGCACGGGGTCGCGGAACTGGCGGGAATCCAGCAGGGAGAAGCGGGCCAGGGAGCCCACGTCGAAGCCGGCCGTGATGTCCGTATCCGGCCCGTCGGGCAGAGCCGCCAGGTCCAGCGGCATGTTCTCGTAGAAGGCGCGGTAGGCCACGGCGATGCGGTAGGTGAACAGCTCCGGCGGGATCGCGTAGGCGGAGGTGTCCGCGATGTAGTTGTTCTGGACCTCGTGGTCATCCCACACCGCGACGGCCGGCACGCGGGCGTGGACGGCCTGCAGGTGCGGATCGGACTTGAACAGGGCGTAGCGCAGCCGGTACTGCTCGAGCGTCTCGATCTCCACGCCGTGCGCCGCGGAGACCTCGGCGCCCTGGCGCCACAGGTTCGACTCGGTGATGCCGTACTCGTAGATGTAGTCGCCGACGAAGACCACCAGGTCAAGGTCCTCCTCCGCGGCCAGATGCTTGTGGGCGGTGAAGTGGCCGTGGTACCAGGCCTGGCAAGAGACCACGCCGACGGAGAAGGACTCCACGTCGGCGCCGGCCGCGGGCAGCGTGCGCAGGCGGCCGACAGGGCTGGTCTGCTTGCCGACGAGGAACCGGTAGAAGTACTCCGTCGCGGGCTCGAGCCCCTCAACGCGCGGGTGCACGGAGTGGGCGAGCTCAGGCTGGGCGAGGGCCTGGCCGCGCTGGACGATGTCACTGAACTCGGCGTCGCGAGCCACCTGCCAGCGCACGCTGACGTTGCGCAGCGGCATGTCGCCGTGGCCGTCCTCCGCCAGCGGATCCGGGGCCAGGCGGGTCCACAGCACCGCGCCGTCGGGCCGGGGTGCGCCGCTGGCCACGCCGAGGCCGAAGAGGTCCTCCCGGTGCGGCAGCGGCTCGGCGTCGGCCTCAGGGGCGCTGATGCCGAGGGCGAGCAGGGCGGCCGAGGCGCCGCTGGCCTGCAGCAGGCGGCGGCGGCTGAGCGAGGTGGGCGGGGCAGGTGCCGGCATAGGGTCTCCCGAGCTGGTGTCGTCGTGGCGGTGTGACATCACAGTCAAGCACCCGACGGTTGCTCGCAGTTGAACACCGGAGGACGCGTGGGCGACGCGGCGCCAGGTGCGCCTCGAACCCCCCGTGCGCCGTCCGGGTGGTGCATGAGCGAATCCGGCGGCTTGGCCCAGGTCAGGGCTGATCGGTGGGGCGGATGACGATCTCGTTGACAGCGACGCGCCGCGGGTTGGTGACGATGTAGCCGACGGCGTCGGCGACATCGTCGGTGTGCAATGCCTCGACTTCACCGAATGCGGCGGTGAAGTCGGTGTCGGAGTTGGCCTTGTGCTCGAACAGCTCACTGGCGGTGCGGCCGGGCTCGATGACCGAGAAGCGCAGGTTGCGGGTGGTGTACTCCTGGCGCCAGGCTTCGGTCGCGCCGGTCACTGCGAACTTGGTCGCGTTGTACAGAGCGACGGTCGGGGCAGCGAACCTGCCGGCAACAGAGGAGATGTTCACGACGTCGGCAACCGAACGAGGGCCATGCTGCGCCGCCACCAACAGGTGAGGCAGAGCGGCTTTGGTCACGTACATCAATCCGCGCAGGTTGATGTCGACCATCCGGTCCCACTCGGACAGTGGTGTCTCGTCAGAGGCGCCGTTGAGCATGACGCCTGCGGCGTTGACCAGCGTGTCCAGTCGGCCGAGCGCGGTGACGGTGGTCTCGACGGCGGCGGCCGCCGTGTCGGCGTCGGTCAGGTCAGCGGCGACGACCAGGGCGGTGCCACCGTCGGCGCGCAGCTCGGCGGCAAGCTCTTCGAGCCGGCCGGCGCGCCGGGCGACGAGGGCAACGGAAGCGCCCGCGCCGGCGAGGCGGCGGGCCGCGGCGCGGCCGATGCCGCTGGAGGCTCCGCTGATCATCGCGACGGTTCCGGTGAGGTTCTCAGTCATGGTCGTCCTCCTACGTGGGTGGCATCGGGGAACAGATGCCGGTCTGATTGGTGACGACATCCATGCCATCAGCACGCAGGGGCCAGGGGAACCAGATAGCACGCCCTCTGGCAACTGGTACTCGCACTACCTGCTACACCGGCCAGGAGCTTGAGCGCGACGGCAGACTGGGAGGATGACAACGCTGAACGGATTGCGCGAGTTCCTGACTTCACGCCGGGCACAGATTGATCCGGAGGCTGTCGGTTTACCGCCGTCGCCGGTTCCGCGCCGGCGCCGGGGGCTGCGCCGCGAAGAGGTGGCCGCATTGGCCGGGGTGAGCGTCGACTACTACGCGAGGTTGGAGCAGGGACGCATCGGCGATGTCTCGGACCAGGTCCTCACTGCTATCGAGGACGCGCTGCGGCTCGACCCGCTGGAACGGCAACACCTGCGCGGCCTTGTCAGCCCGCAGCCTGCACGCCCGCACACGCAGCGAACGGCCAGGTCGCGGGTGCGGGGCGGGATGCGTGCACTGGTCGACGCCATAGACCCTGTTCCGGCGCTGCTCCAGGGACCGCGCATGGAGATCCTGGCCTGGAACCAGGCAGCCACGATCCTGCTGGCGGACTTCGCCGCCATGCCGGCGCGCGACCGGAATGTTGCCCGATGGCTGTTCCTCGACGCATCCAACCGCACCCGGTACCCGGACTGGGACGAGGTCGCCGGACCCACCGTTGCCGCGCTGCGGGCGGCGCACAACCCCGCCGAGCCAGATACGGAGTTGGAGGAGCTGGTCGGCGAGCTGTCGGTGGCGTCGCCGGAGTTCGCCCGGTTCTGGGCGGACTACCGCATGTTCAAGCACGGGCACGGCACCAAGCGCATCTTCCACCCCACCGTCGGGGTGATGACACTCAGCTACGAGACCCTGGAGGTCCCGGAGTCAGGAGGGCAGTTCCTCTCCACCTACACCGCCGACGTCGGCTCGCCCGCGGCGGAGAAGCTCAGCATCCTGATGAGCTGGGGGCGCGGAGCCACCGAGCCCTCTGAGTCCGCCACGCAAAACACTGATGAACAAGACACCTGGCAGTCCTAGTGTCGCGTTGCTGAAGTGGTTGGACGCTTGGCTTTCGTGAGGATCTGACCTGAGGTTGCTGGCTGGGCGCTTCCAGGCGCGGTAGGTCCTCGCAGCGATCTCCAGGCCCTGCTGGCGCAGGACGCGGAGGATCGACTCGACTGCGTAGCCCTCGGCCCTCATCTCGTCGATGAACGCGAGGATCAGCGGCCTCGGGGGTCGAGCTCCCCCGCGAAGAAAATCGAGGCCCGCCGGAGGATCTCGTTGTCCTCCCGGAGCCGCTTGACCTCCGCCTTCAGTCGCTTGACCTCGGCAGACTCCTCACTGGTCACGCCCGGCTTCGTCTCGTTGTCGACGTCAGCCTGGGCCAGCCAGCGCCGCACGGACTCCCGCGAGACGCCTTCCTGGCGGGCGACCGCGGCCGTCGCCGCGGTCAGGGTGGGGTACTCCTGCTGGTGCTCGCGCACGAGCCGCACGCACCTCGCGCGCAGCTGGGGATCGATCTTCTTCGGCATGCTGTCCATCCTTCCGGACTCAAACAGCAGCAGCATCAAACCTGGGCCGGTTCATGACCCTCATGGACTCCAGCTGCACCTCGAGGTCACCGAGGCGATCCGGGCGGGCGATGCGACCCGGTCGCCACGGTGATGCGGCGGGTCGTGGAGTGGATCCCGCAGAGGTGGCCGGGACAGGATCCAGATTCTATAAGGCACTAGCGCGCGTGCAGACCCTGTCTCTAGAAGGGATCTGGAGGGAGGGCGAGGCCGTAGATGGGGCTTGTTCAGCCGTCCGCCGGCGTGATGAAGGCAGCCAAGATTGCGGATTTCAACCGGGACTGCTGCACGGATAGGTGACATCTCGAGGTGCGCCGTCTTCGGATGACGGACCTCAATCAGCCCGTCGATAGTGCATGGCGACCGCGCCGTTGCTGAGCGGCTCCGCCGAGTTCAGATCGAGTCGTCGGGTGCTGGGCAGTCCGTCCTGGTACAGGGTGGGGCCGTGGCCGGCGATCATGGGATGGACGAGGAACGTGTACTCGTCGATCAGATCCAGTCGGTCCAGCTCTGTCGCAAGTTTGCCGCTGCCGACGAGCACGTTGGCCACGCGGCTCTTCGGGAAGCGGCGCTCTGCCGAGGCCGTCTCTCGAGAACGAGCGGCGTTCCGAAATCGGATCCGGTACTCTTCAGTTAGATGAGAACGGACCTCCAGCGGGGCGGGACTGCCTGCCCTCTGAAGCTTCGTGGCAGGTCACCCGGCAGGCGACAGACAGGCTGAAGCATTGAGCACCGTTAAACCGACGACTACGGATCGTGCTGAGCATCCAGGTGGTTCTCCCAAGCGGGAAACGCCTCTGAGCAAGCTTCCACCGGCCGACGCGTCTGAGCCTGCAACGCCGCCACGGTCACCGGGAGCGACGGACCGCAGTCGCCCAGCAGGTGCCCATCACACCTCCCGCGGGGAGGAGGTTCTCGATGGCGCCGCGGAGATGTTCGCCGAGCACGGGTACCACGCCTCGAGCCTGCGAGATATCGCAAGCCATGTGGGTCTGTCTCACCCGGGAATGCTGCATCATTTTGGGTCGAAAGAAGCGCTCTTGAATGCTGTGCTGGATCGGTTAGAAGCGCGCGCGCAGAGTGCCCTCGATCATCTCGACGAGTATTGCACCGACGGTGACGCGCTGCTGCGGGCACTGGCAGAGGTGTGGCATCCGGCGTCTCACCCGATCCAGCTCCTGGCCACTTTGGATGCCGAGGCCGTGAGCAAGGATCTTCCCAGCCGGTTTCGGGTGGCTCGGTTGCATCGGGTGCATGAACACGTGCTCGAGCAGTGCTTTGCCCAGCTCGACGAGAAGTGTCTCCTCCGGGACGGCATCGACCCGCCATTCGCCAGTCGGGCGGTGCTCGCCTTGGTACTTAACCTCGCTGCTCGTGAGGAGACTGTGCGCGCCATGCAGAGCAATCCGCACGACGATGCACCGATGAACGATCTCGCCAAGCTGGTTCGGGCCTTCCTCAAACCTGCCCACGGGGAAGATCCGGCCTCCATCAGCACACAGGCCTGAGCGACGCTGCGGTGACCCGGTGACGGCCGCAATCAGCGCATCAGGTCCGTGCTGAGAATGCTCCTGGGTGAGTCCTGACGTTCATTGCCCCGTCCTGGTCTTCTCGTAGGTGTCGAAGAGCTCACGCCGCTCGTGATACCGCTGGCTGTAGGTGGCCAAGCGCACCGCGTCCTCGTTGTCGAAGTTCGACCCCAGTGCACCTGCCAGAGTGCCCAGAGACGCCGTCAGCCATGCCAGGTCGATGTAGTCGCCCAGGCCGATCGGGTGCATCAACTCGCCGCGGAGATAGCCCGCGTCGATGAGCGCCAGCGACAGCGCGAGCATGACGGCGAAGAGGATGAGATACATCAGCACCACGCTGACTCCCACGGTGATGATCGTGGAGATATTATCCAGGCGCGTCTGCCATATATCGCTCTGCTGGGGCTCACGGTTCCACAAGTTGTTCGACACGATCAGCCAGCTTGTCAGAGCGCCGATGACGAGGACGCTGACCAGCAGCAGGCGGAGGCTCGACAGGGGATCGGCCACGCTCGCCAGGGTCCCGTAGAACACGCCGAAGGCGCCAGATGCGACAGCCACGGTGAAACTTCCGGTCATGGCCGGCAGCAAACGACCCGGGCGGTTGCTGCGCAGCATCCCGGCCAACATGCGCACCGCGCGGAAGCGTCCCGTCAGCATCGTGATCATCAGGTCGTTCTCGTCGGAGGACGGACGCTGCTCGACCTTCACACGACTGACTGCAGCCTCGATGGCCGGCGCGTCCGGGCTTGCAGCGGATGAGGCCGCCCCCACCAGCGTGATCAGCAACTCACGAATCCGCGGGGCAACTCGTACCGCGCCGAGCGGGGGCAGCGAGATCAGCGCGGCGCGGGCATCGGTACTCACTTGGAGCAGCACCGGGTGATCATCAAGGTACCGCGGCAGATCGGTGAGGTAGACGAAGGACTCCCATCCGTGCTCTGCCAGCAACCGTGGCGCGTGCTCGAGCAGCTGAATGGTGCCATCGGGGGCCAGCGGCAGCGCTTCTTCGCTGACCTCCACCCGCCACCGCAGACCAGTTTTGCGGAAAAGCTGTCCGGTCAAGTCGTCGGCGATCGACGCAGCGACACGCTCCGGAACGCCAGGATCGGCACATAAACCAAGGATCGGGGTCGTCGAGTCCATGCCCTCAGCATCGCATCGACACAATTGTCCGCAGCGAGACGGTCCCGGTCCCAGACCCCGCACACGCAGAGGCCCACGCCGCCCGGCATTCCGTTCTGTCGTCGCGATGTCGTACCTACCTCACGGTCGGTGACCATGAACGCGTCGACGCCAGCCTGCACAGCCAGCACCGTACGGTGGGGCTGTCGGCCTCGGGTCGTCACCGGCGGCGGCCAGTCGCCCACCCTCGAAGGACGGACCTCTTTCTCCCTCATGACTCACAACATCTCCGTGATCGTCCGCGCCGAGATCGATAGTAGAGCGATGCGGCTCGTCACCACGGGCTGCCTCACCGAAGAATCCCAGCAGGCGCTGTTCTCCCTGATCCTCAAGGCACGCGATATGCATCCCGCGGGTCAGGTCACCGTCGACCTGACTGAAACGCTCCACATCGACACCACTGGACTGAACCTCCTGCGCGCCGCAGTGGACCACGATGAACACGTAAACCCGGGAGAACCCATATTGTTCCTCATCCCAGACTCCTTGCCGCCCTGCCCAGAGGCTCACGACCTGGAGCCCGTGGGTGTGAAGTAGTGGCTTTCAGCCGCCCACGGACCCCAGTGCTGGAGCCGGGGCCTCCGGGCGCGGGCCTACCAGGGCTCATCGCGGAGGTCTGTCCCGTGGCACGCCCTTGTCCAAGGCCTTTACCGCCAGTCGGGCCTTCATCCGGTCGCTGATGGAGTAGCCGAGGATCCCGCGAGAGAACACGTCCTTGATCGCGCAGAGGTAGAGCTTGCCCTCGTCGGTCCAGTGCTCGGTGATATCGGTCAGCCACAAGAGGATTTTCCCGGCAGGTTCGCCTGCGAGAGGTAGGCGGCCGCGCGGCGCAGGACCTCGTTCTCCTGCTCCAGCGGCCGGATCCGCCGACGCGCATCACCCAGCTCGGAGGACTCCTCGCGGGCTCGAAGGCGGTGCCGTCGCCGATGGCCAGGAGGATTTGAGCGGCGGTTTTGATGCCGATCCCCAGCATGCTCATCAAGACCGAAGCGAGAGCGAAGTCCTCCAACGTTGCCTCGACCTCCCGAGCCACGGTGGCCCGTTGCTCCTTGAGCTGACCAGCAACCCGTGGGACCACCATCTCCACCGCCGCGGTGGCGGGAACGACCACGGTCTGCTCGCCAAGTGCACTGAAGGTCTGGTCGACCAGCGCTTCGGGACCGCGCCGGGAACGGGAGCGGGCGAACCGCAGCACTCTGCCGCGCCCCGCAGCCTTCAGCCCCGTTGGGCCGCCGAACTTCTCCAGGAGGTCGAGGACCAGCCCGTGGCCAGGCTCCCACCGGTGACGACCCATTCGAGGGCGGGATGGATCTGCGCCAGCAGAGAGCGAATCCGGTTCAGAGCCCTCGTGGTCTCATGGGCGAGGTCCTTATCGCAGCCCGCGAGGACCTTCAGGGAAGAGAGGACCTCGCTGTCACGGTCCACGCTGCGAAGGGTGTGGGGCATGGTGCGAGCGGTGTCGGCGATGATGAACGCATCCCGCGCATCGGTCTTCGACCTGCCCGGATACAGGTCCGCGGCCTTCCGCATCGCCAGCCCCGGGAGATAGGCGACGGTGCAACCGACGTCGCGGGCGACTGCAATCGGCAGCGCACCGATGGTGTTGGGGTTGGGCTGGCCGACGACCATCAGCACTTCGCCATGGTTCTGCAGGCTGGTGAACAGCTCTCGGCGCTGGGCCTCGTCCTGCGGCAGAGGCTTGTCGAACAGCCGGTTCCCGTCGGGGTCCAGAGCGCAGGCGTGATGCTCGCTCTTAACCACGTCCAAGCCGACCACGACCGCACATCTCGGTTCCATGATGCTGTCCTTCCCTGGAGCATCACTGCTGGTCGCAGCCACGACACCCGGTGCCGGCACCCACGTTACGAAGAGACCTCAGACTACTCGTGCTGGGTCCAATCCGACGTGTAGCCGTCGTTCTGGGCTCCGTCCCGGTCGGAGGCGACCGAGGTGCACACCAGCTCCACACCGATGGTCTCGGCAGCGGGATCGGTGAAATCGACCCGCAGCTCGGGCTCGGGGTCGCGGAACTGGCGGGAATCCAGCAGGGAGAAGCGGGCCAGAGAGCCGATGACGAAGCCGGTGGTGACAGGCGGCGACGGCCGTGCGGCGTGGCCGGGACGGATGCCGGGATAGGGCCTCCCGAGCCGGTGTCGTTGTGGCAACGTGACGTCGCAGTGAAGCATCAGGTGGTGACCCACCGATAAATTCAGGCGGCCGAGTCCCGCTGGCCTGACGGCCGCGGGAACTAAGCGCCCGCGCAGGTGAAGGGCCCCCATACGTGCGGGCGACTTACCCTGTCGTGCGAGGTTCTGAGAGTCTCGTAGCCTGCGGACATGACCTTCGCCGGGATTCTCGCATTCTTCGGGCTGGCCGTGGTCACGGTGGACGTGCTGGGCGGCGTGATCGCGATCAGCGTGCTGCTGCGCGGAGGTCGCCTGCGCCATCTGCTGGCTTTCCACGGCGGCTACGCCACGGTGATCATCGCCGCCACCCTTTTCCTGCACCCGCTGCTGACGCTGCTGGAGCGCTGGCTGCGGCCGGTCCTGGAATCCAGCGACGCGATCGGGGCGATCGAGGTCGTGGCCGGCCTCGCTCTCGCGGGCTTCGCCGTGCACCAGGCGCGCGAGGCCGGGCGGCCGCCCACGCCGCACGGCCCGCTGCAGAACCGCAGCTCCCCGCAGCGCCTGGGCGCCGTGCCGCTGGTCATGGCCGGCGTCGCGTTCGCGGGCACCGCCCTGGCCGACCCGGGCTTCGCGATCTCCGTGGGCATGGCGGCCCAGGAGCCGCGGCTGGCGGTGCGCGCGCTGCTGCTGGTGCTGTGGAACCTCGTCTACCAGGCTCCGCTGGTGGCGGTCACGATCGCCGCAGCCGTCGGTCGGCACGAACGCTTCGCGGAGCGGGTGATGGAGCTGATCGGGCCGCGCCGCCAGTTGCTGCAGGGCGCGCTGGCGGCCGTACTCTCGGCCGGCGCCCTGGCCGTGCTCGGGGACGGGATGTTCGCGTTGCTGGGCGAGCACGTGCCGTGGCTGCGCCAGCTGATCCTGCTGCGGTGAGGCCGGGCGTCGCCGCGGTCGTCCCGTGTCACCACAGGCGGGCCGGCCGGTTTCGCTCCGTGCGCCGATTCCGCGGGGGCCGAGGTGCCTGACTCCGCGCGCGCCATCGCCGCCGGGTCGACCCGTCTCACTCGGCGCGCGCCATTTCCGCCGGGGACTCGGTGGAGTCACCGATGCTGCGCAGCCGGTACTTCTCGCGCTGGCCGTAGGCGACCTGCCGCACGGACTCGTCGGACTCGAAGCTGGAGCCGACCGCGCCGGCGAGCACGCCCATGGTCGAGAAGCCCTAAGCCAGCGACATGTACGTGCCCAATGCGGCCTTGTGTATGAGCGTGGTCTCCAAGTACTCCTGGGGCACCAGGAACCACGCCACGTCGAGGTTCAGCACGAACAGGGCCACGTACAAGGTGGCCACGCTGATCGTGACCGTGATCAGAGTGGTCAGGCGCGCCGACGGTACAGACGCGTATGCCACCAGGTCAGCACAGAGATCCTGGCGAGGCGTCGCGGCCCTGCTATGCGCTCGGCATTCGCTCGCGATCGTGGCATGGGCAACGAGCGGGCGCACCCGATATCCGTCGTCGGACCACACGGTGGTGACCGCCGCCGGCAGCTATCGCCACCCCTGTCTCAGGCCTTCCGAGGCTCAGGGTCACCTGGCTCAGGGATGGGCAGGGCCAGGGTCACGGGGCTCCGGGCCGCTCCCGGCCCAAGTCACGGGGCTCAAGGCAGCTCGAGTACCCGGACCACCGACGCGGCGATCTCCTCGGCAGGGATGCGCTGCTGTTCCGGACAGGTCACGTTCAACAGCAACAGCCCGTCGACCAGGGCGAGCACGTCGCGGGCGCGGCGTTGCGCCTCGGCATCCGAGGCCGCGGGGAACAGGGCCGCGACGCGTTGGATGACGCGGGCATTGCCCTCCGCCATGGCGCGCTGGATCTCTGGACGTCGCGCGGCCTCCAGCACCAGCTCGTAGCGGGCGAGAGTGCGGCGCCGGCCGGCTCCGTGCAGCGCGTCGTGGAGGATGGCCACGAGTTGCTGGTGCTGGTCGCTGCCGTCCAGCGCCCAGACGTCGAGCTCGGCCAGTCGGGGCACGGCCGCGGCGAGAAGGGCCGCGCGGGTGCGGAAGTAGTAGGAGGTCGAGCCCGTCGGCAGCCCCGCCACCTCGTCGACCGCCCGATGGGTCAGGCCCCGGCTCCCGCGCTCGGCGAGGACGTCGATGACCGCGTCCGCGATCCGTTCCCGGCGCTCATCCGCAGCCGACATGGCCCCTCCTCTCTCGTGCTCGCCCTTGCCACGCATGCCAGATCCTCCGCTCTCGGTGCCTACTCGGAGCAACTCGGTTCCGAGAGGTTCCACCTGGTGGGACCTTTTGGGAACCTACCCCGCTGAGCGGTCCGGTTCCGCGGGGAGGCGGCGCCTCAGATCGGCCGGCGGAGGTCCTTGATCAGCGGGCCGACGACCTGCTCCATGGTGGCGTGGCGCAGGGCCTGGTCGCGGGCCCAGGCCGCGACCGGTGAGCGGACGAACATCAGCTTCGCCAGCCGGCGCGACTGAGTCTGGGCGCCCTCGACCCGCCGGCGCCGTCGGCGTTCGTAGAGCTTCAGCGCTTTGGCCACGTACGTCTCGTCGGTGCGGGAGAGCTCGTTGGCCAGGGCGGCGGCGGATTCCAGTGCCATGGACGCTCCGATGCCGGCGGTGGGCAGGAACGCGGCGGCCGCGTCGCCGACCAGGGCGATGCGGCCGTCGGTCCAAAGCGGTGAGCGCACGTCGGCCATGCGCCATAGGAACAGCGGCTCGTCGTCGGCCGGGAGGTCGGCGAGGTAGCGGTCGACTGGCACGCCGTAGGGCCGAAGCAGAGAGGCGAGGCGGGCGGCGCGGCCGGCCCCGTCGGCGCGGCCGACCCCGTCGGCCGCATCGCCGCGGAGCGTCTCCAGCGGCGCCCCGGCGATGACGCACAGTTGGTCGCGGCTGGGGTAGGTGCCCAGGAAGCTGCCGGCGCCCCAGCGCTCGGTGGTCTCCCCCGGGGCCGCCAGGTCGGCGTCGGCCCACCACACGTAGCAGCCCCAGCCGGTGTCGTGGTCGGGTATCCGCCGGCCGAGCATCAGCTCTCGCACCCGGGAGCGGATCCCGTCGGCGCCGACGACGAGGTCGAAGCTCGCCTCGGTGCCATCGCTCAGCACGGTCTCGACCTGCTCGCCGCGCGGGGTGAGGTGCTCGATGCTGACTCCGTCGCGGAGGTCGAGGCCGTCGGCGGCGTCGCGCAGGATGCCCAGCAGATCGCCGCGGTCGATGATGCCGAGGTGGCCGTAGTCGGCGATGCTCTCGGGCATCGACGAGGAGGTCAGCTCGGTGCCGGCCCCGTCCCGGGCAACGTAGCGGCTCATCGGTTCGCTGCGCTCGATGAAGGCGTCGTGGACGCCGAGGGCGTGGAAGACGCGGCTGCCGTGCGGCCACAGCGCCAGGCCGTAGCCGAGGTCGGCGTCCTCGTGGCGGCGGTCGATCACCGTCGGCGACTCGCCCTGACGCTGCAGCAGCGCCGCGAGCGTCAGGCCGGCGATGCCGGCGCCCACGATCAGGATCCGCATGGCCTATCCCCCGTACGTCACTCACTCTCTACAGATGTAGAGCACACTACATCTGTAGAGCGCTGCTGGAAAGGCCACCCGGGTTCTCGCATATCCGCGCCCGAGCCGCTGTCGCCCCAGTCATCGAAGAGAGCGCGACGTGAGGTGTACGGATAACTCTTATCCTGACGCCTCGTGGCGCCCGGGCGACGGATAGGACTTATGTGAACGCGCATCACTCGATCGGCACCGATCCGGACGGCACCGCCCGCACGCAGTGGCTGCTGCCCGTCAACCCGGCCGCCCATCTCGAGCACCAACCCGGTGACTGGCTCGAGAGGCGCGATGCCACCGCCGTGTGGGAGGCGATCGCACGGTCGCAGCCGGTCGAGCGGTGGTGCCTGCGCAGCGGGTTCCGCACGATGCAGATCGGCGACCTGATCTGGGCCTACCTCTCCCGGCGACAGGAGGTATGTGCCGTCGGGGTCGTGCGGGACGTTGCCCATGAGGAGGGCGGCTGGTTCGTGCATGTCGACTGGGACGAGGCCCGCACTGCTCGCCTGTGTCGCGACCCCGTGCCGCGCAGTTCTTTCGAGCAGGTGCCGATGTCGACGTGCCGGGCCGACGCCCACGCCGCCGAGGTCCTGTCGCAGCAGTACAAGAACACAGGCTCGGCATATCCTGCCCTGATGCACCTCCACGCCGATGACGTCCGGTCCCTGCCCAAGGTCGCCCTGCACGACCACCTCGACGGCGGCCTGCGCCCCGAGACCGTGCTCGAGCTGTGCCGCGACCACGACATCGACCCGCCCGGTCAGAGCGCGGAGGAGATCGCCGAGTGGTTCCGCGCCACCGCCGATTCCGGCTCCCTGCCGGCCTACCTCTCCACCTTCGAGCGCACCCTCGCCCTCATGCAGACGGCTCCCGAGCTGCGCCGCATCGCCCGCGAATTCGTGGAGGACATGGCCGCCGACGGGGTCGTCTACGCCGAGACTCGGTGGGCTCCCCACCAGCACACCGGCGCCGGGCTCACCCTCGATGAGGCGGTCCAGGCCGTCCAGGACGGGCTCGACGAGGGCGTGGCGGCTGCCGCGGCCGGCGGGCACCGGATCGTCGTCGGCCAGCTGCTGGCCTACCTCCGTCACCTCGAGCCCAGCGATGACCTGGTCGAGATCGCCCGCGCCCGTCGCGATTCCGGCGTGGTGGGCATCGACCTCGCCGGGCCCGAAGCCGGTTTCCCTGCGAGCCGGTTCCGCGCCCAGTTCGACCTCGCCCGGCGCCACGGGGTGCGGGTGACGATCCACGCCGGCGAGGCCGACAGGCCCGCCTCGATCGCCGACGCACTGGACTGCGGGGCCGAGCGGATCGGGCACGGCGTGCGGCTGATCGAGGACATCTCCGATGACGAGCTCGGGCCGACCGCCGGCCGCATCCACCGAGAGCAGGTCTGCCTCGAGGTGTGCCCGAGCTCGAATCTGCAGACCGGCGCCGCGACCGATCTCGCCGGCCACCCCGTCGGTCCGCTGCACCAGCACGGCTTCGCGGTGGCGATCAGCTCGGACAACCGGCTGATGAGCCGCACCAGCACCTCCCGGGAGATGGCGATCTCCGCGAGCACCTTCGACTGGAGCCTCGAGGATCTGGAGCAGATCGTGCTGACGGGCCTGGATGCGGGCTTCGCCCCCGCCGAGCAGCGGCGGGAGCTGCGCGAGGAGGTCGTGCTGCCGGCCTTCCGTGTCGCGCGGGAGGGGTAGGCGCGCGGGCGGCGCACGGAACAGGCTCGGGAGGGGTAGGCGCGCGGCGCAAGGACCAGGCGCGCTCGCTGCAGCGCGGGGCGGCGTGCCGCATCCTGCTGAGCGGTACTCACACGACCAGGCGCGCCCGTATATGCCGCGTCGGGAGGCTGGAGTACCGCCCAATAGGTCGAAACCGGTTCTCGCCCAACTCTCCTCCGCCAGCGCGGCGGGCGCTGGCACGAACCTGTAGCTGAGCGGCCCGTGCCCTTCTCTCAGAGGGGTCGCGTGCCGCTGTGCTACACCTTCTTGCCAGGTGCCCGATGCCACCCGGGTCCCACTTTCTTGCCAGGTGCCCGATGCCACCCGGGTCCCACTTTCTTGCCAGGTGCCCGATGCCACCCGGGTCCTACCCGCTACGCAGGCACCGACCGACCACTCGGACCAACCGTTCCCCTGCGAGTTCCCGCCACGTACCCTGCGGTGCCAGCGACCCGGACAGGTCGACGGAAGGAAGCGCACATGGGACACGTCGTCGTCTTCGCGCCCGCACCCGTGCTCACCGTGACGGTGGAGGGGCAGCACGGGGAGCCGGAGATCCACATCCACGCCGGTGGTCAGGGAATCTGGCATGCACGGATGCTGCGCGCCCTCGGCGTCGAGGTGACGATGTGCTCCGTGATCGCCGGCGAGACCGGCCGCCTGCTTCGCCACCTGATCGACGATGAGGGGATCGAGCTGCTCGCCGTCGACGGCAGCGCGCACAACGGCGCCTACATCCACGACCGCCGCGACGGCGAACGGGTGAGCATCGCCGAGGCCGGCGGAGACCGGATCACCCGCCACGACCTCGACGAGCTCTACGGCCTCACGCTCAAGGCCGGCATGGACGCCGGGACCGTGATGCTCAGCGGCGCGGTGAGGGAGGACATCGTGCCCGCGACGATCTACCGGAGGCTCGCCTCCGACCTGAACACGGTGGGCTGCCAGGTGATCGCCGACCTCTCGGGGAAGCGGCTGACCATGGCACTCGCCGGTGGTCTCAGCGTCGTCAAGACCGCCCACGATGAGCTGGAGGCCGACGGTCGCGCCGCGGGCACCGACGTGCCCGAGCTGGTCCGCGCGATGCAGCAGCTGACGTCGGAAGGGGCCTCCCATGCGATCGTCACTCGCGCGGACGAGCCCACCTTGCTGCTGTCGGACGGGGAGCTGAGCGAGGTGCAGATGCCCACGCTCGAGGTCGTGGACACCCATGGCGGCGGCGACTCGCTCACCGCCGGGGTCGCGGCCGCGATGGCGGCCGGAGCCGACTTCCAGGAGGCCGTGACGCTGGGCGCGGCCGCCGGGGCCCTGAACGTCACCCGTCACGGACTGGGCTCGGGCACCCGCGAGACCGTCCACCGGCTGCGCGAGCTGGTGAGCATCCGCCCCCTCGACTCCGTGGGAGACGAGTGATGGAGCGGGCCCTCACGGCGCTCGTCACCAACGACGACGGCATCGACTCCCCGGGGCTCCACCGCCTCGCGCAGGCCGCCCTCGACGCGGGGCTCGAACTGCTCATCGCTGCCCCCGCCTCCGAGGCCAGCGGCAGCAGCGCCTCCATCACGGTGGCGCAGGAGGACGGCCGCATCCTGTACGAGCGACGCGGACTCGCCGGCCTCGACGGAGTGACCGCCTTCGCCGTGGAGGCCGGCCCCGGGCTCATCACGCTCCTCGCCGGCCATGGCACCTTCGGCCCGACGCCGGATCTGGTCCTCTCCGGCATCAACCGCGGCATCAACGTCGGCCAGGTCGTCCTCCACTCGGGAACGGTGGGGGCCGCCCTGACCGGAGGCGTCAACGGGCTGCGAGCGCTGGCCGTCTCGCAGGAAGCGCCCACGGGGTCCGAGGTGCTGGACTGGACGGCGGCATCCGCCCTGGCCCAGCAGGTCATCCCCCGCCTCGCCGAGCAGCCCCGCGGCACCGTCCTGAACCTCAACGTGCCGATCTCCGCCGGGGACACCCTCCCCGAGCTCCGGGCGGCGACCCTGGCCGAGTTCGGCGTCGCCCAGACCACGGCGACCGAGAGGGACGAGGGGGCCGACGACCATGTCCGCCTGGCCGTGTCCTCGCCCTCCGCCCGGCCGCGTCCAGGCAGTGACGCGGCCCTGCTGGCGGACGGCTATGCCACCCTCACCGCCATCCGCTCCGTCACCGAGGATCCCGCTGTGGCACTGGAGGACCTGGTCAGCCAGATTCGCGGATAGCGGCGTGGCGGCACACGCCGCCCTCACAAACTCGAGCCCCGCACCTCCAGGCGGGGCGTGAGGACCTGGCGCCGGGGCGGCTCATCCTCGCCCTCGACCAGGTCCAGCAGAGTGCGACCGGCCAGGCGCCCCAGCTCCGCCAGCCCCATGTCCACAGTGGTCAGCCGAGGCCGTGAGGCCAGCGCCATCACGTCCCAGTTGTCGAAGCCGACAACCCGCACCTGGGCGGGCACCTCGATGCCCCTCTCGCGCAGCCGGTCGGTGACCCCGCGGGCGATCTGGTCCGAGCCGCAGGAGAAACCGTCCACGTCGGGATGGGAAGCCAGCAGCATGTCCACCGCGTTGCGGCCCCACTCCTCGGACCAGTGCCCGAACAGCGGCGGCGCGATCAGGGACTCCCCCAGCGACTCGGCCACCGCGACCGCGCGGGAGGAGGCCGAGTGGTGGCGCTGCGGCCCGGTGACGTGGACGATGCGGCGCGAGCCCATCGAGGCCAGATGCTCGGCGGCCATCGCCGCACCGGCCCCCTCGTCGGCCACCACCGCGAAGTCCTCGGGGTCATCGGACGGCGAGAAGGCGTAGACCGTCGGCAGATCCAGGCCGATCGAGGGCCGCGGATCGGTGGTGCGGCCGGTGATGATCAGGCCGTCCACCCGCCGCTCCTGGAGGGACTGCAGGTAGTGGCGCTCGCGCAGCACGTCGTCCCGGGTGTCGCACAGGATGATCGCCATCTTCCCGGCGGCCAGCGCGTCCTCCACGCCCATCAGCAGCGGGATCGTGAAGCGCCCGAAGCTGTCCGTGGTCAGCAGGCCCACGGTGTACGTGCGGGTATCGGCCGGGCCGCGGCCGTTGGCCCCGATCACGAAGCCGAGCTCGGAGGCCGCCTCCTTGACCCGCACCCGGGTGTCCGCGCGCAGCTGTCCCGTCTCGTTCAGCGCCTTCGAGGCGGTGCTGACCGAGACCCCGGCGAGCGCGGCGACATCGGCGATGCGCGGCATCGGCTTCGACATGTTCTTCACGTGACCTCCTGGCGTGCTCCCGGGCTCCGCCGGGGTCGGCGGGGTGGACGGCGGGGGTTGTGGCACCGCGGGAACGCGTGCCATTATCTCCACAGAAACGCGATTTCCGCACTTTCCGCAACGACGCACACAGTGAGGCTCGTCCCAGATGACCCATGCATCGACCTCCGCGCCCGCCCCCGTGAGCGGCTCCGGCCTCGCCGACGGCGCATCCCCGACCGGTGACCGCCAGGCGCACGACGCTCCCCCCTCCGAGTCGCTGACCTCCGGTTCCGCCGGCGGGCACCTCGCCGCCCCCGCCATCCCGACCGACTCGGCCCGTGCCGTGCTGCGGCCCCTCAACCCGGGCGCCGCCCGCATCACCGGCGGCTTCTGGCACACCCGCCAGCAGCGCAACCGCACGGCAGCACTGCGGTCGGGCTACGAACAGCTCGAGACCTCGGGAACGTTCCGCAACTTCCGGATCGTCGCCGGGACCGAGCAGGGCGAGGCCTCGGGGATGATCTTCCAGGACTCCGACGTCTACAAGTGGCTCGAGGCCGTCGCCTTCGAGCTGGGCCGCGAGGACGACGAGGCCCTGCGCGCGATGGCCCGCGAGGTGACCGCGCTGATCGCCTCTGCCCAGCAGGAGGACGGCTATCTCAACGCCGTCCACACCCTGCGCCACTCCCCCGCCGAGCGCTACACCAACCTCGCCTGGAACCACGAGCTGTACTGCTACGGCCACCTCATCCAGGCCGCCGTCGCCCTGGCCCGCAACGCCGGCGAGACGGCACTGCTGGAGGTCGCGCTGCGCATCGTCGATCACCTCCGCACGATCTTCGGCCCCGAGGGGCGAGCGGCGACCGGCGGCCACCCCGTGATCGAGATGGCCCTGGTGGAGCTGTACCGCTACACCGGCCGCGAGGAGATCAAAGATCTTGCCCGCTTCTTCCTCGATGTGCGCGGCCGCGAGGAGACCTTCCCCGGCGCCCGCCCGGGACCCGGGTACTTCTCCGCCCGGGTGCCGGTGCGGGAGACGACGTCGGTCGAAGGCCACGCCGTGCGCGCCCTGTACCTGTTCGCCGGCGCCACCGACCAGGCCATCGAGGACGGTGACGCCGAGCTGCTGGCCCGCACCGAGGCCGTCTTCGCCGACCTCCTGGCCACCAAGACCTACGTCACCGGCGGCATGGGCGCCCGCTGGGACTTCGAGGCCTTCGGCGACCCGTTCGAGATGACCACCGACCGCGGCTACGCCGAGACCTGCGCCGCCATCGGCGCCATCCAGTGGGCGTGGCGCCTGCTGCTGGCCACCGGCAAGCCGCAGTACGCCGACGCCGTCGAGCGGCTGCTGTACAACGCGTTCCTGGCCGGGGTCTCCCTGACCGGGACCGAGTACTTCTACGTCAACTCCCTCCAGCTGCGCGAGGGCGCGCTGGCCGACGAGGGCCGCTCGATCGCCCACGGCCGCCGCGGCTGGTTCGACTGCGCCTGCTGCCCGCCCAACATCATGCGCACGTTTGCGAGCCTGGATCACCTGGTGGCGACCGCCACGGCCGACGGCCTGCAGATCCACCAGTACGCCACCGGCACCTGGAGCACCGGGGTCGGTGCGGCCGACGGCTCGGACGAGCTGCGCGTCTCGGTCACCACCGAGTACCCCTACGACGGCCTGGTCCGTCTGCGCATCGACGCGGCTCCGGGCTCGGCCCGTCGGCTCACCCTGCGGATCCCGCCGTTCTCCCGCGGCGCCGCGCGGCTGACGCTGCGCGGCCAGGACGTCCCGATCCCCGGCGACGCCGAGCAGGTCGAGCTCGTTGAGGTCTTCTCCCCCGGCGACGAGCTGGAGCTGCAGCTGGATCTGACGCCGCGCTTCGTCGGCGCCCATCACCGCCTGGACGCCTCCCGCGGCGCCGTCGCCCTCGAGCGCGGCCCGCTGGTCTACGCCCTGGAGAACGCCGACCAGCCGGACGCGCTCACCGTCGACGACGCGGCCGTCGACCCCGCCAAGGTCCCGCAGCCCGGCGCTGCGATCCCGGAGCTGGACGGCGCGGTGCCGCTGGCCGTCGACGGCAGCGTCGTCCAGGTCTCCGACTCCGCTGCGGCCTGGCCCTACCCCGTCCACGGCAGCCCGGACGCCGCCGAGACCCGCACCGCGGCCACGTGGACCGCGATCCCCTACTTCGCGTGGGCCAACCGGGGCGTGGAGCCGATGCGGGTGTGGCTGCCCCTCGAGGAGGAATGATGCTCACCCGGCGCAGTCTCCTCCGTTCGGGGCTCGGCCTCGGCGCCGGCGCGACGGGCCTGGCCGCGCTCGCCGGGTGCGCCGGCAGCCTCCCGCCGACGGACACCTCGGCGCCCGGCTTCGGGGAGGACGCCACCGGCACGGTCACGGTGTGGTGCCGTGCGGCGACCCAGACCGCGATCCAGGCCGTCGCCGCCGCCTTCAACGAGGAGCACGAAGATCTCGAGGTCCAGGTCCTGCCGATCCCCGACGCGCAGTACGTCACCAAGCTCGCCACCTCCATCCGCGGCGGCTCGGTGCCGGACCTGGTCGACTTCGACCTGATCAACTGCCCGCTGTTCTACGTGCGCGACGCCTTCGCCGACGTCACCGAGCTCGTCGAGTCCCTGCCGTTCTTCGACCAGCTCTCGGCGGGGCACGTCGGCCTGGTCACCTACCAAGACCGCATCTACGGAGCCCCGTTCGCCGGGGACTACTCCACCCTGTTCGCCAACACCGAGCTGCTGGGGCAGGCGGGTTTCGAGCTCGGCGAAGTCGCCGGCAGCCTGGACTCCCTGATGGAGGCCTGCCAGACGATCAAGCAGGCCCTGCCCGACGTGCACCCATGGTCCTTCCCCGGCAACGCCGCCGGTGCCATGGGCTTCACGATCCAGCCCATGATCTGGGCCGCCGATACGGACCTGCTCACCGGTGAGCTCGGTGAGCAGTCCGGGAACGTGCACGGGAACGAGACGGTCGAAGCCGTCCTGGAGTTCCACCGCCAGCTGTGGGTCGACGAGCTCGTGCCGCAGCGCAGCTTCGTCGAGGACGGCGCCCAATGGGGCAACGACTACCGCTCCGGCGAGGTCGTCTTCTTCCCCGGCAACTACAGCGTCTGCGTCACCGAGGCCGAGGAGGACTTCCGGCCGATCTCGCAGAACGTGCTGCTGCCGGGGCCCGAGGGCGGCGTGGCCACCTTCTCCGGCGGGGACAACATGTGCATCCTCAACGGCGCCCGCAACCCGTCCGGCGCCTGGCAGTTCCTGCGCTACTGCCTCGAGCTCGAGATGCAGCGCTCGATGCCCGCCTCGGGCTACATGCCCATTCGCTCCGACAGCGCCGACGAGGAGTTCTCCTCGACCTACGAGCAGGCCGTGGTGCCGGTGACCAACCTCGACGAGGGGTACGTGCCCTCGACGCTGGCCTACAACCTGCTCTACAACCAGCAGGCCGGGCCGTGGCTGGCGATGGTCCGTCGGGCCGTGTTCGACGGCGACGTCCCCGGCGCCATGGCCGAGGCCCAGTCCGAGTACGACCGCATCCTCACCCAGACCCAACTCTAGGAGCCCGTGATGTCCGCACTCGACGCTGAGGCGCGGCTGGGACCGACCGGGGCGAGACCGGTGGCCGAGGCGATGCCGCCCCGGCCCCGGCGCCGTCCCAGTTCGCTGACCCACCGCCCGAGAACCGGGATGCTCCTGGTGGCTCCGGCCATCGCCCTGGTCTCGTTCTTCGCCCTGATCCCGATCGTGTTCGCCGCCTACATCTCCTTCACCAACTGGCCGCTGATCGGCGAGTACCGCTTCGTGGGGCTGGCCAACTACACCCAAGCGCTGGCGGACCCGGGGATGTGGAAGGCGCTGCGCTACACCCTGCTGTACACCGCGATCGTGACCCTGCCGATCCTGCTGCTGGGCTACGGCCTGGCCGTGATCGTGCGCGCCAACCGGCCCGGCTCGACGCTGCTGCGCACGATCTTCTTCATCCCCTTCGTGGTGGGCCTGACCACCCTGAGCTACATGCTGGTGCTGGAGGCGCAGCCGAACTCGGGCGTGATCAACCGGATCCTCGCCGGCCTCGGCATCACCGACGGCTCCACCGCCTGGCTGCTGGATGGCACACAGGCCACGATCCTGCTGTCGCTGCTGGTGATCTGGGCGGTGCCGGGGCTGACGATGATCCTTCTGCTCTCGGCCATGCAGGGCATCCCCTCGGAGGTGTACGAGGCGGCCGACATCGACGGGGCCAGTTGGCTGCGCCGGGAGCTGTCGGTGACGGTGCCGATCATCCGCCCGGCCATCGGGATGTCGCTGATCATCTCCGTGATCGGCTCGTTCCTGGCCTTCAACCAGTTCTACATCCTCACCAAGGGCGGCCCGGGCACGGACACCATGACCATCGTCGCCTACATCTACAACCGCGCCTTCGTCGAGATGCAGCTCGGCTCGGCCACGGCGATCTCGCTGATCCTCGTGGTGTTCACGGCGCTGATCACCGCGGCCCAGTTCGTGCTCCTGAGAGGAAGTGACGACCAATGAGCCTCTCGCGCGAACACGCATCCGACGCGCAGGCACCGGCCGCCTCCGGCCGACCATCGTCCGGCGACCCGGCACGCGGCCGCCCACCCGCCGACAGCACGAGCGGCCGGCCGTCCGGTGGTGGCACGACGAGCGGCCAGCCACCGGCCAACCCGGTCTCGGTCACCAAGGATCGCCGCCTGGTGCCCTACATCGTGCTGGGCACCCTGTTCGCCCTGATCTTCACCGTGCCGCTGGCCTGGTCGATCCTGCGGGCCTTCCAGCCCAACGACGTGATCCTCGGGACGCCCGGGCTCGGCGAGATGTTCGACCTGACCGGGGAGAACTTCGCGATCTTCCTCTCCGGGGAGGCGACGATGTGGCGCCCGGTGGTCAACTCCATCGTCGTCTCGCTGTCCACCGCGGCGCTGACGGCGGTGGTCGCGACCCTCGGCGGCTACGGGTTCTCGAAGTTCCGCTTCCGCGGGGCACGGCTCGCCTTCAGCCTCATACTGCTGTCGATGATGGTGCCGTTCCAGGCGATCCTCACCCCGCTGTACCTGCTGATGAACTCCGTGGGACTGACCGATTCGCGGTTCGGGCTGATCCTCTTCTCGACGAACTTCGCCCTGCCTTTCGGCATCTTCGTCATGAAGAACACCTTCGACACCGTGCCCCAGGCGCTCGAGGACTCGGCGATCGTCGACGGCGCCGGAACCGGCCGGATGCTGGTCAGCGTGCTGCGGCCGATGATCCTGCCCGGCATGGCCAGCGCCGCGCTGTATGCGTTCCTCACCTCGTGGACGGAGTTCCTGGGCGCCCTGACACTGCTGACCACCGAGCGGTACTTCACCCTGCCCGTCGCCCTGCTGAACATCCAGGTGGGCACCTACGGCGAGGTCAACTACGGCCAGCTCGTCGCCGGCGCCGTGATCGCGATGATCCCCTGCGTGATCCTCTACGTCAGCCTGCAGCGGTTCTACGTGAAGGGCTTGGCCGCTGGGGCCGTGAAGGGCTGAGCCGTCAGGCCGCGGAGCTCGGGGCGGCGGCGCCGAACCCGGAGCCCCGTGCAGGAGCCGGGCTGTGCGGCGGTTGGCGGGCGCGGGCACCGGGGTGGATCCTGCTGGACGGTACTCACATCGACAGGCGCGGCCATATATGCCGCGCCTGTCCCCTGGAGTACCGCCGAGTCGACATCCGTCCCCCGCCAGTCGGCCAGCCCTCCATCGGCCTGCCCGCCATGCGGCTCCGAGGAACCGGACTCCGAGGAACCGGGCCTCGACACAGACACCGACGCTGGAAATGCGGTGTTCTCACGAATGGGTCGCCTGCACGAAGCTCACGCGCCCGGTGCGGTCCTGGATATGGTCGAGTTCGCGGGCTCGGTCGAATCCGGCCTCGGTGAGGAGGGTGACGATCCCGTTATCGTCGCCGCCCTCCTTGTCGCCGACGGTGGGCACCGGTGCTCTGCGGGTCGGCAGCACGGCAAGGAGGTGGCGCATCGCGTGAGCCGGTCCATGGCCGCCCGCGCGGGGGTGGCCATGGCCGCCCCCAGCTGCGCGACTGCGACCACGGCCGCCCCCACGTGCGCGTCCATGGCCGTGGCCACTCGCGGCCTCGCTCCCGAGCGCCGCGTGACTCCCGTGCGTGCTCCCGCCCTCGTGCTCGGCGTCGGACCTTGGCCCATCGAAGTCGGCGATGGTGATGGTGCCGCCGGGCCGGAGTGCCCGAAGCGCCTCGGCGGCGAAACGCGCCCGGTCCGCGGCCTCGACGTGGTGCAGGGCCAGCGCGGAGACGATGTGGTCCAGTGAGGAGTCCTCCACGGGGAGACGGTCGGCGTACCCGCGGATCAGGGTGAGTGGGAAGCCGCGCCGTCGGGCCTTGCGCGCCGCTCGTCGCAGAGCACCACCGTCCGGGTCCAGACCCGTGACCTGGGCACCGTGCTGGCGACCGAGAATCGTGAGAGCGAAGTTGCCGGTGCCGCAGCCCACGTCGAGCACCGACTCCCCGGCTCTGATGCCGGCGAGCTCGGCGCCGCGACGGTGCACTGCGCCGGCGCCGGCCACCTTGGTGATGATGTCGTACAGCGGCATCAGCCAGGCGCGGCCGATGCCGGGCAGGAAGGAGCGGTCCCGTTCCTGCGGCGTGCGGTGATCGAGGATGCGGACGTCGGGCCGGCTCGTCATCTGGTCTCCTTCGTCGGGTGCCGCCGCGCGAGTCCCGCGGCGGCGTGCCGCACGGGCGCGATCGGTGACCGGGTCGCCGTATCGTTGACCCCAGCCTTGGACATCATTCGGTCAGTGGACGGCACAGAAACGGGGCAGAATGGCACATTCTTCGGTCGAGGGATCCCATGCTCCGCGACGGAGGCTGCGGACGGTGCGTCCCGACGGCACACCGGTCTATCGCTTCGACCAGCGTGCCGGCGCGCCGACGGTGAGCGTGACCCGCTTCGATCCGAGCACCGGCGGCGCGGCGTCGGCCCCGGATCATCGCCACGCCCACGACTTCTTCGTCCTGCTCTATCTCGAGGATCCCGCGGGACCGTTCCAGACCGACGGTGCCCCGCCCGCGGCCCGCGCGGGGGAGCTCCACGCCGTGCCACCGGGCAGGGTGGTGGACGCCTCCGACCTCGCCGAGGCGTCACGATGCCGGGGGAACGCCATCGCGTTCAGCGCCGACGCCGTCCCGGCCCTGTCATCGCTCTCGCCACTGGCCTGGACACACCACCCACTGTTCGCGATGTTCGCCCCCGGCTCCGGAGCCGCACTCGTTCCCGACCGTGACCGCGCCCGCTGGTCGACCTGGATCGGCGATCTCGCGGAAGAGCTCGCGGCACCGGAGCGCCCGGGGGCCCGCGATGCGGTCAGCGCACTCCTGACCCGGATCCTGGTCGCGGCCGCACGGCTGTTCCCAGGGGAGGCCTCGACCCCCGACCCGCTGGTGGAGCGAGTCTTCGAGCAGATAGAGGCGAGATTCCGCGGGCCGCTGACCGTCACCGACCTCGCCGAGTCCCTCGGCTACACACCGGGTCACCTCACCACCGTGGTGCGTGCACGCACCGGACGACCCCTGCTCGACTGGATCACCGAACGGCGGATGACCGAGGTGCGGCGCCTGCTCCGGGAGACCGACCTGCCGCTCGGCGTGATCGCCGCGCAGACCGGACTGAGGGAAGCGACGTACCTGGTCAGGCGCTTTCGCGCCCTCTACGGCGTCACCCCGCAGCGCTGGCGCCGCGATCAGCGGGCATGAGACCTCGCGGCGTCACTGCACGTGCCACCCGCCATCGGTGGGCAGCACGACGCCGTTGAGGTTGACGCCGTCGTCGGAGAGCAGGAACGTGATCGAGGCCGCGATCTGCTCGGGTGTCGCCAGCGTGGGGATCTGCTTCTGGAACGGGCGCAGGCGCTCCGAGCCCGTCTCGGACATCGACGGCGGGAACGGGATGCCGGTGGCCACACCGCCGGGCGCGACCGCGTTGACCCGGATGCCGTGGGGTCCGTACATGAACGCCGCGGACTTCGTCAGCCCCACCACGGCGTGCTTGGACGTGGTGTAGGCATTGCCGGCGGCGTTGCCGCGCAGGGCGGCCTCGCTGGCGACGTTGACGATCGAGCCGGCGGAGGCGGCGATCATGGCGGGCAGGATCGCCCGGGTCAGCTTGAAGGTGCCGGTGACGTTCACGCCCATCACCCGGTCCCACATCTCGTCGCTGGTCTCGTGCAGCGGGGAGAAGTCGTCGTTGATACCGGCCACGTTCGCGAGCCCGTGGATGCTCTGCCCGGCCGCGGCGACGATGCGGTCGATCGACTCCGCCTCGGTGATGTTCCCGGCCACAGCGATGACGTCCAGCTGCTCGTGCTCTGCGGCGAACCGGGCGAGACGGTCCTCGGAGAGGTCGACGGCGATGACACGGCCGCCCTCGTGCGCGATCCGCGACGCCGTCGCCGCTCCGATGCCGCCGGCGGCGCCGGTGACGACGACGGTCCTGCCCTCGAAGCGGGCGCCGGCCGGGACCGTCGGGGCGGCCTCCTCCGGGAGCTGCCCGCCGTTGACGGTGCGGACCATCTCGTCCACGGCGTCCTGGGTCAGGGCACCCTGGCTCAGGGTGACCAGCTGCTGGAGCGGCAGCGGGGCGATCTGTGCGCGGGTGTCGGCGGGGACGTCCGCCTGGGCGAGAAGTCCTTCGATCAGGGGTGCTCCGGCCGGATCGGCCAGCCAGTCGCGGATCGAGGATGCGGCGGTGAGGTGGGACATGCGTGCTCTCCTTCAGTCGCGGCGGCGGTCAGCCGCCGGGGGTGCTGCCGTCGCCCTCGACGAGGGACGCGGACATGTCGGGGCGTCCTGCTTCCGGCCTGCTGGTCACGACACCCCTGCCCCGACGGGTGCCGCCGTGCGTCGGTCGGCATCTTCGTCGGTGCGCACGAGCATGTCGGCCATGTCGCCGCGCCGCCATTGCCGCAGCAGGCGGTGGAAGACGACGGGTCCGGGCGAGAAGGTGAACCCGGTGATCGACTGCTGGCCCTCCGCGTTGTAGTACCCCGGGGTGCATTCGGCCTGGAAGCGGGACTCGTCCCGGGCGGTCTCGCGGACCGTGCGGACCCACTCCTCCTGGGCCTGCGGGGACGGCTCCACCCACCGCGCACCTTCCTGCTGCGCGCGGGCGATGACCTCGGCGATGTGCAGCGCCTGCTCCTGCAGGATATGCACGAATTTCACCGAGTTCGCGTTCTGGACGGCGCCGAGCTGGAAGAGGTTCGGGAACCCGTGGGTGGAGAATCCATGCAGCGTGCGGGGCCCGCGGCCCCACGCCTCCAGCAGCGGTCGGCCGCCGCGGCCGATCACCGGCAGCGTGCCGGAGACGACCCCGGAGACACCGGTCTCGAACCCGGTGGCGAAGATGACGCAGTCCACTGGGTACTCGGTCTCGCCCACCACGATCGCGTCCTCGCTCATGCTGGCGATGCCGCCGTGATCGGCGGTGTCCACGAGGGTGACGGTGGGGCGGTTGAAGGCCTGCAGGTACTCGTCGCTGAAGCCGGGTCGCTTGCACATGTACCGGTACCAGGGCTTGAGCGCCTCGGCGACCTCGGGATCGTCCACGACCGCCTCGACCCTCTCCCGGAGCCGGTTCATGGTCACGGCGTCGTCGCGCTCGTCGCGGCGCTCGCGCTCGTCGGCGTCGACGGATTCGTCCACGGCCCCCGAGAGGATCTTGCGCTGCAGGTGAGCGGTGGCCGTCCACCCGTCGGTCACCAGGCAGCGCTCGACCTCCTCCCCGGCGAGGACCTCGAGGAAGTTATCCATCCGCTCCCGCTGCCAGCCGGGTTCGAGGGAGCGTGCCCACTCGGGGTCCGTCGGCCGGTTGTCGCGCACATCGACCGTGGACGGGGTGCGCTGGAAGACGAGCAGACGGCCGGCGTCCCGAGCCAGGTGCGGCACGATCTGCAGGCCCGTGGCCCCGGTTCCCACGACCGCGACCGTCCTGTCGGCGAGCCCGGTCATCCCGCCCTCGGCATCGCCGCCGGTGTAGCCGTAGTCCCAGCGGCTGGTGTGGAAGGTGTGGCCGCGAAAGTTCTCGATCCCGGGGATGCCGGGGAGCTTCGGCTGGGTGAGCGTGCCGGATGAGGTGACCACGTAGCGGGCGCGGAAGCGGTCCTGGCGGTCCGTCTCGACGATCCACATCGTCGAGTCCTCGTCCCAGCTGAGCCCGGTCGCGCGAGTGTGGAACAGGGTGTCGCGGTAGAGGTCGAAGTGCTCCGCGATGCGCACCGCGTGCCGGCGGATCTCCTCCCCGGGGGCGTACCGCTGCGAGGGCATGTACCCGGTCTCCTCGAGCAGCGGCATGTACACGTAGGACTCGATGTCGCAGCGCACGCCGGGGTATCGGTTCCAGTACCAGGTCCCGCCGACGTCACCGGCCTCGTCCATGAGCCGCAGGTCCTGCACGCCGCGCTCCCGCAGGAACGAGGCGGTGAGCAGACCGCCGAACCCGGCGCCGATCACGAGGGCCTCCACGTCCGTGGTGACCGGCTCCCGTTCCGCCCGCGGGGTGTACGGGTCCTTCGCGTAGTAGCCGAACTCGCCGGTGGTGCCGCGGTACTGCCGCGCGCCATCGGGCCGGATGCGGCGGTCGCGCTCCTGGGCGTGCTTCCGGCGGAGGGCTTCGAGGTCGACGTCGTCGGCACCGTGCGACGTGGATGTCATACAGGTCCTCTCTCGAGGGTGGGGGCGCCGCGGGTCCCGGCAGATCCACCGCACCACGACAATTCACTTAGTCTCAGGCTAAGCATCATGGCTGAACGTCTGCTGATGCGGCCGTACCCCCGGTTCGTGACCGACCACGACGAGGCGGTCGGGCCCTGGGTCCGCCGATGCGGCCGTACCCTGGGTCCGTGACCGACCACGACGACGCGCGCCGCCGGGTCGAACAGCGGATCCAGACGCTGCTGGTGGCGATCTCCGTGCGATCGCTCCCCCGGCTCGTCGGCTCCCTGCTCGACGTGGACCTGACCCTCAAGCAGGTCCGGGTGCTCTCCACGCTCAGCGGGCCGACGCCTCGCACCTCGACGGATCTGGCCGGCGAGTTCGGGATCTCCCTGCCCACCATGACGGGAATCGTCGACAAGCTGGTGGCGCGAGGACTCGTCGAGCGGGTCGTCGACCAGGACGATCACCGGGCCCGGCACCTGCGCCTGACAGCGCTGGGCCGCTCCGTGGTCGCGGAGGTCACCACACCGGATCCGCACCTCGGCGACGAGGTGGTCGCCGGCCTCGACCAGAGCGAGCTCGAGGCGCTCGAGGTCGGTCTCGCGGCGGTCAACCGCGAACTGCGGCAGGCGCGGCCGTAGCGCGGGGACGGCGCAAGCGTGGCGCGGTCGGCACCCGAACCGCCGTGTCAGCGCGCGAGCGGCACTGAGCGCGGCACCGCCCCGGTCACCGACTCCAGGATCTCCAGGTACTGCCGGGCCAGCACATCGTCGTCGGCGTGCTCTGCGACCCATTCGCGGCCGCTGGGCCGCACCCGGGCGCGGGAGCGGTCCGCGGCCAGGCCCCGCCACAGGCCCACCAGGGCGTCCTCGTCCTGCGGGGGCAGCACGTCGCCGGCGCGGGCCCGGCGGACCACGTCGGCCGCTTCCCCGGCCAGCAGTGCAGTGATGTGACGGCCGGTGGCGAGCATCTCGTAGAGCTTGGAGGGCACCGTCCAGGCGAACGGGGCCCAGTCCCGCAGGGAGACCACGACCGTGTCCGCCCAGGCGTACTGCTCCCCCACCTCGCGGTGTGGGATGCGCGGCAGCACCGTGACCGGGGCATCGAGCTCATGGGCGAGAGACGCCAGAGCCGGCGCCTCGATCCCGTGCCCGATCAGCCGCACCTGGATCTCGACCCCGTCGTGATGCAGCCGGGCGGCGGCCCTGACCACCGTCTCCAGCCCTTGGGACCGGCCCATGTTGCCCAGGTAGAGGCACCGCAGCTCGGAGTGGTCGCCGGCTGCGTGGTCACGCTGGGCGGGGACCTGGGAGAGGTCGGTGCCGTTGCGGACCACCTCGACCTTGGTCACGCCCCGCTCGTGCAGCACGTCGGCGAAGCGGGAGGTGGTGGTGACCACGGCGCGTGCGGTGCTCTGCCAGCGGGTGACCTGCTGGTGGACCAGTCCCTTGGCCCGGGCGACGATCCAGCGCACGATGCGGCGGGCGAGGCCGGGGTGCGGGGCGTGGGCGGCTTCGGCGGGCAGCGCGCCGGCGGGGCCGACGTGGGTGACCAGGTCCGGCCAGGCGTCACGCATCTCCACCACCAGCGGAACCCGCCAGCGGGCCGCGAGCAGGTGCCCCACCAGCAGCGTCGGGATGGCGGGGGCGGTCGCGATCACCACGTCGGGGCGGGAGGCAGCCCGGGCGAAGCGACGGCGGACCCGGCGCAGCGCGTCCCCGGCTGCGACGACGTGGTCGACGGTCCGCGAGGCGATGTCCGCCCGGTGCGGGAGGTAGGCGGTGCGCAGCACGGTCTCGCGGTGCATGCCCTTCTCGATGGCGCCGACGCGGTGGGCGCGGCGCTGTTCACGGGTGGGGCGCCCGCCCGGGTAGTGCGGCACGGGGGCGGCGACGGTGACGTCGTGCCCCGCCGTCATGAAGCGCTCCACCAGCGCCGACCAGCGGCGTTGCGGGGCCCCGAACTCCGGGGCGTAGTAGTGCGTCAGCACCAGGATCCTCATTCGGCCGGTGCCTCCTCGATCCCCAGGACCCGCGCGGCCTCGCGCAGCATCTCCGGGGTGGCGTGGGCGGTGTCCGGGGCGGTGATGCCCTCCCGGGCGACGTCGGCGTCGACCAGCAGCCATAGGGCCTGCGGGTGGCCGGGGTGCGGCGTCGTCCGGCCGCGACGGCGCCGCGTGGAGCGCTCGCGATCGGCGTCAGGCGCGTTCCCGTCGTCGGCGTGCTCGCCGGTCGGGCGGTCCGCGGCGCCGTCGGCCGCTTCCGCCTCATCCGGGTGCTCCGCCGGCAGCACGGCGATGGCGGAGGCGGGGATCAGCACGCTACGGGAGCTCAGCTGACGCCGCACCACCGTGATCGCGGCGAGCTCGCCGGTCGCATCCTGCAGATAGATGTCGCGCACGCGGCCCACGGACTCGCCGCCCCTCCCGCGCACGGTCGCGCCGGAGAGCGCCTGCAGCCGGGAGCGCGCCGCGAAGCGCTCCCGGGCCAGAGGAGGATTCATGTCCTCGGAATGGCCGGGCAGTGGATCGGTCATCGTCGTCCTCCCCCTATCGGTCGTGACCCCCGTGCACGCACCGCGTTCACCTCTCGCAATCAGCCATCGACATAGTGGCTCACGAACGCGTGGAGCTCTTCGACGGGATCGATCGCGCTGCGCTGCTGCAGCTCGCGCACCGAATGCTCGCGCATCGCCAGGCTCAGCAGCACCGACAAGATTGATCGCGCCACGAACGCGGGCTCGGCGCCGTCACGCAGCAGCCCCTTCTCCGCGTAGCTGGTCAGCACGGATTCCAGCACGTGCTCGTGCACCAGGCGAAGCCGCGCGATGCGGAAGCGGCCCGGATGGCTGGGATTGACGATCTCCGCAGACAGCGTGGCCAGCAGGCACATCGAGTGCTGGGACGGACTCCAGGGCCCGGTCAGCGCCGCGAGCAGGGCCTTCGGTGAGCCCTGCAGGGCCTCGGTCGAGTCCATGAGGCCCTGTGCGTGGGCCTCGAGACGATCGATGACCGCACCCAGCAGGGTCTCCTTCGAGGAGAAGTGGTGCAGCATCCCTGGATGAGAGATCCCCACGCGACGCGAGATGTCACGCAGGCTGGCCCCGTGATAGCCGCGCTCGGCGAACAGTGCGGACGCGCCATCGAGGATGGCCTCCCGGCGTGCCTGGCCCGGACTGGTCTGCAGGCTGGCCAGTTCCGGGGCGGCGTCGATGACGATTCGCGGGCCGTCGTCGGGTGCCTGCTCTCCGGTGGTCAGGGTGTCGAGTGTACGAAGTGCCACGATCATCGGGCCGACTGGGGCGGCCGGTGCCGCCTGGCCGAAATGTTCGCCCCCAGCACGATCCGAAAACTCGGACGACAGCGGAGCGGGCCCGGTTCCGGGTCCGGGAGGCCCGCTCGCGGCGTCCATGTTCATCAGTTCTTCTCCTCGGCGATCAGCTCAGCGATCTGGATGGCGTTCAGTGCAGCGCCTTTGCGCAGATTATCCGCTACCGCGAACAGGACGAGCCCCTTGCCGCCCGGCACCGATTGATCCTCACGGATACGTCCGACGAACGTGCCATCCTGACCAGCGGCCTCGAGCGGATTGGGCAGCTCGACGACGGACACGCCCGGGGCGGCCTCGAGCAGCTCACGGGCGCGCTCGGGACTGATGGCCTGATCGAACTCGGCGTGGATCGCGACGGCGTGGCCGGTCATCACCGGCACGCGCACACAGGTCCCGGCCACCGGCAGATCCGGCAGGTCCAGGATCTTGCGGGACTCGTTGCGAAGCTTCTGCTCCTCGTCGGTCTCCCCGGAGCCGTCCTCGACCAGATTCCCGGCCAGGGCCAGCACGTTGAAGGCGATCAGCTTCGCGTAGGTCGACGGCTCGCCGAGATCGAGGGCGGACCCGTTCAGGGCCAGCTTCTCCACGTCCTCGGCGCCGGCGCGGACCTGCCCGGCCAGCTCCGCGACGCCGGCCACGCCGGAGCCGGAGACGGCCTGGTAGGTGGCGACCTTCAGCCGCGCCAGGCCCGCCTCGTCGTGCAGAGCCTTCAGGGTGGGCATCGCCGCCATCGTGGTGCAGTTGGGGTTGGCGATGATCCCGCGCGGGGCCGACGCGATGGCCTGCGGGTTCACCTCGGAGACGACGAGGGGTACCTCGTCGTCACGGCGCCACGCCGAGGAGTTGTCCACGACGGTGGCGCCGGCCTCGGCGAACCGTGGGGCCAGGGCCCTGGAGGTGGAGCCACCGGCCGAGAAGATCGCGATGTCCACGCGGGAGCTCTCGGAGGTGATGTCCGCGGCCTCGGCATCCTCGACCGTCAGATCCTGGCCGGCGTACTGCACGGTGGTGCCGGCACTGCGGGCCGAGGCGAAGGCGCGCACCGCGCTGTGGGGCACGGCCCGCTCGGCGAGCAGGGACAGCATCACGCGGCCCACCTGGCCGGTCGCGCCTACCAGGCCGATGACCGGCCCGTCGGCCCGGTAGCCGGGGGTGGTGGTGAAGTCGGGCGCAGCGGTGGTGGCGGTGGTGTTCTGAGTGCTCATCGTCCGGTCCCTCCGTAGACCACGGCCTCCGTCTGATCGGTGTCGAGGCCGAACGCGGAGTGGATGACCCGCACCGCGTCGTCGAGCCGGGACTGCTCGGTGACCACGGAGATGCGGATCTCCGACGTGGAGATCATGTCGATATTGATGCCCGCATCCCCGAGGGAGCGGAACAGCGTCGCCGAGACGCCGGGGTGGGACTTCATGCCGGCGCCGACGATGCTGACCTTGCCGATCTGGTCGTCGTAGCGCACCTCGGTGTACCCGATGGTCTCACGCGCCGTCTCGATCGCCTCGAGCGCGGCCGGCACGTCGGTCTCCGGCAGGGTCAGTGAGATCGCGACGGTGTCGTCGGTGGTCGAGGAGTTCTGGACGATCATGTCGATGTTCGCGCCGGAGCCGGCGACGACGTCGAACAGCAGCGCGGCCTTGCCCGGGGTGTCGGGCACCTCGACGACGGTGATCTTGCCTTCGCTGCGGTCGTGCGCCACGCCCGAGATGATGGGGGCCTCGAGGCCGGGATCGGCGATGTCGTCCATGGGGAGCTCCTTGGTCGGGTCAGCGGCGTCGCGACGGACGACGTCCGCGCTGCGGATGGTGACGTCGGGGTCGATGGGGATCACGCGGTCGGGGTCGTCGGAGACGATCGTGCCCAGGCGGCCGGAGTAGGAGGAGCGCACGTGCAGCGGCACTCCATAGCGGCGGGCGTACTCCACGCTGCGCACCATGAGGATCTTGGCGCCGTTGGCGGCCAAGTCCAGCATCTCCTCGCAGGAGATGTAGGGGACGCGGCGGGCGGCGGGCACGATGCGGGGGTCCGCGGTGAACACGCCGTCGACGTCGGAGTAGATCTCGCAGACGTCGGCGTCCAGCGCCGCGGCCAGGGAGACGGCCGTGGTGTCCGAGCCGCCGCGGCCGAGGGTGGTGATGTCCTTGGTGGTCTGGGAGACGCCCTGGAAGCCGGCGACGATCGCGACCGACCCCTCGTCCAGGGCCTCCTGGATCCGCCCGGGGGTCACCTTGAGGATGTGCGCCTTGCCGTGGATCTCGTCGGTGATCAGGCCCGCCTGCGAACCGGTGTAGGCGCGGGCATCGACGTCGACGGCGTTCAGCGCCATCGACAGGATCGCCATCGAGATCCGCTCCCCCGAGGTGAGCAGCATGTCCAGCTCACGCGGCGGCGGGTTGGGCGTGACCTGCTGGGCGAGGTCGATCAGCTCATCGGTGCTGTCACCCATCGCGGAGACGACGACCACCACCTTGTGACCCGCCTTGGAGTACAAGGAGATCCTCTGGGCGACGCGCTTGATCGAGTCGGCGTCGGCGACGGAGGATCCCCCGAACTTCTGGACGACCAGGCTCATGGGGAGGGGTTTCCTTCACTGTTGCGGACAGGCGGGACAGTCATGCTGTTCGGGCCGTGGCCGGGTGCCGTGGCGATGCCTCGGCAGGTGCCGAGGACGACGCCTCGGCGGGTGCCGGGGCAATGCCTCGGCGGATGCCGGGGCGATGCCGTGGCCGGGTGCCGGGGCGGGCCCTGGTGGTGTCTCGGCCGCAGGGGGCGCTTCCGCCCTGCCCGCGCCGAGGGAACCTCGCAGGTCATCCGCCTGGCACACCGTGGCACCGAGGTTCCGGTGCCAGGCGCACAAGCCCGCCCGTCAGTCTACGAGGCGCGGCGTCAGGTCGCCCATGACCAAGGCATCTGAGAAGAAAGCCCAGGTAGACGGCAGGGTCGCGACGTGTTCCACCCAACATTGACATGGTCTGGGGAGCCCACCCCCCTCCCGACAAATCATCCAGACCCCTGCCGCTCCACCAGCCGGGCCCCTGACCCATCTGCCAGGGCCCCTCCCGATCCAGCCGGGCCCACCTCGGTCGAGTCGCGACTTCGCTGCACTTAGACCTTGCTGAACGCACTGAACTCGCGACTCGATCGATCACATCAGGCGGGGAAGCTCACGAGGCCACCTGACCGGTACCGCGTCTCATCACGGTCCATCCCCATGCGGACGCACTGGCTCACCCGCCGAGCCGCTGTGGAGGAACGACCGCCCGACCGTCCGACCAGGGAGTTGTGGATGGCCGGGGCGGCTCCCTTTCTGAGTGGCCCACTCTCAGCCTATGTCTCGCCGACGCTCGCCGCTGCCCCCGTCATTAGCGCCCGGCGTCTTCACCACGGCGGAAGCCAGGGCCGCGGGCGTATCGAGCCGTCGGCTGGCGGCAGATGATCTCATCCGCATCGCACAGGGGCTCTATGCGACGCGCACTGGAAACGTGACGGAGCTCGACGTCGTCGCGGCATGCGCTCGGGGCGCCCCGGGAGTCGTCGGCTGCACGCTCACAGCCGCCCGTCTCTGGGGTTTTCCCATGCCGGAGAGGTCCCCGACATGGGACCTGACAGACCGTCGGTGCTCTGTCCACCTGAGTCGGGAGGGATCCCATCGCAGCACCTCAGGACGTATCCGCTGGAGGGAACTGTCGCTCGGTCCGGAGGATGTGTCATCGCTTCGGGACGTCCCGCTCACCAGTCGGACTCGTACGCTGCTCGATCTTTCCACGGTCTTCTCGCATGCCGCGCTGGTGAGTGTCGGCGATCATCTGGTGAGGATCCCGCGGCCGAAGTTCGAACAACGGTCCGAGCCCTATATAGCTCTCGACGAGTTGGTCATGCTCGCCGAGAGGTACCGCGGACGTGGCGCTGCCCGACTGCGGACGGCTCTCGACCATGTGCGGGTGGGCAGCGACTCGCCCGCCGAGACGAAGCTCCGCCTTGCCGTCATACGCGAGGGCATTCCGGAGCCACAGATCAACGTTGAGATCTTCGCCGGGCCGGTCAGCCTGGGCACCCCGGACCTCTCCTGGGCGCAGTGGCAGGTGTGCCTCGAGCACGAAGGGCCCAGTCATCGGACTCCTCAGCAGCAGGAACGGGACATCGAACGCAGCGAGCGGCGCCGCGACCATGGCTGGGTAGAGATCCAGACGACAGCCCGAGACCTGCGTTCAGAGTGCCACCGCGCGGTCGATCGCATCTCCGAGAACATGCGCCGACAGGGCTGGACCGGTTGAGGCGAGCTCGAGTGCTCCGGCATCGAAGGATCCGGCGCTATCGCGGGCTCCCCACTACTCGGGACCCGGCGCGTGTCGATCCGGCGGTCGGAGACGGCGCCGTACTTCCCCACCGCTGTCCCGGCCTGAGCCCACCGGATGGATACCAGCCCGCGGCCGCAAACGATCCGCGAGTTCAGTGCAGAAAGCGCCCGATAAACGCGCCGAACTCGCGACTCGATCGAGGTACCCCAGAGACCCGGGGCCGGGTGCAAGGCACCGACCAGGGGCACCGGGGCCCCGAGGCGGCGCCGGTGCCGCAGGTGGCCCCTGGTCAGGCGGCGCCTTCGACCAGCTCCGTCAGCAGCGCCCGGGCGCCGCGGGTGCGGAGCACCTCGAGGGCGTGGAGGTAGGGCTCGGTGAACGCCTCGTGCTGGACCAGATCGCCGAAGAGCTCCTCGTCGCGGAGGAAGGCGAGCATGTCCTCGTCATGCTTCGCAGCGGCGGCCATCACGCGGCCGTGGAGGCGGTCGACCACCGGCCACTCCTCCCCGTTCTCGCCCGTGCCCTCGGCGTAGCGGGCCCAGGAGGCGACGATCGCGGCGGTGGCGGTGACGTCGCGCCCGGCCCCGAGGTTCTCGCGGATCACGGGCATCATCCAGGTGGGGATGCGGTCGGAGGATTCGGCGGCGAGGCGGGCGAGGGTGTCCTTGACGTGCTCGTTGGCGAAGCGCTCCATGAGCTCGTCCTTGTAGGCGTCGAGGTCGATGCCCGGCACCTCGGGCACGGTGGGCGTGCCTTCGCGGTCCATGTACAGCCGCCGCGTGAACGGGGCGAGATGCTCGTCGACCGCGGCCTCGTCGGCGTAGGTGTGGCCCAGCAGCAGGCCGAAGTAGGCGATGGCCTGGTGGCTGCAGTTCAGCAGACGCAGCTTCATCAGCTCATAGGGCTCGACGTCCTCGACCATCTGCACGCCCGCCTCCTCGTAGGCGGGGCGGCCGGCGGGGAACTCGTCCTCCAGGACCCACTGGACGAAGTCCTCGCTGACCACGGGCCAGGCATCCTCGATGCCGAAGTCGCTCGAGATCATCTCGATGTCGGCCTCGGAAGTGACCGGCGTGATGCGGTCGACCATGCAGTTGGGGAAGGCGACATGCTCCTCGATCCAGTCGGCGATGGGGGCGCCTTCGTGCAGCCCGTTCTCGTCGCGGCGACGGGCGTAGGCGAGGATCATCCGCTTGGCGAGGTCGCCGTTGCCGCGCACGTTGTCGCAGGACATCACGGTGAACGGCGCGGTACCTGCCTCGCGGCGTCGGCGCAGCGCCTCGACGACGTACCCGAACATAGTGCGGGGATGACCAGCCTGATGGGCGGTGTTCGCCCCGCCCCCGTCAGTCGCCGCGAGCCCGGCGGCCTGGGCTCCGGCGGGATCGAAGCGGGTCCGAAGGTCGGCGGCGACGTCCTCGGTCTCGTACTGGAACTGGCCGGTCGAGGGGTTGTAGTTGTAGCCGCCCTCGGTCACGGTGAGCGAGACGATGCGCACCGCCGGGTCGGTCATCCTCGCCAGCACGGCGTCGGGATCGTCGGGCGCGAAGAGGTACTCGGCGATGGAGCCGATGACACGCGGCTCGCGATGGCCGTCGGGAGCCTTGGTGACCAGGGTGTACAACCCGTCCTGCGCGGTGAGCGCGTCGCGCATGCGGGCATCCCCGGGCAGCAGGCCGACGCCGCAGATCGCCCAGTCACGGTCGCGGCCGGCGCGGAAGAGCTGGTCGAGGTACATCGCCTGATGAGCGCGGTGGAAGCCGCCCACACCGAAGTGGACGATGCCCACCGTGCGGTCCTCGAGCGGATAGTCGGGTACCGCGACCTGACCGCTCGCGGCCAATTCGGGCAGGGCAGAAGCGTTCAGAGCGGTCATGTCTCATCCTTCGTCGGTGAGTGATGTGATGGGGCCGACCCTACCAACGTTCTCGTCAGATGAGCAGTACTGCGCGCTCACCTGATCGAACGGTCCGTGCACCCTCGAGGCGCGGCCGGCCGGCGCGCCGATGGCGCGGCGCCCCTCACTCGCACCCCCGGTACGCGGCCGGGCAAGGCGCCGGCGGCGCGTTGCCCCACTCGCACCCCTGGCACGCGACCGTCCGGGACGCCGGCGGCGCGGCGCCCCTCACTCCAGCAGTGCGGCGACCTGATCGGCAAGGTCGGGGGCGAGCACGATGTCATCGACCAGACCGGAGCGAGCAGCGGCCACGACGGCCTCCGGCCGCCCCACGGCGGGCGCCGCCGCGATCACGTGGGCCCGGCGCAGCTGGTCGGGGCGCACGCCGACCACCCTGTCCTCCATCGCGGAGTGCCACACCGCCCCGGTGCCTGTCAGCAGGATGCCGCAGGTCTCCGCCACGACTCCGGCCTCCTGCGCGCGGCGCTGCTCGCTCTCGGCGAGGCGGGCCCACAGAGTCGAGGCCCCCGGGGACCAGGCCCCGACGGATACCACCGCGACGTCGAGGCTGTCGGCCGCATCGAGGGCCGTGCGCACTTCGTCCATGGACCGCAGCGAGGCGGCGACCTGCGCGGAGTCGACGATCAGCGGCGTGGGCAGGGCCCAGACCTGGCCGCCGCTGAAGGAACCCAGGGTGTGGACGAGGGCCGAGGAGTGCGCGGTGGAGTAGCCGGGGGCGCTGAGCGGACCGACCAGCTGGACGATGTCGGCCGGAGGCAGCGAGTCCAGCGACTCGGGAAGGTGCATGAGGGTCCGGGACCAGGCCACGCCGAGCCGGCCGCCCTCGCGCAGGCGGGTGGGCAGCAGCCGGGCCACCTGCCGGGCGATGGCGGCGCGCATCGATTCGCCGGGGCGGGCCGCGGCGACTGTGACCGAGGCGATGCCCAGCTGCTGGGCAAGCTGAGCGTGGTCATGGCCGGCGGCCGCGGGGTCGACGATCTCGATACGCACGATGCCTTCGTCGCGCGCCTCGTCCAACAGCCGGGCCACCTGGAAGCGGGACAGCTCGTGCCGTCGGGCGATCTCGACCTTGGACAGGCCATCGATGTAGTACTCGGTCGCCAGGGCGGCCTTGAGGGAGCCGGACACAGTGGTCGCCTCGGAGCGGTCGCCGGCCGGCGCCACCTCGCTCACCGCCGCATCATCCTGCGCCATGCCGGCACCTCCTGCCACCTGGGGATAGCGATCATCTGTCGCCCAACTGTTGCTCACGTGAGCGTATATGACTACGCTCACTCGCAGTTGAGCATTTCGAGCGATCATCTGTGAGCACCGGCGAGGCCGTCGGCCGCAGTCATCCTCCAGCGGAGACATCGCCGTCCGCGGCGGTCGCGCCGGAGCGACCGTTCCCGCGGCACGGACGCCGGAGGCGCCCGAGAGACCTGATCGACCCGCTCCCCCGAGACTCCAGCCTCGAGCCGTTCAGAGGAGAACAGCGCATGGGACACCGCCGACCACATCCGCCCCGCGAGGCCCACCCGCCGGGCGCCTCGACCCGCGCCGCGGGGACGGCCCCGAAGGCGTCACCACCACGCAGCCCTCTCACCCGGCCCTCCCGTCGGACGCTGCTCGGTGCGGGCCTGACCGCAGGCATCGGCGCCGCCGGGCTGGGCCTGGCCGGCTGCGCCCCCGCGTCGGCCGGGCGCGAATCGATCGTGGTGGCGATCGTGTCGAACCCGCAGATGCAGGACGCGATCAGCCTCATCGACCACTTCACTGCGCAGCACCCGGACATCGACGTCCGCTTCGTCTCGCTGCCGGAGAACGAGGCGCGCGCGAAGATCACCGCGTCGGTCGCTTCCGGCGGCGGCGAGTTCGACGTCGTGATGATCTCCAACTACGAGACCCCGCTGTGGGCGCCCAACGGCTGGCTCACCGACCTCGAGCCGTACATCGCTCGGACCGACGGGTACGCCCCCGAGGACTTCGTGCCCACCATCCGCGATGCCCTCACCGTGGACGGCTCGATGTACTCGGTGCCGTTCTACGGCGAGAGCGCGTTCCTGGTCTACCGCCAGGACCTGTTCGAACAGGCCGGCCTGGAGATGCCGCAGCGGCCCAGCTGGGATCAGCTGCGCGAGTTCGCCTCCGCACTGCACGATCCCGACAACGGCATGGCCGGGATCGCGCTGCGCGGCCTGGCCGGGTGGGGCGAGAACCTCGCGCCGATGAGCACCGTGATCAACACCTACGGCGGTTGCTGGTTCGACATGGACTGGGCTCCGCGGCTGGATTCCGAAGAGGTCCACGAGGCGGTCTCGATGTACGTGGACACGCTGCGCTCCTACGGCCAGCCCGGCGCCGCCACCTCCGGTTTCGGCGAATGCCTGACCCAGTTCAGCCAGGGCAACGCAGCCATGTGGTTCGACGCCTCCTCGATGGTCTCCGGGGTGGAGAACCCCAGCTCCTCGACCGTCGTCGGCAAGACCGCCTACGCGCTGGGGCCGACGGAGAGGACCGAGTACGCCGGGTGGCTGTACTCCTGGGCGCTGGCGATCCCCGAGACCAGCCAGATGAAGGACGCGGCCTGGGAGTTCATCGCCTGGATGACCCATCCGGACTACTTCGATCTGGTGGGCAACGAGGTCAGCTGGGAGGCGCTGCCGCCCGGCTCGCGGCTGTCGACCTACGAGATCCCCGAGTACGCGGAGCTCTCGCAGAACTATGCCGAACCCACGCTGGATTCGATGGAGAACGCCACCCAGGAGAACGCGATGACCGTGGAGGTGCCCTACGACGGGCTGCAGAACGTCGTCATCCCCGAGTTCCAGGATCTCGGCACGCGCGTGGGCCAGCAGTTCTCCGCCGCGATCGCCGGCTCCAAGACGGTCGACGAGGCGCTGGCGCAGTCCCAGACCTTCGCCTCGTCCGTCGCCCGCACCTACGGATGGGAGGGCTGAGCGATGAGCGCAGCCACCGACACCCCGGCCGACGCCCCACGCACCGGCGGGACCGGCCGCACGGATCCTCTCGCGCCGCGGGGAGGTCCGTCGGCCGACGGATCCCGCGGAGGCAGACCGCGCGGGCAGGAGGGCTCCCGGGCCGACGGGTGGCGTCGCCGCCTGCCGCTGATGCCCGCCTTCGCGTTCGTGGTGATCTGCACCCAGATCCCGTTCCTGCTGACGATCTGGTACTCGCTGCGCTCCCGCAACCTGCTGCGCCCCGAGGGCGAGCAGTTCGTGGGCTTGCGCAACTACCTCGACATCTTCGTCGACTCCACCTTCCGCACCGCCGCCCTGAACTCGGTGCTGATCACGCTGGGCTGCGTGGGCGTCTCGATGGTGCTGGGCCTGGGGCTCGCGCTGCTGCTGGACCGGAAGTTCGCCGGCCGCGGCATCGTGCGCACCCTGCTGATCACGCCGTTCCTCATCATGCCGGTGGCGGGGGCGATGCTGTGGTCGATCTCGATGTTCAGCCCCACCTACGGGCTGGTGAACTGGCTGATCTCCCTGGTGGGCATCTCCCCCATCGACTGGACCAGCCAGCTGCCGCTGCTCTCGATCCTCATCGCGCTGGTGTGGCAGTGGACGCCGTTCATGATGCTGCTGCTCCTGGCGGGGCTGCAGTCCCAGACGGGTGACGTGCTCGAGGCCGCGCAGATGGACGGCTCCACCATGTGGCAGACGTTCGTGCACATCACGCTGCCGCACCTGCGCTTCTACCTCGAGCTCTCGGTGCTGCTGGGCGCGATCTACGTGGTCAACACGTTCGACCAGATCTACCTGATGACCGCCGGCGGGCCCGGCACCGCCAGTGCCAACCTGCCCTTCTACATCTACCAGCGGGCGTTCCTGGGCTTCGACATCGGCCAGTCCGCCGCGATGGGCGTGATCACGGTGATCGCCACCATCATCGTCGCCACCTTCGCGCTGCGCCTGATCTTCACCAGCATCAACTCCAAGGAGCAGTCATGAGTGCCGTCACCGCCGACGCCCCGCGCACCCCCGCCGCTGCACCGGCCGCCTCCCGGCCCAGGCGGCGACGGCCGACGGGACGGGCCCGCGGCACCCTGCTGACCGTGCTGGCCTGGGCGGCGGGCCTGATCTTCTTCGCCCCGGTGGCGTGGATGGTGCTGACCAGCTTCAAGCAGGAGTCGCAGGCCGCCTCGAACCCGCCCACGTTCTTCTTCACCCCGACCCTGGAGCAGTACGCCTCGATCATCGGCTCCTCCGGGGCCGCCTCCTATCTGGTCAACTCCGTGATCGCCACCGGCGTCTCCACGCTGCTGGTGCTGATCCTGGCCGTGCCGGCGGCGTACGCGGTGAGCATCCGTCCCATCAAGCGCACCCAGGACGTGCTGTTCTTCTTCATCTCCACCAAGATGCTGCCGGTGGTCGCGGTGATCATGCCGATCTACGTCATCGCCGGTCAGCTGCGGATCCTGGACAACATCCTGACGTTGATCGTGCTGTACACGGCGATGAACCTGCCGATCGCGGTGTGGATGATGCGCTCGTTCTTCCTCGAGGTGCCCGGCGAGGTGCTCGAGGCCGCCTCCATCGACGGGGCCACGCTGATGCGCACGATGCGCACCGTGCTGCTGCCGATGGTGGCCCCGGGCGTCGCGGCGACCGCGCTGATCTGCGTGATCTTCGCGTGGAACGAGTTCTTCTTCGCCCTGAACCTCACCGCCGCCAACGCCGCCACGGTGCCGATCTTCCTGATGTCCACCATGACCTCGGAGGGCCTGTTCCTGGCGCGGCTGTCCGCCGCCTCGGTGCTGGCTTCGCTGCCGGTGGTCCTCGCCGGCTGGATCGCCCAGAAGCAGCTGGTGCGCGGACTGTCGATGGGTGCGGTGAAGTAAGCCGGGTGATCGACCGGGCGAGGGTTCGGGTACCGTGCGACAGTTCCCGCCACAGCCCGAGGTGCCGCTCGTGCACCGCCCCGGAGGATCCGTCGTGCCGCTGAAGAAGTCACCCACCGTCTATGACGTGGCGGAGCATGCCGGAGTGTCCATCGCGACGGTCTCGCGGGTGCTGCGAGGCCCCGAGAAGGTGGCCGCCGGCACACGGGAACGCGTCCTCTCGGCCGTGCAGGAGCTCGGGTACGTGCCCAACGCGAGCGCGCGAGGGCTCGCCGGCCGTCGAACGGGGGTGCTCGGCCTGCTGATCCCCGGCCACGACATCCCCGCCACCAGCAGCCGGCCGACGGACGTCGACGGCGAGGTCGAGTTCCTCGAGGACCATGACGACTCCCACGCGGGCCCCCTGCGCAACCGCTACTTCGAACAGCTCGTCCAGGGAGCTGAGGCCGCGGCCTGGCGCGACGGGTACGCCCTGCTGATCGCGGCCGGCACCAGCGTGAGCCGTGACGTGGTGCTGCGGGACCTGACCGGCCGCGTGGACGGGCTCGCGGTGGTCTCCCGCACGGTACCCGACGACCTCATCGAACGCGCCGCCCGCAGCGTCCCGCTGGTCCTGGTCGCGGGCGAGATCCGCGGCGCCACCGATTCGGTGCGGGTCGACAACCGCGGCGGGATGTCCGCCCTGACACGGCACATCCTCACGGTGAAGCCGCCCGGCCCCGTGGTCTATCTCGCCGGCCCGCCCAACTCCCCCGACGCCACGGCCCGCGAACTCGGCTTCCGCGACGCGGTGGCTTCCCATGACGGCCCGTGGCACCGCGTCCTGGCCGACTTCTCCTGGCAGGGCGGGTACGACGCGCTCGGCGAGCAGCTGCGCAGCGGGGCCCCCGGGGCCGTGATCGGGGCCAACGACCAGAGCGCCCTGGGCGCCCTGGCCGCGCTCCAGGAGGCGGGGATCCGGGTGCCCGAGCAGTGCGTGGTCACCGGTTTCGACGGGATCGACGAGGCCCGCTACAGCCGGCCGCGCCTGACCACGGTGCGCCAGCCCATGACCGACCTCGGCATCCGCGCCGTCGAGGCCCTGCTGCGGCGCATCGCCGATCCCGACGCCGAGCCCCTCGACCTGCAGCTGCCCGTCGATGTGCTCCTGCGCGACAGCAGCGGCAGAGCCGCGCCCGCCACCTGAGCCCGGGCAGGCTCCCGCTGCACCGCCCACGCCCGCGACCGCCACGGCCACCGCGCCCTCCCGGCGGCGAACGGCACCGCGAGATCCGTGACCCTGTTGCTTCACGGCATGAATACCAACGCGCTCACGGATCCCGGCGGGGCCCGGGTCCGATGTGTCCGGCGGGCCCCGGGTCCGATGCGCCCAGCCGGCCCGCCGGGGCCGCGTGCAACCCCGCCGCGCCCCCGGGGTTGCACGAGCGGCATGTAAGCGCATACAGTCACACCGTTCCGTACGACGGAGCGCCGATGCCGGTGATGGAGGAGGCGCCCCGGTCCGCACGGACACCGGCAGGCAGGTTCCTCCCGCGACGCGGCGGGCACCGGCCCCTGCACCTCCGCTCCCGGAGGCGTCTCCACTGCTGGAGGCACCTCGGCCCTCGGAGCGGAATCGTTCACAACGACGGCGTGAGGACGTGACGACGTGGCATCTGCACCACACCTGAACCTGGGCCGGCGCACCCTCCTGGCCGGCGGCGCGCTCGGCATCACCGGGCTCGTCGCCTCGGGATGCTCCCTGCAGATCACGAGCCGGCCCGATCCCACCATCGGCGACGACACCATGCTCATCGCCGGGGACAAGGGCACGCCCACGTTCACCGCGAACTTCAACCCGTACCAGTCCAATGCCCGCACGGCGGCGACGATCATCTACGAGCCGCTGATCTGGATCAATCCGCTGGACGGGGAACTGGAGCCATGGCTCGCCGAGAGCTGGGAGCAGCCGGACCCGCAGCAGATCGTGATGACTCTGCGCCAGGGCGTCACCTGGCACGACGGCACCGAGCTGACCAGCGACGACGTGGCCTACACGTTCCGGATGCTCCAGGAGTTCCCGGCCAATGACACCGCGGGCGTGTGGGGCCGGCTCGAGTCGATCGAGACCGACGGGGCCACCATCACCTTCACCCTGCTGGCCCCCGACACCCCCGCCCTGCCCGTGATCGGCAAGACGATCATCGTCCCCCGGCACCTGTGGGAAGGGGTCGAGGACCCCTCGACCTGGCGCAACGAGGAGCCCGTCGGCTCCGGGCCGTTCGCACTGGGCAACTTCACCTCGCTGCAGTACACGCTCGACAGGTACGAGGACTACTGGCAGGCCGAGTCGATCGATATCTCCCACCTCGTCTACCCCGCGGCCAGCGAGCAGCTCGACCTGGTCACCAAGGGTTACGACTGGGCGTACTCGTACATGAGCGATGTCGAGAACACGTGGATGGCGGCGAACGAGCACAACAAGTACTGGTTCCCGCCCGGCGGGATCATCGGCCTGCATCCGAATCACGACGTGGCCCCCTTCGACAGCGCCGACGTCCGTCGCGGTCTCGCCCTGGCGATCGACGGCGAGAAGATCGCCTCGGCCGCCGTCGAGGGATACACCGGCCCGGCCAGCCAGTCCGGGATGCTGCTGCCCAACCAGGAGGACCTGCTGAACCCGGAGCTCCCGGACCGCGGCTTCCTGCAGCAGGACACCGACGCCGCCATCGAGGCGTTCGAAGCGGCCGGGTTCACGTACGACGGCACCACGATGCTCACCCCGGAGGGTGAGCCGTTCACCTTCGCGCTCTCCACCCCGAACGGGTACACCGACTGGCTGCGGGCCGTGCAGGCCGTCCAGAGCCAGCTGGGGGCGATCGGCATCGAGGTCACCATCGACGCGCCGCAGGCGGCCGCCTACGAGGCGAACCTGACCAGCGGCGACTATCAGGTCGCCTGCGGCTCGTCGAACGGCTCCGACGCCTTCCAGGGCTTCACGAACCTGCTCTCGGGCGAGTACTACGCCCCCATCGGCGAGGAGACGCAGAACAACCGCATCCGGTACCAGAACCCCGAGGTCGACGACCTGATCGCGCGATACCGCGCTTCGGTCGCGACCGAGGAGCAGACCGAGATCCTGCACGAGCTGCAACGGATCTTCTACCAGGATCTCCCTGTCATCGCCATGTACTACGGCGGGCTGTGGGGCCTGTACAACGACGGCCGCTTCACCGGCTGGCCCACCGCCGAGGACCCCTACGCACCGCTGCAGACGTACGGGTCCTCACCGCTGATGGTGCTGACCAGAGTGCGCCGCGCCGGCCAGGAAGGCGAGTGATCCCCCGATGAGATACGCCCTGCAACGCCTGGGATGGTTCCTGCTGACCCTGTGGGCCGCCATCACCATCAACTTCCTGCTCCCCCGGATGATGCCCGGCTCCCCCGCCGACGCCGCCATCGCCAAGCTCTCCCAGAACGGGCCCGTCACCGAGGCGACGCGGCGCGCGGTCGAGGCCCAGCTCGGGGTGCCCGACGGCAACATCCTCCAGCAGTACGTCGACTATCTGGGCCAGATCTTCTCCCTGGACTTCGGTGTCTCCTACGCCTTCTACCCCGAGCCCGTCAGCGGTCTGGTCTCCCAGGCATTGCCGTACACGCTGATCCTCGTGGGCCTCGTGACCGTCGCGGCCTTCGTCATCGGCACCCTGATCGGTGTGCTCTCGGCGTGGAAGCGCGGCACCTGGCTGGATGCCCTGCCCACCGTCGGCGGCAGCTTCATCAACACCTTCCCCTACTTCTGGACCGCGCTGCTGCTGCTGTTCCTGCTGGGATACGTGCTGCACCTGTTCCCGACCTTCGGGGCGTACTCCGCCACCACCGTGCCGGGACTCTCCCTCGAGTTCGTGCTCGATGCGATCTACCACGCGGCCCTGCCTGCCTTCACGATGCTGATCACGTCGCTGGGCGCCTGGATCATCGGCATGCGCAACGCCATGATCACCACCCTCGGCGAGGACCACGTGACCTTCGCGGAGGCCAACGGCATCCCCGGGCGCACGGTGGCGCTGAAGTACGCGGCGCGCAACGCGATCCTGCCGAACCTGACCGGCTTCGGCATGGCCCTGGGCGGGGTCGTGGGCGGCTCGATCCTCGTCGAGCAGGTCTTCGGCTACCCGGGGATCGGGTTCCTCCTATTCAACGCGGTGACCGGCCAGGACTACCCGCTGATGCAGGCGATCTTCCTGATGATCACGGTCAGCGTCCTGGTGGCGAACCTGCTCGTGGACATCCTGTACGGCATTCTCGACCCGAGGACGAGGCGATGAACGCACCCACCGACCGCACCCCATCGAATCCCGGGGGCGAGGACGCTCCTGGGACGGCCGGCCCCGTCGGGGCGAGCAGTCCCGCAGGAACCAGCCCCGCCGGCCGTTCCGGACCCGACGGGAGCCCGAGCCCCGTCGGCCGCCCCGGACCAGCCGGCGACCACGGGCCCACCGGCGACCACGGGGCTCCCGGCGACCGCGGATCCGCCGCTGCGGCCGACGCCACCGCGCAGCGCCACCCCGCCCTGGCGGCCCTCGCCGGCGGACTGCGCACCATCTGGGGCAACCGCAAGGCCCGCATCGGCCTGATCATCCTGGGCATCTTCGTGGTGCTGGCCGTGCTGGCGCCGCTGCTGGCCCCCTACGACCCCAAGGACAACACCTTCGAGCGCAACCTCGACGCCTCCGCCCAGCACTGGCTGGGCACCACGGCCGCCGGGGAGGACGTGCTCAGTCAGGTCATCTACGGCGCCCGGATCTCCCTCGTGGTGGGCTTCGGGGCCGGCGGCATCTCCACGGTGATCTCCGTGATCATCGGCCTCACCTGGGGGTACATGCGCGGGATCCTGGCCGACGTCGTCAACTTCATCGTCAACCTGTTCCTCGTCATCCCCGGCCTGCCGCTGATGATCGTCGTCGCCACCTATCTCAGCAACGGCGGCATCTCCGTGATCATCGTGGTCATCGCCGTCACCGGCTGGGCGTGGGGAGCCCGCGTGCTGCGCAGCCAGACACGCACCCTGCGCAGCCGCGACTTCGTAGAATCTGCCCGGTTCTCCGGCGAGCGGGCGCCGCGGATCATCTTCCGGGAGATCCTCCCGAACATGACCTCCATCATCGCCGGCGGCTTCTTCGGCTCCGCCACCGCCGCGATCCTCGCCGAGGCCGGGCTCGAGTACCTCGGGCTGGGCGATTCCACGGTGGTCAGCTGGGGCACGATGATCTATTGGGCCCAGAACTCCAACGCCATGCTGACCGGTCAGTGGGCGCTGCTGTTCGCCCCGGGCCTGTGCATCGCCCTGCTGGCCACCTCCCTAACCCTCATCAACTTCGGCATCGACGGGATCAGCAATCCCCGTCTGCGGGAAGGGAGCACCGGGCGATGAGCACCGCTCCGATCACGACGCAGCACACCACGGCAGAAGTCGAACCCCTGCTCAGCGTCCAGAACCTCTCCGTCGTCTACGAACCGGTGGGGGCACGCCCCACCCATGCGGTCAAGGACGTCTCGTTCGACGTCGGCCGCGGGGAGTTCATCGGCCTGGTGGGGGAATCCGGCTCCGGCAAGTCCACCCTGGGCTTCGCGCTGACGGCACTGGCCAAGCCGCCTGCCCGCATCGAGGGCGGCCGGGTGATGTTCGGCGAGGTCGACATCGCCCACATGAGCCAGGAGGCCCTGCGCACACAGCGCCAGGGCGGCTTCGCGATGGTGCTGCAGGCCGGGATGAACACGTTGAACCCGGTGCGCACCATCCGCAAGCACTTCCACGACATCTTCGCCGCCCACGGACATGTCGCGAGCGGCCGCCGCGACCAGCGGGCCGAGGAGCTCGTGGGCCGGGTGTCCCTGGGCCCGGAGGTGCTGGACCGGTACCCCTTCGAGCTCTCCGGCGGCATGCGCCAGCGCATCACCATCGCGCTCGCCCTCTCGCTGGAGCCGCAGCTGATGGTCTTCGACGAGCCCACGACCGCGCTGGACGTCCTGGTCCAGCACGCGGTGATGGACACCATCCGGGCGCTGCAGGCCGAGGAGGGCTTCACCGCCATCCTCATCAGCCATGACTTGGGGGTGGTGCTCGAGTCAGCGCACCGCGTGCTGGTCATGCACGACGGCCGCATCGTCGAGGACGCCCCCAGCGCCGAGATCCTCCACCGGCCGCAGCACGAGTACACCCAGATGCTGCTGAGCCACTTCGCCGATCCCCGCGCCGAGCACGTCTCGCTGCCCGGGCTCGAGGCGCCCGAGCTGCGCGCCACCTCCCCGCACGGTGAGGCGCCGCCGGCCGGGAATGGCCCGTCGGCCGAGCACCATCCGTCGGCCGAGCACCATCCGCCGGCCGAGCACCCCCCGTCGGCCCCGCCGCCGCATCCCGGATCGACGGCCGACGGGCCGGCACCGGGCGTCGCCGGCTCCGCACGCCGTTCGGGCCCGGCCGTCCCTGACGGCCCCGAGCTCCGCGTCCAGGGCGTGACCAAGCGCTACGCCCCGCCCCGGCGCCGCGCCGCGCCCGTGCTCGCGGTCGACGACGTCAGCTTCACGCTCGCCCCGGGCGGGGCCACGGCGCTGGTCGGGCAGTCCGGCAGCGGGAAGTCGACGCTGGCGAGGATGATCACCGGGGTCGAGAAGCCCACCGAGGGCAGCATCCAGCTGGGACCGGTCGACGTCGGTGCGCTGCGCCGGGGCGGGCTGCGGGATCTGCGGCGCACCGTGCAGATGGTGTTCCAGGATCCGTATTCGGCCCTGAACCCGCTGAACACGGTCGAGTACACCCTCAGCAGGGCGATCGCCAACCTCACCGACGTCCATCGCGACGGCGCCCGCCGGCGCGTGTTCGAGCTGCTGGAGACCGTCGGCCTCACGCCGGTCGAGCAGTACGCCAAGAAGCTCCCCCATCAGCTCTCGGGCGGGCAGCGCCAGCGTGTGGTGATCGCCCGGGCGCTGGCCGCGGACCCGCAGGTGATCATCGCCGACGAGCCCGTCTCGATGCTCGACGTCTCCCTGCGGGCCGGTGTGCTCGCGCTGCTGCGCGACCTGCGCGAGCGCACCGGCATGTCGCTGCTGTACATCACGCACGACCTGCTCAGCGCCCGTCTGATCACCGACGACATCCTCGTGCTGCACGAGGGCCGGGTGGTCGAGCAGGGCCCCACCGCGCAGGTGATGCGGCAGCCGCGCGACGAGTACACGATCCGCCTGCTCGACGCGATCCCCAACCCCGGGCGCGTCCACGGCGCCTGACCGACCCCGACACCCACGACAGGAGACCCATGTCCACGCTCCGCTTCCCCGACGGCTTCCTCTGGGGCGCCGCCACCGCCGCTCACCAGATCGAGGGCAACAACATCAATTCGAACTGGTGGGAGATGGAGCACCGCCCGGACACCCACGTCGTCGAGCCCAGCGGTGACGCGGCCGACAGCTACCACCGGTTCGAGGAGGACATCCGCATCCTCGCCGAGCTGGGGCTGAACTCCTACCGCTTCAGCATCGAATGGGCGCGCATCGAGCCCGAGCGCGGCGTCGTCTCCAAGGCGGAGCTGGCCCACTACCGCCGCATGATCGACACCTGCCTCGAGCACGGCGTCGAGCCGATCGTGACCCTGCTGCACTTCACGGTGCCGCGGTGGTTCGACCGCGACGGGTTCTGGCGGGCCGACGACGCCCCCGAGCTGTTCGCCCACTACACCGAGACGGTGCTGCCGATCCTGGACGACGTGCGCTACGTGTGCACGATCAACGAGCCCAACATCGCCGCGATGCTCGCCGGCGGCGAGAAGGCCGAGAACCTCGTCGCCCACGGCCTCGCCTTCCCCGACCTCCACGTCGCCGACCAGTTGTTGGCCTCCCACCGGGCATCCCGCGAGGTGCTCTCGGGCCGCGGCGACATCCTCTCGGGCTGGACCGTGGCCACCCAGGCCTTCCATGCCACGGGCGAGGAGGGCAGCCAGGAGAAGCTCCAGGAGTACGGCTACCCGCGCGACTTCTGGTACCTCGAGAACTCCGCCGGGGACGACTTCCTGGGCGTGCAGGCCTATACCCGCACCTTCATCGGACCCGACGGCCCGATCCCGGTGGCCGAGGGCGTCGAGACCACGCTGACCGGTTGGGAGTTCTTCCCGCCCGCCTCGGAGCTGGGAATCCGCAGCGCCTGGGAGCTCAGCGGCAACGTGCCGATCATGATCACGGAGAACGGCATCGCCACCGCCGACGACACGCGCCGCCGCGCCTACGTCCAGGGTGCCCTGGAGGGCATCCACCGCACGATCGAGGACGGCATCGACGTGCGCGGCTACCAGTACTGGTCGCTGCTGGACAACTACGAGTGGGCCAGCGGGTTCCGCCCCACCTTCGGTCTGCTCAGCTGGGATCCCGACACCTTCGAACGCGAGATCAAGCCCAGCGCCCGCTGGTACGGCGAGGTCGCGCGCGCCGGCGAGCTGAGCGTCGAGGACTCCTGACCCGACCGTCCCCCGATCCCGATTCCGATCCGGAGAGTCGCCATGACACCCGCAGCAGATCCGCATCCCGCGCCCTCGTCGGCCGCGCCCTCCCGGTCGGCCGCGCCCTCCCCGTCGGCCGCGCCCGCACCCGCCCGCCGTCCCAACATCCTCATGGTCCTCACCGACGACCATGCCGCCCACGCCATCGGTGCCTACGGGTCCGTCGTCAATCGCACCCCGCACCTGGATGAGCTCGCCGAGCGCGGCTGGGTGATGGAGGACTGCTTCTGCACCAACTCCATCTGCACCCCGAGCCGCGCCTCGATCCTCACCGGGACCCACAGCCACGTCAACGGCGTGACCACGCTGTCCACGCCGATGGATTCCTCGCTGCCCACCTTCGTCTCGCGCCTGCACGAGGAGGGGTACCGCACCGGGATCGTCGGCAAGTGGCATCTGGGCGAGGGCCCCGAGCATGCCCCGCGCGCCTTCGACCGCTGGGAGATCCTCCACGACCAGGGCGAGTACTTCGATCCCGTCTTCCGCACCGCCGACGGGGATATCCAGCGCACCGGGTACACGACCGACGTCATCACCGATCTGGCGCTGGAGTGGATCGGGGACTGGGAGGCCGAGGCGCCGAACGAGCCCTGGTGCCTGCTCGTCCACCACAAGGCCCCGCACCGGCCCTGGGAGCCCGACGAGGCCCATCGCGGCCTGTACGCCGACCCGATCCCCCTGCCGTCGACCTTCCACGACGACTACGCCACCCGCGGGGAGGCCGCCCACCGCGCGGCCATGCGCATCGCCGACCACCTCACCCTCGAGGACGTCAAGCAGTACCCGCCCGAGGGGCTCGACCACGAGCAGCTCGCCGTATGGAAGTACCAGCGGTACATGCAGGACTACCTCGAGTGCGTCGCCTCGATCGATGACAACGTCGGCCGGCTCACCGCTGCGCTCGACGAGCGCGGCCTGTTCGACGACACCCTGTACGCGTACGCGTCCGACCAGGGGTTCTTCCTCGGCGACCACGGCTGGTTCGATAAGCGCTTCATGTATGACGAGTCCATCCGGATGCCGCTGATCCTCAGCTATCCGCGGCAGCTGGCCGCCGGCCGGCGCAGCCAGGAGATCGTCACCAACGTGGACTACGCCCGCACCTTCCTCGCCGCCGCCGGCGTGGAGCCGGACCCCGGGATGCAGGGCACCAGCTTCTTCGAGGCGCTGCGCGACGAGCTGCCCCCGCAGGAGGATCCCGCCTTCTACTACCGCTACTGGGAGAACGACGACGGAATCCACGGGGCTCTGGCGCACTACGGGATCCGCACCCGGCGGTACAAGCTGATCCGGTTCTACAACGACGGGCTCGGGCTGCCCGGCACCCGCCGCAACCTGTTCCCGCCGTACTGGGAGCTGTACGACCTGCAGGAGGATCCCGAGGAGCTGCGCAACGTGGCCGAGGACCCGGCGTACTCGACCGTGCGCGCCCAGCTGGAGGAGCGACTGCGGGTGGAGCAGGCCGCGGTCGGCGACGTGCCCTACGAGCCCGAGGTCGACGCCGATGGCAGGCCCGCGCGGCTGGTCTCGCCGCCCCGGCCGCGGGGCTGAGTCGAGAGGCCGGCGAGCAGGCCGGGGCGCCGCCGCTCAGGCGTCCCCGGGCACCTCGCGCTCGATCTCGGCGAGCCAGGCCTTCGCAGTGACGTCCGAGGGCATCCGCCAGTCGCCGCGCGGGGACAGGGAGCCGCCGGCGAGGACCTTCGGCGCGTTGGGCACGGCGGAGCGCTTGAACTGGTTGGCGAAGAAGCGGCGCGTGAACACGGTCAGCCAGTGCTTGATCTCGTCGCGGGAGTAGGCGCGCTTGTCCGCCTCGGCGTATCCGGCGGGCCACTCGCCGGCCTCGGCGTCACCCCACATCTGATGGGCGAGGTAGGCGATCTTCGCCGGCCCATAGCCGCGGCGCAGCAGGTGGTAGAGCGCGAAGTCGTGCAGCGCGTAGGGCCCGATCGAGCCCTCGGTGGTCTGCGCCTCCTCCCCTTCGCGGGTGGGGATCAGCTCCGGGGTGATCTCGGTGTCCAGGACCGCCTGCAGGAGGTCCGCGGTCGACTGGTCGAACAGTCCCTCGGAGATCACCCAGCGGATCAGGTGCTGGATCAGCGTCTTGGGCACGCCGGCGTTGACGCCGTAGTGGGACATCTGGTCGCCCACACCGTAGGTCGCCCAGCCCAGCGCCAGCTCGGAGAGGTCGCCGGTGCCGACGACGATGCCGCCGTGATGGTTGGCCAGGCGGAAGAGATAGTCGTAGCGCATGCCGGCCTGGACGTTCTCGAAGGTGACGTCGTAGACCTCCTCGCCCCGGCCGAAGGGATGGCCCATGTCCTGCAGCATCTGGGTGCAGGCCGGCCGGATGTCGATGGTCTCGAAGCTCGCGCCGATCGCCTTCGAGAGCAGCTCGGCGTTGGAGCGTGTCGTCTCTCCGGTGGCGAAGCCGGGCATCGTGTACGCCAGGATCTCGGAGCGGTCGCGGCCCAGGCGGTCCATGGCCTGCGCGCACACGATCAGCGCGTGCGTGGAATCCAGGCCACCGGAGACCCCGATGACAGGACGCGTGCCGCCGGGCTTGTCCCCGCCGATCGCGCTGAGCCGACGCACCAGCCCCGCGACCTGGATGTTGTAGGCCTCGTAGCAGTCCTGGGCCAGGCGGGCCGGGTCGTCGGGCACGAAGGGGAAACGCCGGTGCGGCCGACGCAGAGGGCCGGTCGCGGGGGACGCAGCGGGCGATGGCGAGCCCGCCCCGTCGGCCGGAGCGCCCCCGAAGAGGTACGTCTCCGGCCCGTAGGTGTAGTGGTCGATGGGCTCGGCGAGGTTGCGGCGGTTGTCGTCGAAGGTGTTCTGGCGCCGGCGCTCGGCGACGATGTGCTCGAGGTCGACGTCGACGACGGTGGCGCGCGGGCCCTGCGGGAACCGCTGGGACTCCCCCAGCAGGTCACCGCACTCGTACACGAACGTCTGCCCGTCCCAGGCCAGATCCGTGGTCGACTCGCCCTCGCCGGCGGCGGCGTAGATGTACGCGGCCTGGCAGCGGTCGGAGGCGGAGCGGGCCAGGAGCTTGCGCTCGTCGGCCCGTCCGATGGTGATGGGGGAGCTGGAGAGGTTCACCAGCACCGTGGCGCCGGCGAGCGCAGCCTCGGCCGACGGCGGGATCGGCACCCACATGTCCTCGCAGATCTCCACGAACAGGTTCAGCCCCGGCACGTCGGGCACCGGGATGATCTGGCCCTGCAAGATCACCGCGTCGTGACCCCCGATCCGCAGCATCCCGCCGGGCACGTCATCGCCCGCCGCGTACCAGCGGCGCTCGTAGAACTCGCGGTAGGTGGGCAGGTACTGCTTGGCGGTGACGCCGAGGATCTCCCCCCGGTGGATGGTGATCGCGGCGTTGAAGACCCGACTGCGGTGGGGCAGCCGCAGCGGGGCGCCGACGACGATGATCGGCAGCAGCTCACGGCTGGCCTCGACCAGGGTGGCGACCGCGGCCTCGACGGCATCGAGCAGCGGCTCCTGCATCACCAGGTCGTCGAGGGAGTAGCCGCTCAGAGAGAGCTCGGGGAACACGGCCAGACCGACCTGCTGGTCGTGCAGATCGCGGAGCACCTCGAGGTGCCGCTCGGCGTTGGTCGCGGGATCGGCGAGCGCGACGGGCAGGGTCACGGCGGCCACACGCACGAAGCCGTGGTCGTAGATCGAGGCGTGCGGGTCGCGACCCTGGTCAGTGATGCCGTGTTCGGTGCTGCCCTGTTCAACGCTGCCCGGAACGCCGTGCCGCTGGTCAATCCCGCCCTGGTCGGCGCCGCTGGAGGCCTCGGTGTCCGTCGCTGAGCTCATGGGGGAAGCCTAATCGAGGGCCGCGCCGGGGATCAGGCCGCGGACCTCGGTGTCAGAGGCGCATCATGGCGAGCGCGCCGACACGGCGGGGCGTGCCAGCACGGCGGGCGCGTGCCAGCACGGCGGGCGCGTGCCAGCACCAGGACGAGCGTGCCGACACGGCTCCCATTCCCCCGGAACGTGTCAGCGCTGCAACGTTCCGGGGGAACGGGCGCGGCGACACCGCGCGTCGAACCGTCGGGGGCGCTCGAGACTGCCCCTCCCCACCGCCGAGGCCAGCTGTAATAAGTTGTCCCGGTGATCGTGGACAACACAGCTTCTCGCGAGGGGGCTCGGTGAACGCTCGTCGGCCCCTGCTGGGGTGGCTGCTGATCGCGCCGAGCCTGATCGGCGTGACCGCCTTCCTGATCCTGCCCGTCGTCCTGGCCTTCGTGGTCTCCCTGTTCCGCTGGGATCTGCTGGGCACCCGGGACTTCGTCGGCCTTCAGAACTACTCGACGCTGCTCAGCAGCGGCGCCCTGGCCAACTCCCTCATCGTCACGGCACTGTTCACGCTGATCTCCGTGCCGGTCTCGATGGCGCTGGGCTTGGCGCTGGCCTCGCAGCTGGTCAGAGCCGTGCCGGGGTCGGCGGTGGTGCGGGTGATCGTGGTGATCCCCTGGGTGTGCGCGCCGCTGGCCCTGGGCGTGGTGTGGAAATGGATCTTCCAGCCCTCCGTCGGTGCCGCGAACCAGATCCTGGGCATGCGCATCGAGTGGCTGACGGACCCGAGCCTGGCCCTGCCCGCGGTGGCGTTCGTGGCGATCTGGCAGAACGTCGGCTACATCTCGCTGTTCTTCCAGGCCGGGCTCTCGCGCATCCCCACCTCGATCTACGAGGCCGCCCGGCTCGACGGCGCCGGTCCTTGGGCCTCGATGTGGCACATGACGATCCCGCTGCTGCGGCCGACGACGTTCTTCCTGGCCGTGACCCAGGTCGTCGCCAGCTTCCAGGTGTTCGACATGGTCTTCGCCCTCACCGGCGGCGGGCCCCAGCACCGCACCGAGGTGATCGCCTCGCTGGTGTACAACGAGGGCTTCGGCGCCTCCCGGCTGGGCCGGGCCAGTGCGGTCGCCGTGATCCTGTTCGTGCTGCTGGTGATCATCACCCTCATCCAGCAGCGCTACTTCGCCCGCCGCATCACCTACGACATGAGCTGAGGGGAGGAGACCATGCACGCACGACGCGCCCTGAGCTACGCGGGCACCTACCTGGTGCTCGCCCTCGCGGCCGCCGTCACCCTCGGCCCGTTCCTGGTCTCGGTGATGACGGCCTTCACCTCCTCCCAGCAGTTCGCCCAGCAGGGGCCGCTGAGCATCCCGGCCCCGCCGACGCTGGAGAACTTCGTGGGCCTGTTCACCTCCTCCGACGGGTTCGTGACCCCCGTGGTGGTCACGGTGCAGATGGTCGCGGTGATCCTGGCCGGGCAGATGGTGTTCTCGGTGCTGGCCGCCTACGCCTTCGCGCTGCTGCGCTTTCCCGGCCGTGACCTGCTGTTCTGGGTGTACGTGGCCACGCTGATGGTGCCGCAGGTGGTCGTGGTGGTGCCGCTGTACCTGATGATGAGCGAGGCCGGGCTGCGCAACACGTTCTGGGCGCTGGTGCTGCCGTTCGTGCTCGGCTCCCCGTACGCGATCTTCCTGCTGCGGGAGAACTTCCGCGGCGTCCCGACCGAGCTGATGGACGCCATGCGCATCGACGGCGCCGGCACCCTGCGCCTGCTGTGGCACCTGGTGGTCCCGCTGAATCGGCCGATCATCGTGACCCTGATCCTCATCACCGTGGTCACCCACTGGAACAACTTCATGTGGCCGATGGTGATCACCTCCGGCCCCGAGTGGCGCACCATCACCGTGGCGACCTCCGCGCTGCAGTCGCAGTACAACAACAACTGGACCCTGGTGATGGCCGGGACGACCCTGGCGATGCTCCCGCTGGTGATCCTCATGGTCGTGTTCCAGAAGCAGATCACCCGCTCGGTCGGCGAGACCACCCTGCGCTGAGGGCCGGCTGGGGTGGCCGGAGTGGTCCGCGGGCGGCGGGCGGGCTGGGGTAGCCGGGTGGCGTTGGCACGAACCTGTAGTAGAGGAGCATCTGCCCTACGTATACGGGGGTCGCGTGCCGCTGAGCTACATGTTCGTGCCACCCCTCCCCGGACCCGGCATCCTCGCGTCAACCCTCCCCAGACCCCGCGACATACACCGCCACAGATCCGACCGCCCCGCTGTCCCCGCGCGATAATGGGGACTGCTCCGCGCTGTTCCCAGGCCCCGGAAGGACCTTCCCCATGCTGACCCGCCGCACCCTGCTCTCGACCTTCACCGCCGCCGGCCTGCTCGGGACCGCGGCCGCCTGCTCCCCCTCGAGTGACGACGGGGGCAGCGGCGATGGCGGCGGCAATGGCACGCTGACCTTCCGGTTGTGGGACGAGAACGCCGCCGCGGCCTACGAGGAGTCGTTCCAGGCCTTCACCGAGCAGGAGGGCTGGAACGTCGAGATCGACATCGTCCCCTGGGACGACTACTGGACCCGCCTGCCCCTCGACGTGGCCAGCGGCGATGCGGCCGACGTGTACTGGATGAACTCCGCGAACTACATCCAGTACAAGGACTCCGAGGACCTGCTGGATATCAACGAGGTCGTGCCCGACGGGGCCGAGCAGTGGGAGCCGAGCGTCGTGGACCTCTACAGCCGCGACGGCGGGCTCTGGGGCGTCCCGCAGATCTGGGACTCGATCGCGCTGTTCTACAACAAGGGTCTGGTCGAGGCCGCGGGCGTGGACCCCGCGAATCTGAGCTTCGACCCGTCGGCCGAGAGCGATCCCCTGCGCGATGCCGGCAAGGCCCTCACCGTCGACGGCGAGGGGCGCCATCCCGGGGACGAGGGTTTCGACGTCGACTCCCGCGCGCAGTTCGGTTTCAACTCCCAGGCCGACCGGCAGGCGATCATCGGCCCGATGCTGGCCTCCAACGGCGCGCAGTGGCAGAAGGACGACAAGTACACCTTCGCCTCCCCCGAGGGCATCGAGGCCTTCCAGTACATGGCCGACCTCATCAACGTCGACCAGATCGCCCCGAGCGCCGCCGACACCAACGAGAACGGCGACTTCACCCGCGATCTGTTCACTCAGGGCAAGCTCGGCCTGTTCCAGTCCGGCCCCTACAACCTCACCAACATCGCCGACGGGGTCGGTGACTCCTTCGAGTGGGCCCTGGCCGCACCGGTCGCCGGCCCCGCCGGCGCGAAGTCCCTGGTCCACGGCGTGGTCGCGGTGGGCAACGCCAAGGCCGACGACGACCAGCAGGAGGGCATCGCGAAGCTCCTGACCTGGCTGGGAAGCGTCGACGGGCAGATGCCGCTGGCCGAGAAGGGCGTCTCCTTCCCCGGCCACGTCGACGCGCAGGACGCCTTCATCTCGTTCTGGAAGGACAAGGGCGTGGACGTCAGCGTCTTCGTCGAGGCCGCCAAGAACCCGGCCGAGGCCGATACCGGCACCCGTGCCAACGCCGGCCTCGAGGCCGCGATGCCGACGTTCCAGGAGGTCTTCATCGGCCGCCTGACCGCCGAGGAGGGCATCCCCCAGGCCCAGGAGGAGGGCAACGCCGCGATGGCGGAGTAGGGCAACGCCGCGATGGCGGAATGAGGCCCCGATCCGCGATCGTGGCCGGCGGCCCGCCCCCGACTGAGCCGCTCGTCGGCTCACGTCCCTGTTCATAGGCTCTTCACGATCCTTCTACGGGTTGTGTCCACAACGTGCTCTCCACGGAGCTGGTCGGCGCGCCGCTGCATGCGACGCTGTGCTCATGACGGAGAACACGTCCCCGCTGACCGGGGGAACCGCGCCCGGCCCATCCGGCGTTCCGGAGGTGCCCAGCGGCCCGGGCATCGTCGCCGAGCACGTCAGCCGGGCCTTCGGCAGCGTGCAGGCCGTGCACGACCTGTCCTTCACGGCGCCGCGCGGGGCGGTGACGGCGCTCGTCGGCCCCAACGGCTGCGGCAAGTCGACGCTGATGTTGATGCTCGCCTCGCTGCTGTCCCCGGATGCCGGGCGCGTGCTGGTCGACGGCGTCGACCCGTCGGCCGACTCCCCCGCCGTGCGTGAGCGCGTGGGCTGGATGCCCGATCAGTTCGGCGCCTGGGATTCGCTGCGCGTGGGCGAGGTGCTCGAGGTGATGGGGCGGGCGTACTTCCTGCCCACCGAGCGGCTGCGCCGGCGGGTCGACGAGCTGCTGCGGCTGCTGGATCTCGCGTCCCTGGCCAGCCAGCCCGCGCACGTCCTCTCCCGCGGGCAGAAGCAGCGCCTGGGCCTGGCCCGGGCCCTGGTCCACGAACCGAGCGTCCTGATCCTCGACGAACCGGCCTCCGGCCTGGATCCCGCCTCCCGGCGCCGGCTGCTGCGCGTGGTGCGGTCCCTCGCGGCCGACGGTGCGACGGTGCTCGTCTCCAGTCACATCCTCACCGAGCTCGAGGAGATGGCCGACCACGTCGTCTTCATGGACTCCGGTCGCGTGATCGACGCCAGCAGCGTGCGGGACCTGGCCGACCGGCCACGCCCGTGGCGCGTCTGTTCCCTCGACCAGCGCGCCCTGGAGCACGCACTGCGCCGGCTCGGCGTGCGCCACGGCGAGATCGTCGGCCCCGACCGCAGCTCCTCGGGGCACGCCGAGGTGATCGTCCAGCTGCCCGACGACGCGACGGCCGCGCGCCTGCTGGCCGATCTCACCGGTGCCCGTGCGCAGGTGCTGTCCTTCGGGCCGGCCACCGGGCGCCTCGAGGCCGCCTACCTCGCCTCGGACGCCGCCCAGCGCGAAGGAGCCCTGTGATGACCCGACCGCTCAACGGCACGCTGTCGCTGCGCCCGCGCGGCCTGTGGCTGGTGACCTCGCTCGAGCTGCGTCAGCGGATCCGCTCCGTGCGCTGGTACGTCGCGCTCGGCGTGTGGACTCTGGCGCTCATCGGCATCGGCGTGCTCGCCCTGGCGCCGACGATGTACTCCTCGCAGTGGAGTTCCATCGAACCGATCGCCGCGGTCGTCTTCAGCCTGCAGATCATGCTGGTGATGTTCGCGATGCTGCTGGTGGTCCCCGCACTGTCAGCCGGTTCCATCAACGGCGACCGCACCGCCGGGACCCTTGCGACGCTGCAGGCCAGCCTGCTGAGCCCGCTGGAGATCGTCCTGGGCAAGCTGCTGGCGGGCTGGCTGACGGGCCTGGCGTTCCTGGTCCTGGCGCTGCCGTCGGTGGTGCCGATGGCGCTGCTGGGCGGGGTGGGCCCGCTGTACATGCTGCGCCTCGTGATCGTGATCGCGGGGCTGACGCTGTGCGTGACCGCGCTGGGGCTGGGACTCTCGGCGCTGACGAACCGGCAGCTGGGCTCGGTCGTGCTCGCCTACGTGATCGTGTTCGGCGTGACCGCCGTGCTGCCGATCGCGTGGGGCGTCTCCGCCATCTTCCTGGTCCAGGAGCGGGAGGTCACGACGTACCACATGGACTACCAGTACAGCGCCGGCGAGAGCACCGGCGAACCGGTCTGCGTCCGCGAGCAGGACACCCAGGACATCGTCCGACTCGACCTCACCCAGCCGCTGATGTGGGGCAACCCGGTGGTGCTGCTGGCGGAGGCATCGCCCAGGGTGAATCCGGACGAGGCCTGGAGATCCGATGAGGACGTCGACGCCCTGCAGCTGATCAAGACAGGGATGCGGACCTCGGCGACCCCGACCCACCCGGCGAACCACAATCACTGTGACCCCTCCGCCGAGGGCTACCCCACCGATCTGGGCGAGCCGCCGAACCGTCCGCTGTGGCCCATGGGCGCGGCCCTGTGGCTGCTCGTCGCGGCCGCGGCACTGGCGGTGTCCACCTGGCGTCTGGCGATACCGATCACGCGCCTCGGCATGGGCACCCGCATCGCCTGAGCCCGGCCCGCGCGGCTGCCCGCGGGGCCCGCGGTCCTCCCGCCGGCTCCGGCCTCGCTCCTCAGCCCTCGCGCAGGCTCAGCCCTCGCGCACCTCAGTCCGCGCGCACCTCAGCCCTCGCGCAGGCTCAGTCCTCGCGCAGGCCGGGGACCGAATCGGGGATCCGGTGCGCTCCCGGTCCGTGGGCCGGCCGGTTGCCGCGGCCGGAGCCGTCGGCCCCCGGGCCGCTCCCGTCGACGCCGGAGCCGGCCCCACCGCTGGTCAGCGGGGAGCCCTCCGCGCCGAAGTCGGGCAGCAAGCCACGGGCGAGATCGGCCTCGCGCACGGCAGTGTCCTTCGCGCCGGGCTGGCTGTCGTCGACCCACAGTCGTTCCCCGGCCGCGTCCAGGTCGAAGATGGCCAGGCTGTTCTGGCCGCCCTGCTCCTGCAGGCGCTTGCGCATCGCGGCCCGCACGGCCGGATCCTGGGCGTGCTGGGTGCGCGTGCCGATCTCGGGCGCGACCAGGGCGTAGGGGGTCTCGCGCCGGGTGTAGTTCCCGGCAGGGCCGTACAGCACATCGCGCAGCCCGCCTCGCATCGCGGCGGCCGCACCGAGACCCAGCAGCGGCACCAGGATCAGGGCGTCGCACACGATCCACACCCAGGCGGTGGGGGTGGCCGCACCGGGCAGCAGCATCAGCCCGGCCGCGAACAGCGCCACTCCGGCCAGCCCCGCGGCAGCGCTGATGCAGCCGGTCAGGGACACCGCCCGCGCCTCCCACGGGTTCACGCGGGCCCGATGAGCCCAGGAGGCGTAGGTGCGCTGGTCGATGACCAGGCCGCGCTGGTTCTCGCTGAGCCGGGCGGCGAGGCCGGGGGCGAGAGCGACGCCGAGGAGGACCAGCCCGAGCGCAGGGACGGCGGCGGCGAGCATCTGCCAGCCCAGCGGCGAGGACACCTGGGACAGATCCGACTGCGTCATCCCGCTGATCGTGCTCACCAGGTCGGTGATCCCGAAGATCACCCAGCTCAGCGCGACCACTGCGGGGCCCAACCAGGTCACGCATGCCCGGGCGATCAGAGCCAGAGCTGTCAGCGCGCCGCGCGGTCGCAGCCCGGCGGAGGCGGCGCGGGTGCCGGGGTTCGGCGGGAGGTGGCGGCGGTCCTGGGCCAGCACCCGCTTCGCCGCGGCCCGGCGGCGCTCGAGGTCCCGCTCGAGGCGGGCGGTGGTCTCCACCGAGGAGGCCGGGTCGATGTCCAGTACTTTCGGGGCGCTGACCAGCGGACGCACGCAGATCCAGGCCAGCATGATCGCTCCGGCGGCGAGCGCGAGCGACATCAGCTGGCCGGGTCCGAGGCCCGACCACGGCTGCGGCAGGCCGAGGATGACCGTGAGCGGCAGCGCCGCGACCACCAGTATCGGCGGGGCCAGCAGCACCGCCGTGATCCGGGTGGCCACGTCGCGCTGGAAGCCGCTCTCGCTGAGGTGGCGCCGGGGATCCATCCCGGCGATGGCCAGCGGCGCCAGGGGCACGGTCGCCAGGCTCAGGGCGGCACCCACCAGCGGCAGCACGAGGAACGCCGTCCACAGGCCGCCCGCGGAGAAGCCGAGCTCACTCACGGTCGAGCGCAGAAGCACCGGTTCGGCGAGACCGACCAGCAGGCTGAGCAGCCAGTACGCCGGTGAGGCGCCGCCGACGTACAAGAACACCAGCACCAGCCACAGCCCCAGGACGACCAGGCCGGGAGCCCAGAAGATCCGCAGCAGACGGCGGGCCAGGGCACCCTTGGACTCGGCGATGATCTCCCCGGGCGCGACCAGGTCCGTGCTCTCATCCGGAAGCTCGCGCGGAGGCGGCAGGTCCACCAGGGGCGGCAGAGGGCGGTCGTGCGGGGACGTCATCGGCGCTCCTGGTGGGCTCTCACACGGCTCGTCGGCCCAGGAAGGCGCGCCCGAGGGTCATCTCGTCGGCGTAGTCGAGGTCCCCGCCGACGGGGAGGCCGGAGGCCAGGCGCGAGACGGAGAGCTCCAGGGGCGAGAGCAGACGCGAGAGGTATGTGGCGGTGGCCTCGCCCTCGATGTTCGGATCCAGCGCGAGGATGACCTCCTTCGTCTCCCCCGAGCCCAGCCGGCTCATCAGCTGGGTGATGCGCAGGTCGTCGGGGCCGACGCCGCCGATGGGGTCGATGGCGCCGCCGAGGACGTGATAGCGGCCCTTGAACTCGCGGATGCGTTCGATGGCGACGATGTCCTTGGACTCCTCGACCACGCAGATCACCTCGTCGGTGCGGCGCGGGTCGGCGCAGACGCGGCACTTCTCCTCGGCCGAGACGTTCCCGCAGATCTCGCAGAAGCGGACGGTGTCCTTGACCGTCACCAGCACGTCGGCGAGGCGGCGCACGGAGGCGTCGTCGGCGTCCAGCAGATGGAACGCGATCCGCTGCGCCGACTTGGGGCCGATGCCCGGCAGCTTGCCGAGCTCGTCGATGAGGTCCTGAACGATGCCTTCGTACACGCCCTCAACTCTAGTTCGTGCGGCTGACGGGCCGGCCCACGACGGTCGCCGCCCGCCTCCGGCCGTGCCTCTCCTCACGCGAGCCGTCCTCACCGCGAGATGTTTGTCCATCGCTGGGACATACATCGGTAGCCTGGCGACCGGACCGACCCCCGACGAGGAGAACCATGGCCCAGCTGCCCGACGCCCTGCTCGACGCCGTCCACGCACGAGTCCTGGACGGTCTCGGCGACGTCGCCCCGGCCACGGAGATCGCCCGCCGGGTGGTCACCTATCTGCGCAACACCGCCGAGACCACCGTGCACCGCGAGGACGACGGGACCACCTTCGTCATCACCGGTGACATCCCCGCGATGTGGCTGCGGGATTCCGCCGCTCAGCTCACCCCCCTGCTGCGCCTGGTCGTGGCCGGGGTCGGCTCCGCGCAGGACCGTGCCGTGCTGGTGGAGCTGCTGAACGGGCTGCTGCGCCGGCACTGGCAGTACCTCGTCATCGATCCCTACGCCAACGCCTTCAACCGCACCCCGTCTGCCTCGCACTGGGACGAGGACGAGACGGACCGCGACAACCCCTGGGCGTGGGAGCGCAAGTTCGAGCTGGATTCTCTTTCGTACGGGCCGGACCTGGCCTGGCGGGTCTGGAAGGCCACCGGGGACACCTCCTGGGCCGACGGGAACTTCGTGCCCGCCGCCCGCGCGATCCTGACGACGGTGCGCACCGAGCAGAACCATGAGGAGCGCTCCGAGTACTTCTTCCGCCGGCCCGGCGCTCCGGCCCAGGACACCCTCGCCCGCGAGGGGCGCGGCTCCCTCACCGAGCCCAACGGCCTGGTGTGGGCAGGGTTCCGTCCCAGCGATGACGCCTGCGAGCTGGGCTACAACATCCCCGGCAACCATTTCCTCGCGCTCGCTCTGGAGAGGCTCGCCGAGCTGCTCGAGCATGTCGCCGGCGAGGCCGAGGATGCCGCGGAGGCACGCCGGCTCGCCGCCGAGATCCGGGAGGCGCTGGCGGCGCACGGCCTGGTCGAGGGGCCGGACGGCGAGAAGATCTGGGCGCACGAGATCGACGGCCGCGGCAACCACGTGTTCCTCGATGATGCGAACGTGCCCAGCCTGCTGGCCCTGCCGTACCTCGACTGCGTGGCGATGGACGACCCCACCTACCTCGCCACCCGCGCCGCGGTGCTCTCACGGACGAACCCGTACTACTTCGCGGGCCTGTTCCTGGAGGGCGTCGGGTCGCCGCACACCCCCAAGGACCACGTGTGGCCGATCGGCAAGGCCGTCGAAGGCCTCACCTGCGGTGATGACGGCGAGCGCCTGCGGATCCTCGAGCAGCTGATCCGCACCGACGGGGGCACGGGGATGATGCACGAGGGTGTTCACGTCGATGATCCGACGGTCTTCACTCGCGAGTGGTTCTCGTGGTCGAACTCGATGTTCTGCGAGCTGGCGCTGGATCTGGCGGGGGTTCGCCGCACGGCGGAGTGACCCGGGGCGACCGGGCGGAGTCGCGGCGCTGGGCATCGTGACGGGCGCGTTGTACCGTCGTGGCCACCCGCCGCAGATCCAGCGGGCGTCGCCAGCGAGAACAGGACATGCACGATGCCGTCGTTGCCGCATCCCTACGACTCCAGCGAGCCGGTCTCCGAGTGCAAGGTGACCCAGGCACCGGAGGTCCCCACCGCGGTCGTCTCTCAGCGTGATTTCCCGATGTACGAGATGTCGACCCTCATGGACGGCACGTTCTCGCACCTGGTCCCGGCGCTGGAGGAGGCAGGAGTGCACCCGATCGGGCCGGCCTTCGCGCTGCACCACCGGGCGCCGGTCTCCACGGCGGACGTCGAGGTCGGTTTCCCGGTGGACAAGCCGCTGCCGGCACCCATCACGCTGCCCAGCGGGTACGAGGTCATTGCCTCGGTGCTGCCGGCCGGTCGCGTGGCCTGGGTCAGTCACGTCGGTGGATACGGCGGCCTGGCGGAGAGCTGGGGCGCGTTCACCGAGGAGGTCGGCGACCGCCGGGAGCAGATGACCTACCCGTTCTGGGAGTTCTACGTGAGCCCGCCCTCGCCCGGGGTGGACCCGGCGACGCTGCGCACCGATCTGTTCAGTCTGCTGGAGCCGCGCGAGGGCTGACGGGCGGCCCGGTGGCTCCCGCCGGCCGGATCAGTACCGGTCGGTCTCGTCGATGACCTCGATGATCTTGCCGCCGAGGACCGTTTCGATGACCTCACGGCCATTGCGCGTGGCCACCACGGCGTCCTCGTCGTCGCGGGACGCGCCGCCGGTGGGGTCGACGGGGGCCGAAGCGCCCTCAGCGGGCTCCGCGGTGCCGCTGCGTGTGCGCAGACCGGCCGTGCGAGAGGCCAGCGCAGCTTCGCGGGCCAGGGCGGCTCCGGTGCGGGCGGGGGCGGGAGCCTGGGCCTCCGGCGCTGCGGGCGACTCCGACGGCGCGGAACGATCCGGCGCCGAGACCGGGCTGGGCGCCGAGCTGACCGTCGCCGCGGCACCCCATGACGCGGCTGCCCGCGCAGATGCCGACTCGGCCGGCGGCTCCGAGGGCGTCACAGATGGCGCCGGCGACTGCGAGTCCGTCGCAGACGGCGCCGGCGACTCGACGGGCCCCGCAGACGGGATCGCCCTCTCGACGGGGACTGCCCCGGCCGGCTCCTCGTCACCGGGCGAGGGAACTGCCGGGTCGTCGGCGGCAGGCGCCACCGGCTCCTCGTGTGCTCCGGCGTCGGAAGGCAGTGCGTCCGACCACGGGCGCGTGTCACGGGTGGCGGGGCGGGAATGGACCACTCGGTCTTCGGCGATCGCCCGCCGCAGGGCGTTCTGTCCATAGGTGCGGGGCTGGCCCGGAGGCAGGGTGTCGCGGCCTTCGTCCTCCACGACGGGGATCTCGGTCGCCGGCTCGTCGCGGACGCCCGTCTCCGGCTCGGCACGGATGCCTGCTCCGGGCTCGGCGCGAGGGCCTGGCTCGGGCTGGGCGCTGCTGCCCGTTGCCGGCTCACCGGGAACGTCGGCTGCCGGTGCCGGTGCGAGAGCGTCGGACCAGCGGGTGGAGGGCCCCGGCGCCTCGGGAGCAGGTGCGGACGGATCCCGCTGCGGGGGCGCGCTCTGCTGCGGAGCGGCATGGGCGCGGTGCGGTGCGACGTCCTGAGGCGGAAGATCCTCGGGATCGGGCGGATACGGGTCGTCGGGCTCGGGAGGGAAGTCCTCGGGGCGCTCCGCAGTGATCGTGCCGCCCTCGCGACGGGCATGCGGGGCCGCGGGTGAGGACTGGCTGCGCGCGGGCGCCGTCCCTGCGCCGGAGCGATCAGCGGCCCGGGGTGCGGAGGAGGGCGGGCCTCCGCCCTGCGCGCTGCCCTGCGGCGCCATGGCGGGCTCGGCCTCGCCCCAGGACGGGACCGGACGTTCCTGGCCCGGTGCACCGGGAGCCGCCGACGCCTCGGGGCGGCCCCGGTCCCATCGGTTCCCGGCGGCAGCCGGGACGGACCGGGCGATGCCGGTCTCCGGGCCACCGTCGGCGTCGGGACCGGACCCGCCTCCGCCTCCGTCATCGGGACCGCCATCGTCCGGGCCGCCGTCACCGGGACCTCCGGGCCCCGGGTCCTCGGCCACGATCGCGTCGACCGTGACCTCGACGCGCATGATGCGCCTGACGGCGTCGGCGACGTTCTGCGCGACGGTCCCTCGACGGAACGCCGCGACCAGGCCCTCGGTGCGGAACCCGACCAGCAGCGTCGAGCCGTTCATCGAATTGACGTGCGCGTTCTGGGCGACCAGCACCCAGCTGGGGCGCCGGATCTGGGCGAGCTCGTCGAGGATGGCCGACCAGTGCTCGCGCACCGTGGCCGCGTCCACGATGCCCTGGGCCCGCCCGTCGACGCCGGAAGAGTTCGCCGCTGCCTCCGCCGTGGAGGCCGCGGCCGGTGGAGCGGCCTGCTGCGCGGCAGCCCGAGGTTCCACGGGCGTCTGCGACGGGCGCGAGGGCTGGGCGTCCCAGCCATCCTGTGCCGGGCGCGACGGCTGGGCGTCCCCACCGCCCTGGGCAGGGCGCGAGGGCCCGGAGTCGCGGTCACTCTGGGCCGGCCGGGAGGGCGTGCTGTCCCATCCGTCCGGCGCCGATCGGCCGTCAGGTCGTGCGGCGGCCTGGCCCTCGCGGGCTGCAGGAGCGTTCTGCCGCTCCCCGGGTCCGGGCGCCGGCTGCCGTCCGGGAACGGCGGAATCGGGCCGCTCCCCCGCCGCCTGCGAGGAGGCGGCCTGGGAGGGAGCGTTGCCGCTGCGCGCCTGCCGGGCCGCTTCGACCTTCTCCTGGGCGATCCGGCGAGCCTCTTCGCGGCCACCGGATGCCGCCGGCGCCGGCTGCGAGCCCTGAGCGGCCGACGTCGGACCGGCGGACGGGCCTGCGGCGGCCTGGCCTCCCTGCCCGGGCGGGGCCGAGGCCGGGCGGCCCTCTGCCGGTGCTTGCCCATCGGCTCGAGCGGGGGCAGCGGCCCGCTCGTCGCGCAGCACCAGCCGCGCGGCGAGCAGTTCGAGGTGCAGCCGCGGTGAGGTCGCCCCGCTCATGGTCGAGAGCGTCTCGTGGACGAGGTCACCGCAGACGGACAGGTCCGCGGGCGCGAACATCCCCGCCTGGGTGCGCATGCGCTCGAGCTCGTCCGCCGGGACCTGCGGCAGCAGATCTGCGCCGCGATCCGGCACGGCGGCCAGGACGATCAGGTCCCGCATCCGCTCGAGCACGTCCTCCACGAAACGGCGGGGCTCGTGCCCGGTGGCCAGGACATGCTCGACCGCCTCGTACAGGGAGGCGGCGTCACGCTGGGCGACCGCGGTGATGGCGGTATCCAGCAGCGCGGTGTCGGTGAAGCCCAGCAGCGCGATCGCGGTGGGGAAGTCGAGCCCGTCCTCACCGGCGCCGGCCATCAGCTGGTCCAGCACCGAGAGCGAGTCACGCGCCGAGCCTCCTCCGGCGCGCACCACCAGCGGCATCACGCCCTCGCCGACTTGCACGCCCTCGGCCGCGCAGACCTCATCGAGGTACGGAGCCAGCACCTGCGGCGGGATCAGGCGGAACGGGTAGTGGTGGGTGCGCGAGCGGATGGTGCCGATGACCTTGTCCGGCTCGGTGGTCGCGAAGACGAACTTCACGTGCTCCGGAGGCTCCTCGACGAGCTTGAGCAGCGCGTTGAAGCCCGCGGAGGTGACCATGTGCGCCTCATCGATGATGAACACCTTGTAGCGATCGCGCACCGGCGCGAAGGACGCTCGCTCGCGCAGCTCGCGGGCGTCGTCCACGCCACCGTGGCTGGCGGCGTCGATCTCGACCACGTCGAGACTGCCGGAGCCGCCGCGGGCCAGGTCACGGCAGGAATCGCACTGCCCGCACGGCGTATCCGTCGGCCCCTCGGCGCAGTTCAGGCAGCGGGCGAGGATGCGCGCCGAGGTGGTCTTGCCGCAGCCTCGCGGACCCGAGAACAGATAGGCGTGACCGATGCGGCCCGCGCGCAGCGCACGCCGCAAGGGCGTGGTGACGTGGTCCTGGCCGATCACCTCGGCGAAGGACTCCGGGCGGTAACGACGGTACAGAGCGGTGGCCACCCCCACAGGCTAATGGAGACGACCGACGACCCCGCCTGTCGTGCACATGTTGGGGACAGCACTCCCCTGGGGAGGAACCGCGGCCGTGACGGGCGTGCGACCATCCGTCCACGGCCGGGCGGGCAGAGAGCGCGGCGCACCGGTCGATGGAAAGATGTCGAGCATGTTCGCCCTCACCCCGTCCGAGGAGGACGTACGCCCCCGGCCGACCTCCGCCATGCAGATCGTGCTGGGGCTGGCGCTGGCCATTCTGTGCCCCGTCGCCACCCTGCTGGCCGCCTACTACGCCCCGTACCAGAGCCCGCTGGGCTACGTCGCGGCGGCCGTGGTCGAGCTGCCGTTGCTGATCTACGTGCTCGTCGACGGGGCAGGATGGATCCGCGCCACTCGCCGCTCGCGTCCGGTGGACGCCGTCCCCGCCGCCTGCGCCCTGGTCGCCTCGGGGATCTCCCTGTTCCTCGTGCTGACGCTCGCCGCGGCTCACGGGATCCGCGACAGTGCCCTGCCCCGCCTTCGCCTGGGCATCCCGCTGCCGCCGGACCTGCCGTACCTCATCGCCCTCGGCCTGGTCACGGTCACGGTGCTCATCGCGGTGCTCTCGCTCCTCCTGCTGGTCCTCAACGCTCGTGACCGGCGCAGCGCCGTCCAGGAGGAGCCCGACCGCTCCGCCGATGCGATGGACCGCGCAGTCGAGGGCGAAGACGGCACCACTGCCGACGAGCACGCCGAGGACGAGGGCGCGTCCGCTGCCGTGCCGACAGGTCCCCGGGTGGTCACGCGCGCATCCGACGGCATGCTGCGCAGGCTGGTCTCCCCCGGAACCGGGATCCTCCTGCTCCTCGGCGCACTCGCCTCGCTGAGCGCCACAGTGCTGATCACGCTGAGCGGCATCGACGACGACCGGGCCGGCCAGGTGGCGTGGATCGTGCCGCTGTCCGCCGTGCCCGCTCCACTGTGGGCGGTGATCGAGTCGCTGTGGCGACGGGACGAGAAGCTCGGCATCACCCTGGCGGCTCTGTACCGCGCGCTCACGCTGCCCTTCGTGACGGTCGGCGTGGTCCTGTTTCCGAGCGTCCTGGTCGGGCTGCTGCCGCCGGTGTGGCGGGGGTTCGCCTCCCGGCCGCTGGGGGCGATCGACTGGGCCGGCTTCGTCACGCGGGACGTGCCGCTGCCGGGATGGGTCGGGATGGCGGCGCTGATGGCCCTGCTCTTCGGAATGCTGGGCGCGCTGGCGCTGACGGTGTTCGTCATCCTGCCGCTCACCGCCGCCTTCCTGCCTCACATCGCGATCGGTGACAACGCCCTGAGCACGAAGCCGGAGGATCACCGGCGCAACGTCCGAGCCATCCGCGCGCTGGCCGCTCTGATCCCACTGGTCTTCGTCTTCGCGGTGCTGATGACGAATGCGGAGGCCGGAAGCGTCCGCTGGTGGGCAGCAATGGCGACCGTCGTCGTCATGGTCGCGCTGGCCGTGTACATCCGGCGCACCCAGCGCGTCGATCACGCCCGCCGGCGCAGCCCGGCGTGGGGGTCCGCCGCACCGGATCCGGACTCCGGCACTGATTCCGACTCCAGCTCTGGTTTCGATTCCAGCTCCGATTCCGGTTCCGGTTCCGGTTCCGGCTTCGACTACACCTCCGACTCCGAGAAGTAGTACGGCGGTCCAGGCGCTCAGCTCCCCCGCCCGTCGCCGTCGTCCGAATCGTCCGACGTCGAAGCCTCGCTCGACCTGGCCGACGTGCGCGCCGCACCAGGGTCCTCGGAGGCCGTCGCCCGGCTCGAGCCTCCCGAGGTGCGCGCCTCGTGCAGCCGCTTCGCGCGCGCCCGCAGGCGCTGGCGGGTGATGACGAAGACGACGAGCACCACGATGACCGGAACGGCGATGTCGGCCACCCAGTCCGGGATGTCAACGGGCAGATCCAGGTCCGGTATCCATCCCAACAGCCGCTCGCGCAGCCAGGCCAGGCCGTCGCGGACGGGCCGGAGGAGGTTCGAGAGAAATTCCTGCACCGGGCCCAGGATCCTGTCCCGAAGCTCCACCAGTGGCCGCAGCAGATCGGCGATCCACTCCCTGATCGGCGCGATGAAGGCGGCGATCGCGTCGGTCACGGGCTGGATGCGGGCAAGGATCCATTCGATCGCCGGTCGGAGGAACCCGCTGAACAGCGCCCCGATCCCGAGCAGCGGCAGCAGGAACCCGGCGGCCTTGGCCAGTGCCGCGAGCAGGGCGTAGCGCGTGGGATGGGCGGTGCGCCGACGATCGCGGGCGGCCGACGGGCTGCCCTCCTCGGGCGCGAGCGGGATCCGCTGGAGACCGCTGCGGACGTCGACCTCCCCGGCGCCGCCCAGGCCGGCAGTGCGCACGGCGATCACCTCGGCGTCGGCGAGCTCACCGTCCTTGCCCGGGCGGCGCACCGTGGCGTAGGTGACGGTGAAGTTCTCCTCCAGTCGGAACGCCAGGCCGTCATCCTGCGGATCCCCTTCGGAGGCGGCCTTCTGCTCGGCCTTGGGGTCGTGCTCGACGCCGTCGATGGTGACCGTGAAGGAGGTGCCGAGGAAGCAGTGCCGCACGCGGACCAGGTAGTCATGACCGTCGGCCCGGCCGCTGTAGTCGACGTCGGCCGCGAACCGCGTCGGTTCCTGCGCGGCCGGAGCCTCGGCTTCCGGACGGCTCGCGGTATCGGCGAGGCCCTCGGGCTCGGAACGGGCGGCAGGTTCGGCGAGACTCTCGGGTTCGGATCGGGCCGCGGACTCGGGGTGGCGACCGCTGCGGGGCTCGGGCATGGCTCCACGGTGCCAACCCGCCGCGGCCGGCACATCGTCCGCGCGGCGACGTTTCAGGCCGCTCCCATCAGCCGACCGGCGGAGGCCGCTCGAGGCATAAGCAGTCCTTGTGTGATGCCGTAGGCAAAGTATTGATCCGAACCCCTCACGCGCGTAGCGTCTTCGGCTGTGAATACTTCAACCTCCTCCCCCGCCAGCGAGGCGCCCCCCACGCGCTCTCGCAATCCGCTGCGCGCGATCACGCGGATCCCCTTCGGCTGGCAGGTCCTCATCGGCCTCGTCCTCGGCGTGGTCCTCGGGCTGGTCGCCGCGCAGATCGGTCCCGTGCCCGGCGCGGGCGAAGACGGCGGTGACGGCCCGAACTGGCTGACCACGACCCTCGAGACCATCGGCTCGATCTTCGTGACGCTGCTGAAGGCCCTGGTCCCGCCGCTGATCTTCCTCGCGATCGTCACCTCCATCGCGAACCTGCGCAACGTCACCAACGCCGCCCGATTGGCGTGGAAGACGCTGCTGTGGTTCGCGATCACCTCCATGATCGCCGTGCTGATCGGCATCGGCCTGGGCGCCCTGACCACGCCCGGTGCGAACTCCGGCGTCTCCGCGGACGCCGCCGAGGCCTCCTCCACCCAGGGCACCTGGCTCGACTTCCTCACCGGCCTGGTCCCGGCCAACTTCCTGGGCATCGAGGGCAGCGTGGGCGACGACGGCTCGGTCTCGCTCGGCTTCAACGCCCTGCAGATCCTGGTCATCTCCATCGCCGTCGGCATCGCGGTGCTCTCCGTGGGCGAGAAGGCCGAGCCGTTCCTGCGGTTCACCGGCTCCGCGCTGGAGATCGTGCAGAAGATGCTGTGGTGGGTCATCCGCCTCGCCCCGATCGGCACCGTGGGCCTGCTCGGCAACGCGGTGGCCAGCTACGGCTGGGAGGCCATCGGCCAGCTCGGCGTGTTCACGGCCGACATCTACATCGGCCTGCTGCTGGTGCTGCTGGTCGTCTACCCGGTGCTGCTGAAGGTCAACGGCCTCAGCGTCGCCTCGTTCTTCCGCGGCGTGTGGCCGGCGACCTCGCTCGGCTTCGTCTCCCGCAGCTCGCTGGGCACCATGCCGATGACCCAGACCGTCACCGAGCGCATGGGCGTGCCGCGCCACTACGCCTCCTTCGCGGTCCCGCTGGGCTCGACCACCAAGATGGACGGCTGCGCCGCGATCTACCCGGCCCTGGCCGCGATCTTCGTGGCGAACTTCTACGGCGTCTCCCTCGGCGTCACGGATTACCTGCTGATCGTGCTGGTCTCCGTGCTGGGCTCGGCGGCCACCGCGGGCATGACCGGCGCGACCGTCATGCTCACGCTGACGCTGTCCACGCTGGGCCTGCCGCTGGAGGGCGTGGGCCTGCTGCTCGCCGTCGACCCGATCCTCGACATGGGCCGCACCGCGTTGAACGTGACCGGCCAGTCACTGGTGCCGGTGATCGTCTCCCGCCGCGAGCGGATCCTGGACCACGAGACCTACGACGCCGCGCGCCGCACCTCGTTCCAGGCCATCCAGGCTGAGCAGGCCGAGGAAGCACGAGCGGCCGCGGCCGCCCACGCCGAGGCCACCGAGCCGGGCGCCCCGGCCGATGACGCGATCATCGACCCCGATGCCCGGGAGAAGCAGGCCACCTCGGTCTGACCCCTGGCGGAGGCACCGCTGAGCGGGGCTCCGGAGTGCAGAGTGCGGCGCATGTGCGCCCTCGGCATTCCGGGGCCCCGCTTCTGCGTCCATGGACGCCTGGTGGCCATCACGTCCGACCTCTGACACCCAGGTGGCGCAGTACGGATCACCGGTCCGGCTGGTCTGATCCGTCGGCACCGACCCGGCGGGCCGGACCGGCGGCGCGCAGCACCATCCAGGCCACCGCGAGCCACAGCGCCCACGAGGCCACGTCCAGCAGCCACCCGAGGCCCGGGCCGAGGGGTCCCAGCACGTTCTGCTCGATCCCGACACGGAGGCTGTTGAGCAGCCCGTGGCCGATGACGGCCGCCCAGACGGTCCCGGAGATCTCTCGCAGCGCCGACAGCAGCGGCGCAACGGCGACGATCGTGCCCAGATAGGCGATCGCCTCCCGCGGAGAGAACCCGAAGGCGACCACGATCGGCAGATGCCACACGGCCCACATCACCCCGACGCTCAGCGACATCGCCCAGAAGCCGAGCGGCGCGAGCTCTCGGTGCAGCCAGCCTCGCCAGCCGGCCTCCTCGCCGATCGCGAACGCGGCCTGCATGACGAAGACGGCCGGGACCGCTGCCACGAGGCCGGCCAGCGGCGGGCCGTCGGCCATCGGCGGAGCCCCCGCACCGAACCCGATCAGCACACGGGCCAGCGGGACCACGGTGAAGGCCGCGACGGCAGCGAGGGCGGCGATGCCCAGCGCCCTCCAGGAGGGCACGGCCAGCGCGAGCGAGCGCCACCATCTCTCTCCGCGGCGGCGGACCAGGAGGGCGGCGATCAGCGGGAAGAGCTGGGCCAATGGCACGATGACGCCGACGGCGGCCTCCGGCAGCACTCCGCTGGCGAACGGGATCGAGAGGGCGACGGTAGCGGCAGTGGCCACGGCCATGAACAGGGCGACGCGTCCGTAGACGGGACGAGCATCGGAGGCGGACGCGGAGAGCGCCGGGGGCACGGCGGAATTCGAGGACATCGTGCGCTCCTGAGGGACGGTGCGCGGCGCCGGGTGCGATTCCGCGTCGGGCTCCACCGTAGGAATCCGGCACCGGCGCCGGATACGGGGCTCCCCGCCGCATCGGGTGGAGGACATCCCCCACGACGAGAGCAGCTGTGCCCTGGGGAACCACCGGCTCAACGGCTGGTCGGTGCAGTCACCATGTCGGCCGCAGGCAGTCTGCTGATCGGGTCCGCTCCGTCGGCCGCCATCGGCGCAGCACATCGGCCGCGCGCACCCGCCGGCCGGAGGGCATGAAGGACCCCTCGCGCACCTGCCAGAGCCCGCCTGCCCTTGCTGCCGTCAAGCCCTGGGGGAGTTCAGCGAGGTGACACCGCACGAGGGGTCGCTTACAAGTGTAACGGCTCCTCCCGGGCGACTTCGAACCGGTGTGCGCCATGCCGCTTCCCTGACAGTTTGATCACGACCCGGCAACGCGGAGCTGAATACGGGCTCGACGCCGAGACGGTCGGGTAGGTTTCCTCCAGCGCGCGGCCGTGTCCCCGGTCACGCACCTCCGGTGTCGACGTCGCCACCGCTTCCTCAATGCCTCAGGAGGGCTGACATGACTTTCGCCGACGTGGTCGGGATGCTGAACGGGGTGGTCTGGGCTCTGCCCTTGGTCATCCTGTTGCTGCTGGCCGGCCTCTACTTCACCCTGCGCACCGTGTTCCTGCAGATCCGGTGCATCCCGGATATGGTCTCGCAGCTGAAGAAGGGCGAGTCCTCTCCCGACGGCACGTCCTCCTTCCAGTCCCTCATGATGTCCCTGGCCGGCCGCGTGGGCATGGGCAACATCGGCGGCGTCGCCACGGCGATCGCCCTCGGCGGCCCCGGCGCCGTGTTCTGGATGTGGGTGATCGCGCTGCTCGGCGCCGCGACCTCCTTCATCGAGTGCACCCTGGGCCAGATCTACAAGGAGAAGGACCTCGACACCGGCGAGTACCGAGGTGGCCCGGCCTATTACATCGAGAAGGCGTACAAGCACACCGCCGCCGCTCCGGTCTTCAAGGTCTACGCGGCCGTGTTCGCGGCGCTCACCATCATCGCCATGTGCTTCTTCCTGCCGGGCGTGCAGGGCAACGGCGTCTCCTCGGCCGTCTTCGAGGCCTGGGACATCCCGCATTGGATGACCGCCGTGGGCCTGATCATCCTGCTGGCCTTCATCATCATCGGCGGCGTCAAGCGCATCGCGCACTTCGCGATGATCGTGGTGCCGATCATGGCTCTCCTGTACATCATCCTGGCGCTGGTCGTGTTCTTCGTGAACTTCGACCAGATCGGCCACGTCTTCGGCACCATCTTCTCCAGCGCCTTCGGCATGAACGCGGCCTTCGGCGCGATCGTGGGCAAGGCCATCGAGATGGGCGTCAAGCGAGGCCTGTACTCCAACGAGGCCGGCCAGGGCACGGGCCCGCACGCGGCGGCAGCCGCCGAGGTCTCCCACCCCGCCAAGCAGGGCTTCGCGCAGTCCTTCGCGGTCTACGTCGACACCCTGTTCGTGTGCACCGCCACCGCGTTCCTGATCATCTCGACGAACATGTACCAGGTGTTCGCGCTCGACGAGGAGACGGTGCTGTACCAGGGCGCCATCCCCGAGGGCACCGACTACGGCCCCGAGTACGCGCAGAACGGTTTCGAGACCGTCTTCCAGGGCCTCGGGCCGACGTTCGTGGCGATCGCCCTGTTCTTCTTCGCCTTCACCACGATCGTGGCCTACTACTACATGGCCGAGGTCAACCTGACCTACCTCAACCGCTTCATCCCCAGCCGCACCGTGCGCCGCGTGCTGATCCGTTGCCTGCAGGCGCTGATCCTGGTCTCGGTGGTCTACGGCTCGGTCGCCACCACCGGTGACGCCTGGGCGCTCGGGGACGTCGGCGTGGGCCTGATGGCATGGCTGAACGTCGTCGCGATCCTCATCATGCAGGGACCGGCGCTGAAGGCCCTGAAGGACTACCAGCAGCAGAAGAAGCAGGGGCTGGATCCCCAGTTCGACCCGCGCAACGTCGGCATCCGCAACGCCGAGTTCTGGGAGCTGCGGGCCGACGGGCTGATCACACCCGGCGCGACCGGCGAGGAGATCGCGGGCCGCACCAAGGGCCCGGAGACCCGCCCGCTCTGAGAGCCCACACTGCGGTGAACCGACGCCTCTGAACCGGCGCGGCACGAGCTCCACACAGAGACGACGGCTCGGCCCCACATCGGGGCCGAGCCGTCGTCGTCTTCCGGGCGATGAGCCCAGGTGAGGTATCTCAGGCGAGGCGCTGCGCCGGGGAGACCGTCTTGGCGGGGTCCATCTCGGGGATGTCGCCGAGGACCTCGTCGATGCGGGCCTTGACGTCCGCATCGAGGGTGACGCCGGCGGCCTTGACGTTCTCGGTGACCTGCTCGGGCCGCGAGGCGCCGATGATGGCACCGGCGACGTTGTCGTTGGAGAGCACCCAGGCCACGGCGAGCTGCGCCGGGGTCAGGCCCTGCTCCTCGGCGATCGGCAGCAGGCCCTGGACCGCCTCGAGCACCGGGTCGTTCAGGAAGCGCTTGATCATGTCCGCGCCGCCCTTCTCGTCCCGCGCCCGCGAACCCTCCGGCGGCTCCGCGCCCGGCTTGTACTTACCGGTCAGGATGCCCTGCGCGATCGGGGACCACACGATCTGGGAGACGCCGAGCTCGCGCGAGGTGGGCACCACGCGCTCCTCGATCACGCGCCACAGCATCGAGTACTGCGGCTGGTTCGAGATCAGCTGGATGCCGAGCTCGCGGGCCAGCTGGTGGCCGGCGCGGATCTGATCCGCGTTCCACTCGGAGACGCCGATGTAGAGGGCCTTGCCGGAGTGGACCACGTCGGCGAAGGCCTGCATGGTCTCCTCCAGCGGCGTCGCGTAGTCGTAGCGATGAGCCTGGTAGAGGTCGACGTAATCCGTCTGCAGCCGTTGCAGCGACCCGTCGATGGACTCGAGGATGTGCTTGCGCGACAGGCCGGTGTCGTTGTGCCCCTTGGGGCCGGTGGGGAAGTAGACCTTGGTGAAGATCTCCAGCGACTCGCGCCGCTCCCCCTTGAGTGCCTCGCCGAGCACGACCTCCGCCGCGGTGTTGGCGTAGGTGTCGGCGGTGTCGAAGGTGCTGATGCCGGCGTCGAGGGCGGCCTGCACGCACGCGCGGGCGCGGTCGTCCTCGACCTGGGAGGCGTGGGTCAGCCAGTTGCCGTAGATGATTTCGCTGATCTTGAGGCCGCTGCGGCCGAGATGACGATGTTCCATACCTCCCAGCCTACGTCGCAGCGGCCGATCAGGCAGGGGTGTTCACCCGGGCTCCTGCTCGCCCCGGATCGCGACCTGGCGCTGGGCGAGCAGGCGCAGAGTGGCCAGCATCGGCTCGGTCATGACGGTGCCGACGATGACTCGGCGCACCGCGTCGTCCGCCCCGGTCGGCACGGACGCCACATCGATCCGGGCGACATGCTCGACGGCGTCGGCGTAGTCGTCGAGCATGGCCGCGTCCACCTCGATCCCTGCCGCGCCGCACGCCTCCCAGGCCCGCTCGAGCCGTTCCAGGAGCGGATCGACCGGGTCAGCGGACCAGCCGCGGCGCGAGGCCCACCGCCGCGCGCGCCCGTCAAGCCCGGCGGGATCAGCGCGGCCCTCTGCTCGCTCGTGATCCTGATCGGTCGCGGCCGCCCGTCCTCGCTCCGCTTCCGCGTGGGCGGCTCCGCTGCCCACGAGAGCGTTGTGCGCGGTGGCCAGGACGTGGTGGCGCTGCGGATCCGGCGCGTCGATCGCGACGACGACCCGGCGCACGGCCGCGATGCCCAGCCCACCCGCGTCGGTCAGGGCCCGCACCAGGCGGATCCGCTCGACGTGGGACTCGTCGTACTCGGCGGTGGTGCGGGAGGTCTGACGGCCCGGGGCCAGCAAGCCCTCTCGCAGGTAGTACTTGATGGTGCCGACGGGCACGCCGGTCCGTTCCGCGAGGGCGGAGATCCTCATCGTGTCACCTTCTGTCGTGCTTCCTCGGGCCCAGACACGGAAACCCCTTGACGTGGGGACGGGTCCGGCCCACTCTTAGAAAGTAGCACTTTCTAATCTCGCGAGGAGCGCGCCATGGCCCGTCAGCCGGACTCTGTCACACCTACCCGCCCGCCGAACCTCACCCATGCCCCGATCGGCGGGGTCGTGGTGTTCAACATCGGCATGACCATTCACAAGCCGTGGCGACCGGACCTCTGGCTGCCGGTCGCCGCGGAGATGCCCCGGATGCTCGCCGAGCTCCAGCGCAACCGCGCCGCCTCCGAGCGGGGCGAGGCCGAGGACCTGGGGTTCCTCAGCGCCGAGAACCTGCTGGGACCGAAGGGGCCGTGGGTGGTGCAGTACTGGAAGAGCGTCGAGCACCTCTACCAGTACGCGCGGATGACCTCCCGCGCCCACATGCCGGCGTGGGAGCGGTTCAACGCGGCGGCTCGGAAGAATCCCGGAGCCGTCGGGATCTGGCACGAGGCCTTCGAGGTTCCCGCCTCGGGAATCGAGACCTTCTACGGCAACGGCGCCGAGGTGGGCCTGGCCAAGGCCGCCGGCTCGGCGCCGCTGGCCTCGCGCGGGCGCACCGCCCGCGAGCGGCTGGGCCGGGCGTGAGCCACCTTCCGGGCAGACTTCCTGGGCACGCCGCCTCGGGCACGCAGCCTCGGGTGCCGAGGACCTGCCGGGCGAGCAGGCGGCTGACGCACGGATCCCCGAGCAGGAGCGTCTCCTCGCGCCATGCGCAGCCGGCTCAGCGGGTCATGCGCCGCCGGAGCGTCGCCACCCCGCTGCCCGCCAGGTCCTCGAGGTAGGCCGGGCGACCGGCCATGACCATGACGAGAGCGAGCAGTGGACCGCGCACCGCCGGCAGTTCGGGCGGATTGTGCGCGAAGGACGCATCGGTCGCCCGGAGATGGAGCCCTCTCACCTGCGACCGGCTCCTGACCGTGTAGTCGCGGGAGGCGAAGAACGTCGCGACCGCCAGCACCGAATCCTGCTCCGGTGTCCGCTCCAGTCCCAGCGGCCGACGGATATCTTGGGCATGCACGATGACCTCGCCGAGCCAGGGGACGGTCCGTCGGGTCGCCGGGCGCATCGCCTCCCCGTGGCGGGACCCGATCGCGGCGAACCGGCTCAGCGTCTCCTCCGGAGTCGGTCCGGCGAAGCGGCTGATCCGACGACGGTTGTAGACCTCGGGGCGCAGACCGGCCCGCAGCATGTGCGCGGCCCAGGAGGTCCATCCCCCGGTCAGCACAGCCCCGAGATGGGCGACCACGTCGTGGACCGTCCACCCCGCGCACAACGACCCCTGCGCCCACTGCTCCCGCGACAGCGCCTGCAGGTCCTCGGTGAGGGCTGCATGTTCGCGCGCGAGCACGTCGTCGCGTCGGCGGTCCACGGAGCCGGTTCCTCTCATGCCCCGATGAACTGCGGGGCGAGCAGACGGCTGACACCCGGGATGCTGAGGGTGCGCCGCGCGACCTGCTGGACGCGCAGCTGCAGGCCGTTGGCCGGGATGAACGAGGCGGCGCTGCGACGCCCGGCGCGCTGGGCCCGTTCGACGACCGGACGCCACCGCCGCTCATAGTCGCGCAGGCCCACCTCGACGTGCGGCCCTGCCGCGCGCAGGGAGCGGGCGAGCGCCTCCGCGCCGGCGACGGCGAGCGATGTCCCCTGGCCCGCGAGCAGCGAGACCGCATGGGCGGCATCCCCGGCCAGGACCACCCGGCCGCGGCTCCACGTCGGGGCGGCCGATTGGGCGACCAGGTCGTCGTAGAACGACGCTGGTGCTTGCTCCAGCGCCGTATCCACCAGCGGGTGGAGCCCGGAGAACTCCGCGCGCAGACGCGAGGGATCCGGTTCCGGTCGCTCCGTGAGGCGTCGGTCGACGCGCTGGGCGCACAGGACGCCGATCCGGCCCGCGCCTGCGGCGTACATCCCGCCGATCCGCTGGAAGGTGTCGGTCATCAGGGCATGGTTCCCGAGTTCGTCGGCGAGCTCCGGGGCCTCGAGGAGGTAGCTGGCCGCCCGGTACCCCATCGGCACGATCTCGCCGTGGCCGGGGGCGACATGCTCACGGAACGGGGAGCGCACGCCGTCGCAGGCGACGACGAGGTCGGATTCGAGGGTGGCTCCGTCGGCGGTCTCCACCACGGCGCGGGCCGGATCCATGGCGCCGCTGAGGGCCGCGTCGCGGACTGCGACGGCGCGCTGCCCGTAGCGGACGTCCACGGAGGCCGGGAGCTGCGCGAGCAGGCCCAGCTCCACCTCCGGCCGCAGGATTGAGAAGTAGCGGCCGTCGGCCGCCTCGACCAGGGGGCCGACGTCGATGGTCCCGCTCGGGGTGCCGTCGGGCCGGGCGAAGCGCACCCCGTCGAAGACGTTCCCGCGGGAACGCAGTTCCTCGAGGATGCCCATCCGCTCGGCGGCGAGGAAACCAGGACCGAAGAAGTCGATCATGTACCCGCCGCCGCGCGGCCCCGGGGAGGCCTCCAGCACGGTGACGTCGTGGTCCGGGGCGAGCTCGTGGGCGAGGGCGAGGCCGCTGACCCCGCCGCCGATGATCGTGACCTCCATGGTCTCGAACCTACTCCGCCGGTCGCTGCCGGCGAAGCGGTTCCGCCGACACGGGCTCATTGCCCACGCAGGCAGGCATCTCCGCCTCGGGGCGCTGAGCGCTGAACGGTACCGGGAGATGCCAGTGTATCGAGGGAGACCGTCCTGGCAGCCTCTGGAACCGCCGAGCACGTCAGGCGTATGCGCGCTCCAGCCAGCCCTTCCAGGCCTGCTGGGCGGCCTCCCGATCCACGTCCTCGGTGTAGAGGTAGTGACCGACGGCGACGGGAAGTCCCATCGCCGCTCTGCCGTGGAAGCGGTAGAGGCCGTCGGCGGCGCGCAGGCCGATGAAATCCTCGCCCGGGCGGGCGTAGTCCACTTCGCCCTCGAGCCGCGGAAGGCCCTCCGGGGTCAGCGTCAACTGCTGACCGACCTCGACGGGTCCGTCCACACCGAGAGCCCGCTCGAGCTGCGTCCATGCCTCGGGACTCGAGGAGGAGGCGGGCCCTTCGGCGACGACGAAGGTCGCGGGACGGTCAGCGAAGTGCTTGAGGTACTCGGCGAGGGTGTGGAAGTACATGTCCCACCCCTGCGCGGTCATCTCGCCGTAGTCGAACTCGGCGTCCCAGTCGTCCCCGAGGTAGCCGCTGTGGACGAACCGCAGGGTGGTGGTGCTGCCGTCGCGGGCCTCGACGATGTACTCGAAGGCGTGGAATGCGCCGTTCTCCGCCTCGGGGGTGCGCAGGGCGAAGCGCTCCGGCTCCTGGATCTCCACGTCCGTCCCGTCCTGGGAGACGTACGGATCGGGGGACCAGGCGGCCTGTCCCTCGGGGGTGGCGATCGCTCGCCAGACCTGCTCCGGGGTCGCCTCCAGGACGACCTCCTTGCGGACCTCGAACTCCTTGGACATGGCTGTTCTCCTCATCGGTGGGTGGTGACAGGTGCGTCAGTGGTGAGCGGTGCGTCAGTGGGTGAGCGGGGCACTACGGTCGGCAGGCACGGCGGGGTGCGTCGCCACGACGAGGCGGTAGAGCTTCCCCTCTCCCCCACCCTCCGCGGGCTTTTCGCGGTGGTACTTGGCGACGAGGTCGGTGATCGTGGTCGTCAGCTCCTCGGTGAAGGCGGCACGATCCGCGGCCGAGGCGAAGCGGATCTCCCCGTCCATCGCGTAGGTCGCCACCGGCCTGTTCGCCCTCTGCGCCCCCGTCAGCAGCGTGCCCACATCCCGCACGAGACGGGACGAGAGTGCCAGCAGCCAGCGGGCCGAGAGCCGGTCCGGCGAGCGTGCCGGATCCGGCTGCATGCCCCCCAGCGCACCGGGGGAGATCACGTACGAGGCGGCCGATGCCTGGAGCAACCGTTCGGTGAAGTTGCCTCGCCGGCGCTCCTCGACGAGCTCGACCAGGCCGTGCTGCTCGAGCACGCGCAGGTGATAGTTGACCTTCTGCCGCGGCATACCGAGCTGGGCGGCGAGCGTCGAGGCGGAGCCGGGCTCGCTCAGCGCCGCCAGCATCCGCCCCCGCATCGGGTCCAGCGAGGCCTCCGCCGCGGCGGCATCGTCGATCGTCTCCACATCATGCATGACCCTAGACTCCGCCCGACAAATTAATTTGTCAAGGCTTGTCGTCCCGCCGCGCTCCGAAAGGTTCCCCCTGGATGGAACCTTTCGGAGCGTGCCGCCCGAGCCGGCCGACAAGCCGCCTGAGACGAACCGCCGATGCGTGCTCCCGCGGTCAGCCGGCCGGGCTGGCGTCGGGGTCCACGGCAGAGATCTCACCGGTCACGCCGGTCGAGACCTCCAGCAGCGACTCCTCCTCATCCGGATCCACGCCGGCGGCGAACTGCGACCAGTAGAGGCGGTGGTAGGCGCCCTCGGCCTCGAGCAGCTGCTCGTGGGAGCCCTGCTCGACGATGTCGCCGTGCTCCATCACCAGGATCACGTCGGCGTCGCGGATGGTGGAGAGGCGGTGGGCGATCACGAAGCTGGTGCGGTCGGTGCGCAGCGCCGCCATCGCCTCCTGGACGAGGACCTCGGTGCGGGTGTCGACCGAGGAGGTGGCCTCGTCGAGGATCAGCAGCGCGGGGTCGGCGAGGAAGGCGCGGGCGATGGTGATCAGCTGGCGCTCCCCGGCGGAGATGTTCGCGCCCTCGTCCTCGATCGCCGTCTCGTAGCCGTCGGGCAGGGTGCGCACGAAGCGGTCCACGAAGGTGGCGGTCGCCGCGGCGATCACCTCGTCTTCGGTGGCGTCGAGCCGGCCGTAGCGGATGTTGTCCATGATGGTCCCGCCGAACAGCACCGCGTCCTGCAGCACCATGCCGATCTGGCTGCGCACGGCCCCGCGGTCCAGGGCGCGGATGTCCACCCCGTCCAGCCGGATCTGGCCGGCGTCGATCTCGTAGAACCGCATGATCAGGTTGACCAGGGTGGTCTTGCCGGCGCCGGTGGGGCCGACGATGGCGACGGTCTGGCCGGGCTCGGCGGTCAGCGAGAGGTCGGTGATCAGCGGGGCGTCCGGGGTGTAGGAGAAGGCGACGCGGTCGAACTCGACGTGGCCGCGGGTGGGGGCGGCCAGCTCGGCGCGCTCGATGCGCTGGCTGGCGGGTTCGCCGTCGAGCCCGGTGACGATGGCGGTGATCTCCCCGTCGGCCTCCTGCTCCTCGGCGTCCAGCAGCTCGAAGATCCGCTCGGCGGAGGCGACACCGGAGATCAGCATGTTGGCCATGCCGGCCACCTCGCCCAGCGGCGCGTTGAACTCGCGCGAGTACTGGATGAAAGCGGTGACCTGGCCCAGCGACATCTGGCCGGCGGCGATCCGCAGCCCGCCCACCACGGCGATGCCCACGTAGCCGAGGTAGGTCACCCACTGCATGATCGGCATGATCATCCCGGAGTAGAACTGCGCCTTGAACGACGCCTCCCACAGTTCCTCGTTGCGGGTGTCGAACTGCTCGCGCATGCTGTCCTGCCGGTCGAAGACGGTGACCAGGTCGTGCCCGGTGAAGGATTCCTCGACGTGGCCGTTCAGCCGTCCGGTGTGGCGCCACTGCGCGGTGAACAGCTTCTGGGACTTCGAGCCGATGAAGCCGATGACCACCCCGGAGATCGGCAGGGCCACCAGGGCGATCAGCGCCAGCTGCCAGGACAGCCAGAACATCATCGCGGTGATGCCGATGATGGTCAGCACGGCGTACACGAGTGAGGCGAAGGCCTGCTGCAGGGCCTGCTGGACGTTGTCGACGTCGTTCGTGGTGCGCGAGAGCAGGTCGCCGCGCTGGCGGGTGTCGAAGTAGCTCAGCGGCAGCCGGTTGACCTTGGCCTCGATCCGCTGGCGCAGCCGATAGACGATCCGCATGACGATGTCGTTCAGCAGCCGGCCCTGCAGCCAGTCGAACACCGAGGCGATGACGTACATGCCGATCACGATCAGCAGCAGCCGGCCCAGCTGCGAGAAGTCCACTCCCCCGTCGCCGAAGGCGCCGTCGGCGATGACGTCCATCGCGTTGCCGAGGATGGTGGGCGCCCACACGCTGAGGCCGGTGGAGACGAGCCCGAAGACCAGCACCACGGTCAGGGCCAGCTTGTGATCGCTGAACGTGCCGACCAGACGCAGGGTCGAGGGCCAGAAGGCCTTGGCCTTGCGGGGCGCGGACTCGCCCCATTCGCTGCTGACGGAGTCCTGGAGCTCCAGGATCTCGTCCTCAGTCAGCTCCGAGCCGACGGCGGCGGTGCTCGAGGCGACGGCGCCGGGGGCGGTCTCGGGGGCCGACGGGGAGCTGGACACCGGCGGCTCGCTGTTCGCGGTCCGATTCTCCTCGACCTGGCCCTCATCCTCCGGCCGGTCCTGGTTCTCGGGGCTCATGCCGGCTCCTCCGCGGTGATCTGGGAGTCGACGATCTCCCGGTAGGTCTGCGAGCTCTCCAGCAGCTCGTCATGGGTGCCGCGGCCGACGATCCGGCCCTGCTCGAGCACGAGGATCTGGTCGGCGCCGGTGATGGTGGAGATGCGCTGGGCGACGATGATCGTGGTCGCGCCCCGGGTGCGCTCGGCCAGCCCTTCGCGCACCTTGGCGTCGGTGGTGACGTCGAGGGCGGAGAAGGAATCGTCGAAGACGTACACCCGCGGCTGGGCGACCAGGGTGCGGGCGATGCACAGCCGCTGACGCTGGCCGCCGGAGACGTTGGTACCGCCCTGGGAGACGGCGGAGTCCAGTCCGGTGCGGGCCTGCTCGCCCTCCCCCGTCGTCCGGGCGGCGACGAAGTCGGTGGCCTGCGCGGTCACCAGGGCGTGCCAGAGCTCGGCGTCGGTGGCATCAGGGTCGCCGAAGCGCAGGTTGTGGCCGATGGTCCCGGAGAACAGGTACGGCTTCTGGGGGACGAGGCCGACGGTCCGGGAGATGGTCGCGCGCGAGAGCTCCGTGACCGGGACGCCGTCGAGCAGCACCTGACCGGTGGTGGCGTCGTGCAGCCGGGGGATCAGGTTGACCAGCGTGGTCTTGCCGGAGCCGGTGGAACCGATGATCGCCGTGGTGCGACCGGCCTCGGCGGTGAAGCTGACGCCGTCGACGACGGGAGCGTCTGCCCCTGGGTAGGAGAAGGTGACGTCGCGGAACTCGACGGTGGCGCCGCCACCGCGGGCCGGCAGCTCGACCGGGTCGGCGGGCTCGGCCAGGGTGGGGACGGTGTCGAGGACCTCGGCGATGCGGCGCCCGCTGATGATCGCGCGCGGGAACATCATGAACATGAAGGTGCCCATCATGACCGCCATGAGGATCTGCAGCAGGTACTGCATGAACGCGGTCAGCGAGCCGACGTCGACCAGGCCGTCGGCGACCCGGTGACCGCCGAACCAGAGCACGGCGGCGGTGGCCAGGTGCAGCACCACGGTGATGGCGGGGCCCATGATCACGAACAGCCGGCCGATCCGCACCGAGGTGTCGGTCAGGGTGGCGTTGGCGTCGGTGAAGCGCTGGGTCTCGTGGTCCTCGCGGACGAAGGCGCGTACGACGCGGATGCCCATGATCTGCTCACGCATCACGCCGTTGATCGAGTCGATGTTGGCCTGCATGCGCTGGAACAGCGGCATGAGCTCCTTGATCAGCAGGCCCACGATCACCATCAGCACTGGCACCGCCACCCAGACCAGCCAGGACAGCCCCGGGTCCTCCTGGATCGCCATGATGATGCCGCCGATCGACATGATCGGCACCATGACCATGAAGTTCAGGGTCATCAGCACCAGCATCTGGACCTGCTGGACATCGTTCGTGCCGCGGGTGATGAGGGTGGGCGCCCCGAAGCGGCCCATCTCCTCGGTGGAGAAGCGGTCGACCCGGGTGTAGATCGAGCGGCGGATGTCGCGGCCCATGCCCATGGCGACGCGGGCACCGAACCAGACCGACGCGATCGCGGTGACCAGCTGGATCATCGCCACGCCGAGCATGACGCCGCCGACGCGCCAGATGTAGTCGGTGTCCCCCGTCGCCACGCCCTGATCGATGATGTCGGCGTTGAGGCTGGGCAGGTACAGCGTGGCCAGGATCGTGGCCAGCTGCAGGATCACCACGGCGATCACGTGGGGCACGTAGGGACGGAGGTGGCGCCTGATCAGCGTCCAGAGCATGGAAGACCTTCGAAGTTCGTCGGGCATCATCGCGGCGGCATCACCGGATGACCGTATCGGCGGGTGCGGACAGATCGTGACCGGCCGGAACGTCGACCGGCCGCGGAAGACTCGTGACCGTGGGGAGGCCTCTCCCTGCCCGGTCGAGCGGGTCCTGACCGGATGAGCCGGAGGAGAAGACAGCGGCCCGACTCATCCTGCCCCATCGACCCTGGGATCGACATGGGGTTTTCCCCATGATCCGAGGATTGCGCCGCACATTCCCCAGCTGCAGTCGGCGATCGCCGGGAGGCGGCCCCCGCGTGGACCGGACCGTGGACCAGACTGGGGCCATGGAGACCTCGCTCGACCCTCGCCGCCGTGCCGCATCCAGGTGGTGGCACGGAACCGTCGCAGCAGTCGTCCTCGTCGCGCTCCTCATCCAGTTCGCGCTGGTCCTCACCGGCGGTCAGGACGCGAACTCGGGCGACAGCGGCGAGCAGGCGGGCCTGGCGGTGCGGCTGGGGCGCTTCCTCAGCTACTTCACCGTCGAGAGCAACATCGTGGTCGTGGTCGTCTCCGCGCTGCTGGCGATCGATCCGCTGCGGCGCGGCGCGTGGTGGGAGATCGCCCGGCTCTACTCGTTGCTGGCGATCACCATCACCGGCGTGGTCTTCGCTCTGGTGCTCGCTCCGCAGCTGGAGTTGGAGGGGTGGTCGAGCGTGGCGTCGTTCGGCCTGCACACGGTCTCGCCAGTCCTGACCGTGGTGGGCTGGCTGGTCTTCGGCCCTCGTCGCCGGTTCCGCTGGTCGACGGTCGCGGGCGCGTTCGCGGTGGCCGCGGTGTGGCTGCTCTACATCTTCGGCCAGGGCAGCATCACGCACTGGTACCCGTACCCGTTCCTGGACGCGGCCCATCTCGGCATCATTCCGGCCGTGGTCAACGCGCTGCTCGTGGTGGCGGTGGCGGCGCTGCTGGCCGTGGTGATCCGCGCCGTCGACAGGGCCGTGCCGGCGATGCTCCGGGAGAACGGGCCGAATGCGGCGGACTCAGGCACAGCAGCCTCCAGCGGCACCCTGAACAGCCGTGGCTGACCTGGGTGCGTGAGGGAATCGCCGCGGGGGCTCTCTCGGCGCGAGCCCTCCAACCGCGCGGGCCCGCCGACCGCCGCCTCCGCCGAGCGTGCGGCACCCGCTGCTCAGCGAGCCGCGCCCCGCAGCTCCTCCAGCAGATCCTGCACGCGGGCGTCGATGTCGTCGCGCACCAGGCGCATGCGCTCGATGCCGTCGATGCCGCGCTCGGAGGGTTCGTCGGTGCGCCAGGTGGTGATGGTGCCGCGCATCCCGGGCACCGGTTCGACCACGGCCTCGGCCCCGAGCACGATGACGCGATCGACGCGGGCCAGGAGCTCGGGATCGATCGGCGTGGGATTGCCTGCCGACATATCGGCCCCGGCTTCGGCGATGACCTCTGCCGAGAGGGCGTTGATGCCGCTGCCGGGCTTCGTGCCGGCGGAGTGGACCTCGACCTCGCCGTCGGCGCGGGCACCCATGAGGGCGGCGGCCATCTGCGACTTGCCGCCGTTCTTGACGCAGACGAACAGGACGGAGGGCGTCGCCCCGGCGGGCGTCGACCCCGAGGTGGCGGCCGTCGAGCTCGCTTCCGTGGGCGTCGGGTCGGAACTGTGCTGGCTCATGCGGAGACCTCTCGAGCGGTGCGGGCGGGGACGGTGGGGTCGTCGGGGAACAGGTGCCTGCCCGCCCACAGCGAGGCGTAGACGAGGGCGACCAGCACCGGGACCTCGATCAGCGGACCCACGACGCCGGCCAGGGCCTGCCCGGAGCTGACGCCGAAGGTGCCGATGGCGACGGCGATGGCGAGCTCGAAGTTGTTGCCGGAGGCCGTGAACGCGACGGTGGTCGAGCGGGCGTAGTCCATGCCGACGGCGCGGCTGAGCAGCAGGGACCCTGCGAACATCACGACGAAGTAGGCCAGCAGCGGCAGCGCGATGCGCGCGACGTCCAGCGGGGCGGAGAGGATCGCGTCGCCCTGCAGCGTGAACAGCAGCACGATCGTGAACAGGAGGCCGTACAGCGCGAACGGGCCGATGCGCGGCAGGAAGCGGTTCTCGTACCAGTGGCGTCCCTTGGCGCGCTCACCGAGCACGCGGGTGAGGAAGCCCGCGAGAAGGGGGATCCCGAGGAACACGAGCACGCTGAGCACGATCGCCCCGACGGAGAACTCGGCCGACGTGGTGGCCAGGCCCAGCCAGGAGGGCAGCACCTGGAGGTAGAACCATCCCAGCGCCCCGAAGGCGATCACCTGGAAGATGGAGTTGACCGCGACCAGCACCGCCGCGGCCTCCCGGTCCCCGCAGGCGAGGTCGTTCCAGATCAGCACCATGGCGATGCAACGGGCGAGGCCGACGATGATCAAGCCGGTGCGGTACTCGGGCAGGTCGGCCAGGAAGATCCAGGCCAGCGCGAACATCAGCGCCGGCCCGAGCAGCCAGTTCAGCACCAGCGAGGTGACCATCAGCCTGCGGTCCGCGCCGATGCGCCGGGTCTGGTCGTAGCGGACCTTGGCGAGGACGGGGTACATCATCACCAGCAGGCCGATGGCGATGGGCAGGGAGACACCGGCGATGCTCACGGATTCCAGCGCCGGGCCGATGCCGGGGACCAGGCGCCCCAGGGCCAGGCCGCCCACCATCGCCAGCAGGATCCACGCCGGCAGCCACCGGTCGAGAAACGACATCTCCCGGGCCACACCGGACGGTGCGGCGGGGGCGGTGGTCGTCGTCATGGGCGGCCTACCTGTTCCTATAGACGGTCATCGATGAGTAGAGTAGCCTTCACATAGATGACCGTCAATGTCAGACGGTGCACGCCGACCCCCACGCCCCCGTCTCGAGTCAGGTGAAACCATGAGTTCCACGACCGCACGCGATCCGGTCGACCTCTCGTGGCCGCAGTCGGCCGCCTCGGCCGATGATGAGTGCCGCTCGCCGGCGGGCGCGGACGACTGCTGCTCACTGGCCACCGGCCCGATCGAGGCCGACGACGCCGAGCGGCTCTCGGCACGCCTGAAGGCGCTCTCGGATCCCACGCGCCTGCAGCTGCTCTCGCACGTCGCCGCGGGCGGCTGCCAGAGCGTCTGTGTCTGTGACCTCGGCGAGGGCCTGGGCATCTCGCAGCCCACCGTCAGCCACCACATGAAGAAGCTCGTCGAAGCCGGTCTGCTGACCCGGGAGCAGAGGGGCCGCTGGGCTCACTACGCCGTCGTGCCGTCGGCCTTCGCCGAGCTGCGCGCCTTCCTCGACCTCTCCTGACCCGCGCCCCGCACTCCGCCACGATCCCCTTCAGCCACGTCTGCGTCACCAGGAGCATCCATGAGCGATCGTCCCAGTGTCCTGTTCGTCTGCGTTCACAACGCCGGCCGCTCCCAGATGGCCGCCGGCTGGCTGCGCCACCTCGCGGGAGAGAAGGTCGAGGTCCGCTCCGCCGGGTCCGAGCCCGCGGACTCGATCAATCCCGCCGCCGTCCAGGCGATGGCCGAGGAGGGCATAGACATCTCCGCGGGCCGGCCCACGATCCTCACCCCGGACACGGTCCAGCAGTCCGACGTCGTGATCACCATGGGCTGCGGCGACGCGTGCCCCATCTTCCCCGGCAAGCGCTACGAGGATTGGGAGCTGCCCGATCCCGCCGGCCAGGGCCTCGAGGCCGTGCGCCCGATCCGCGACGATATCCGGGCCCGCGTCGAGCAGCTCATCGCGAGCCTCGAGGTCTGACGTCCCTGGCCGGGCCGCGTCCATCCTCCCACCAGCTGTCGCAGTATCCACCCGCCCAGAGAGCGAGACAGCGCCATGAACACCTCCGCCGAATCCGCCGCCGCCACCCCTGCGCCCCGGTCACTGACCGACCCCGGCCACGTGCTGCACACCATCACCGAGCAGCTCTCGGACCGCTTCACCGGGGTCTTCGCCCCGGAGACGGTGGAGCGCTACGTCTTCGAGTCCTACGCGACGCTGGCCCGCACCGCGAAGATCTCCTCCCACCTGCCGGTGCTCACCGAGCATTTCGCCCGCGACCGTCTGACGGCACTGGCCCAGTCCAAGGGGGCGGCAGCCCATGAGGTGCCCGAGGTGCTGCTGGTGTGCGTCCAGAACGCCGGGCGCTCGCAGATGGCTGCCGCGCTCCTGGCTCATCACGCCCAGGGCAGGGTCCATGTGCGATCGGCCGGCTCCCTCCCCGCCTCCGGTATCCACCCGCAGACGATCGCGGCGATGGCCGAGATCGGCATCGACCTCGAGGGAGCGTTCCCCAAGCCGCTGACCGACGACGTGGTCCGCGCCGCCGACGTGGTGATCACGATGGGCTGCGGCGACGCCTGCCCGATCTACCCCGGCAAGCGCTACGAGGACTGGGAGCTGGACGATCCGGCCGAGGGCGACCTCGAGGACGCCCGGCGGGTGCGCGAGGAGATCGACGTCCGGGTCCAGCGCCTGCTCGAGGAACTCGTGGGACCGAACGCCAGCTGAAGGGCCGACGGCGGCGGCCGGCCGGCGTCGCACCAGCCGGCGGGCATCGCGTCAGCCAGCAGGCGTCGTGACCGGGCCGTGGCTCCAGCGGCCGTCCTCGCGGCGGTAGCCGACCCGGGTGTGGTTGCGGTCGTGCCGCGACTGGGTGAACTCGACCAGGTGCGGCTGCAGCGCGTAGACCTGCCACTCGGGATTCGGGCGCCCGTCGGAGGTCGGCCGGGTGAGCCAGTCGGCCTGGGAGACGTCCTCCCCGAGGGCGACCACGTCACCGATGATCTGCACCTGTCGGCCGGACTCGCGCCAGAAGAACGTCATCGCGGCCCGCGGGTTCTGCTCCAGCTGCCGAGCTTTGCGGGAGGTGTTCCTGGTCGAGACGTGGTATCCGTTCTCGTCGACGTCCTTGAGGATCAGCGTGCGGCCGACGGGAGTGCCGTCGGCCAGGACGGTCTGGAACGTCATCGCGTGCGGCTGGCGGGCACCGCTGGCGATCGCGTCGTCCAGCCACGACAGGAAGAGTTCGTCCGGATCCTCCGGGACGTTCTCGGGATGCAGGACGGGCATGTCCTCAGGGAATGCGGGCAGGGCGCGGAGACGGTCGGCGAGTTCGCTCATACCGCCATCGTGGCACGGGACGGGGCGAAGTCCTCGGACTCTGACAGCTCTCGCGTGGACACACACAGCCCCTCGCCCGCCGTCCACAACACTGTCCCTCCACTGGTCGAGGGACGCGCGAGAGGCGGCCGGGAGAACCCGTCACGCCGTGATCCGCGAGGCCCTCGAGACCTCCCTCCGCAGCGCCTGATCGACCAGCTCCACGCCGCGGCGGATGCCCGATCGTCACTGCCCCAGGAAGATCCCGTTGCCGGGCCCCAGCGGCAGGTCGAAGAAGAAGAACGCCGCCAGCAGGATCGTCCACACCAGCCAGAACGGCACCACGAACGGCAGCATCCGGGACATCAGCGTGCCCAGGCCGGCCTCGGGCTCGTACTTCCGCAGCATGCCCAGCAGCACGATCATGTACGGGTTCATGGGGGTGATGACCTGGGTGGCGGAGTCACCGACGCGGAACGCGGCCTGAGTGAACGCGGGCTCGTAGCCGATCAGCGAGAACATCGGCACGAACACGGCGGCCATGATCGCCCACATGCCCGAACCGGAGATGATGAACAGGTTCAGGCAGCTGGCCAGCACGATGAAGCCGAGGATGGCCGCGAAGCCCGTCAGCCCCGTCGCCTCCAGACCGTTCGCCCCGGTCACGGCGATCCACGTGCCGATGCCGGACCAGTTGAACAGGGCGATGAAGTTGCCGAGGATGAAGGCGAGGACGACGAAGGGCAGCATCTCCTTGAGCGCATCGGACATCATCCGCACCGCATCCCGGCTGCTGCGCAGGACGCCGGTGACCACGCCATAGGCGATGCCCAGCACCATGAAGTAGCTGACCACGATGAACACGATCGAATCCAGCAGCGGGGACTTGGGCAGGAAGCCGCCGTCCTCGTTGCGCCACGGCGAGCCGGGCAGCAGGAATGCCAGCAGGAAGAGCGCAGTCAGCACCACGGCGCTGAGAACGGCGATCAGCAGGCCCCGGTTCTCCACGGAGGTGAGGGCGGCACGCATCTGCTGGGCGTCGTCGGCCGGCTCCTCCCCGTCCACCGCCGTCTCGTCGACGGGCACACCCTGGCGGGACAGTCGGGGCTCGATGATCCGATCGATGATGAATCCGGCGACGAAGCCCAGGATCAGCGAGGAGACGATGTTGAAGAACCAGTTCGAGATCGGGTTGACCGGCGTGAACTCGTAACCGGGCAGAGCACCCATCACCGAGGTGGTGATCCCGGCGAACAGCGCGTCGAGACTGGTGGGAAAGATGTTCGTGGAGTACCCGGCGCCGGCGGCCGCGAAACCGCCCAGCAGGCCGGCGACGGGGTGGCGACCGGCGGCCTTGAACACGAGCGCTGCCAGGGGCGGGACCACCACGAAGGCGGAGTCGGCCATGATCGAGGAGACCACGCCGACGAACCCGACCACGTAGGGCAGCATCCACGCCGGTGAGGAGCCGAAGGTCTTGCGGATCGCGGCGCCCAGCAGCCCGGAGTGCTGGGCGATGCCGATCGCCAGCAGGATCGGCAGCACCGTCACCAGGGGCGGGAAGCCGATGTAGTTCTCGCCCAGGGTGGTGGTCAGCCAGGTCAGGCCCTCCCCGGTGAACAGCCCCTTGATGGCCGTCGGCTCGTCGGCGCCGGGCACCTCGACGACCACGTCGGCCATCGCCATGGCCGTGGAGACCACGCCCGTGATCAGGAACAGGATCACGAACAGCATGAACGGTTCGGGCAGTTTGTTGCCCGCTCGTTCGACGCCGTTGAGGATCCGGTCGGTCAGCCCGGCCTTGGCCGGGGTGTTCGGTGCAGTGCTCACGGGGACTCCAGTCGGATCGGGGTGGCGAGGAGGCGCGGGGGTCGGTCAGTCGAAGTAGGAGGGGACATCGATGGCGCCGCCGGCTTCCTCGAACTCGGTGGCGACGGCCCGGGCCAGCTGCGGGTCGTGGAGGGCGTCGAGCACGGTGGCGGCCAGGCCGTAGGCCCCGTCGGCCGCGGCGGAGCGGGCCTGGTCAGAGACCGCCCAGGTCGCGAACTCGCGCGTGTGCAGCGCGACCTGGGAGGGAGCCACCTTGATGACGGGGTGGATGCCGGGGATGCGGTAGCTGACATTGCCGAAATCGGTGGAGGCGGCCAGGATCGGCGAGACCACGCCGAAGGGAAGCGGGTCGCGGCCGCGGCGGCGCTGCGCCTGCACCCAGCGACCCGTGAGGGCCTCGTTGGTGCGCACCGGCAGCGACGGCGGATGCTGATCCCAGCCGACGGTGACGCCGACGCCCGCCATCAGCGCCGCGCCGCGAGCGGCATCCTCGACGCGCCGCGAGAGATCCTTGAGCGTCTCGGGCCGCTGGGAGCGCACGTACATGTCGAGCTTGGCGTAGTCGGGGATGACGCTCGCGCGGTCCCCGCCCTCGCGGATCACGGCGTGGATGCGGTCCGACGGCGGGGTCTGCTGTCGCAGCAGCCCGATGCCCTGGTACAGCAGGTTCGCGGCGTCCAGCGCGTTGCGCCCCATGAACGGCTGGGCCGAGGCGTGGGCGGTGTGCCCGTGGTACTCGACGGTCAGGGTCCGGCGGCCCAGCCAGATCTGGTCGGCCAGGTCGTACCCGTACGGGTGGGCCATCACCGCGGCGTCCAGCCCCTCGAAGGCACCCTCGCGCGCCATGAACTCCTTGCCGGTGTGGCCCTCCTCGGCTGGCGTACCGAGGAACACCACCCTGCCGGGCACGGCCGACGGATCCGCGGCAGCGAGCTCGGCCAGGGCGAGGAAGGCGCCCAGGCCCATCACGGCGATGACGTTGTGGCCGCAGCCGTGGCCGACGCCGGGCAGCGCGTCGTACTCGGAGAGGATCGCCAGCGTGGGGGCATCCTCGGCGTCGCCGCCCTGCCCCACGATCTCTGCGCGGATCGCAGTGTCCAGCCCGTGCACGCCCACCTGCGCTTCGACACCGTGGGCTGCCAGCACGTCGGCGATGGCCCGGGCCGAACGATGCTCCTCGAAGGCGACCTCGGGATGCTCGCCGAGATCCAGCATCAGAGCGGCCATCTCCCCGGCATCACGCTGGACGAGCTCCTCGAGCCGGTCGTGCAGGGCGGGCGCGGCGCCCTCGAAGGCGGAGCCGGGGTGGGACGCGGTGCGCATAGCAAGCTCCCGCTCCTCGTCCAGCTGCTGGAGATAGGCGGTGGAGACCTCGGAATGCTGAGCGCCGGGGCGCGCGGACGGCTGAGGAGACATGGATCGAGGATAAGCATCCGCACCCGCGACCACGTAGCGTGATCACCGCTTCCCCCGGAGGTCACGGCTGCATGTCCATCCCCCGCGTGCGGTGTCGCAGGCTCCGTCGGCCGCGTATCATCCCAGCACGATGCGCGGCCGCCACCCCTGCTGGCCGCGCCCTGTCAGCCAGCGCTCGGCCGCCGCGATCCGGCGGGCCGTCGATGGCTCGGTGACCCCCTGGGCACATCCTTGTCCTTCCCCACCCTTCTTCCGCCGCTCCTCGGCGCACACTTCGGAGGCGAACTGTGAGTGCATCGACCCCCTCCCCCGGCACGACGGGCCGGAGAGCAGACCGCGGCGCCTTCGCCGGGCGCGTCGCCTTCATCTTCGCCGCGATCGGCTCGGCCGTCGGGCTCGGCAACATCTGGCGATTCCCGGCCGTGGCCTATGAGAACGGCGGCGGCGCCTTCATCCTTCCGTACCTGGTCGCGCTGCTGACGGCGGGCATCCCGCTGCTGTTCCTCGACTACGCGATCGGGCACCGCTGGCGCGGCTCCGCCCCGGCAGCGTGGCGTCGCTTCACCCGCTGGACCGAGTTCATCGGCTGGTGGCAGGTGCTGATCGCGACGATCATCGCGGTCTACTACGCCCTGATCATCGCCTGGGCCACGAACTACACGGTCTTCTCGGTCGACCAGCGCTGGGGCGACGACCCGGCCGGCTTCTTCGGCGAGTACACCCAGGCCCTCGGCGGTCCCGACGTGGTCATCAGCTTCGACATCGTCCCGGCCGTCATGATCTCCATGGTCCTGGTCTGGCTGGCGGTGATCGCGGTGATGTGCCTCGGCGTCCACGGCGGCATCGGCCGCAGCGCGATCGTGTTCATCCCGCTGCTCATCGCCATGTTCCTGATCCTCGTGGTGCGCGCCCTGTTCCTGCCGGGCGCCGTCGACGGCCTGGACGCCTTCTTCCGTCCCAACTGGGCGGCGCTGCTGGATCCCGGCGTGTGGGTCGCCGCCTACGGGCAGATCTTCTTCTCGCTCTCGGTGGCCTTCGGCATCATGCTCACCTACGCCTCCTACCTCAAGAAGAAGACCGACCTCACCGGTTCCGGCCTGGTCGTGGGCCTGGCGAACTCGAGCTTCGAGATCCTCTGCGGCATCGGCGTGTTCTCCGCACTGGGCTTCATGGCTCAGGCCCAGGGCGTGCCGATCGGCGAAGTGGTCACCGACGGCGTGGGGCTGGCCTTCATCGCCTTCCCCGCGATCATCACCGAGGCTCCCGCCGGCGCCCTGATCGGCGTGCTGTTCTTCGGGTCCCTGGTGCTGGCCGGGTTCACCTCGCTGATCTCGATCGTCGAGGTCGTCATCGCCGCGATCCAGGACAAGTTCGGCCTGGCCCGCATCCCCGCCACCCTCGGGGTGTGCCTGCCGCTGGCGATCGTCTCGGTGGCGCTGTTCTCGACCACGATGGGTCTGCCGCTGCTGGACGTGCTGGACAAGTGGGTCAACGAGTACGGCATCGTCGCAGCCGCCCTGGTCTCCACGATCGTGGTGACCTACATCGTGCGCGGCCTGCCCACGCTGCGCGACCACCTCAACCACCAGGGCACCTTCCCCGTCGGCCGCATCTGGATGATCGCGCTGGCCGTCATCGCCCCCATCGTGCTGGGCATCTCCCTGATCTCCAGCACCCTCACCCTGCTGACCGCCGAGGGCACCTACGAGGACTACCCGGGCTGGTTCGTGCTCGTGTTCGGCTGGCTGATGGCGATCGCGCTGGTCGTCATCGCGATCGGGCTCTCCCTGCTGCCGTGGCCGGCCGGATCGAACCTCCACAAGGCCGACTCCGAGGGTGACGAGATCGCCCCCGAGGCGCTCGCCGGCCAGGGCCTCGGCGGAGACGTCGCGACCCCGCACGAGCTGCGGTCCACGCCGGCGCGGTGAGGATCGGGCCTCGCGGCGGGGACACCCTCGCCGCGGGCCCGCCTCCCGGCCGGCGACGCCCCCGCCCCGCGACAGCTCGACCAGCAGCAGAGTCATCCCAGCATCCCGACCGATCGGAGAATCCCGTGTCCGTCTCAGCCATCATCATGATGATCGTCGCGATCGTGACCGTGTGGGGCGGCCTCGCCGCCGCCATCGCCAACCTCGCGCGCCACCCCGAGCAGAAGGACTGACCGCGCGAGCGTCACCCCGTGCACCCCCTCCGGCGTCCCTGCGTTGAGCACCGGGTCCGGCGTCCCTGGGTTGAGCACCCCCTCCAGCGGGCCGGAATGAGCTTCCGATAACGGCCTCTCGGAGAGGGTGCCCGGCCGGCAGCGTCCGCGCCCCGGCCTCAGTCGCGCACGGCGGCGCTCGCCTCGATCTCGACCAGCTGACCGGGGTAGCCCAGCACCGTCGCGCCCATCAGGGTGCTCGGTGCGGGATGCTCGCGGAAGGCGTCGCGGACCACGTCCCAGGCGGTCACCAGATCGGCCTGCTCGCTCGAGGCCACCAGCACCCGCGTCCCGACCACGTTCTCCAGGCTGGCGCCGGCCTCGGCGAGGGCGACGATCATATTCTCCACGCACTTCGCGGCCTGAGCGGCATGGTCGCCCGGGGCGACGACGTCCCCGGCCCTGTCCAGCGGGCAGGCCCCGGCGAGCACCACCAGCCTCGCGGGTGGTTCCACCGTCGCCGAGCAGGAGTACTGGACGGTGTCGGTGAGGATCGCCGAGCTGTTCAGGGTGACGGCGTGGGACATGGGGACAGCCTTTCGAGACGCGCTGAGCGGTCGACGGGGAGTCTGTCACCGATGGATCGGGAACTGCGCCCCGGTCCAGTACGCGAGGACCACAGCGACCGCCGAGCCGGCCAGCACCACGATGTCCCACGAGGTGACCCTGAGGTACGCCAGGCGCAGCGTCCGCCCGGCGCGGTGATGTGCACCGTAGGTGAAGCCCCGGGTCTCCAGGGCCTCGACCGTCGTGCGCACGTTCTTCGCGGTGTTGAGCATGATCGGGTAGAAGGCCGTCACCGCGAGCGTGCTCCACCGCAGGATCACCCGCCACCCCAGCACCCCTCTGCGCTCGACGGGGGCGTGACGCAGCAGCTGACCGTCGAAGACGGTCACGTACTCGTCCACCAGGATCGGCAGCATCCGGTACCCGTAGCTGACTCCGAAGGCCAGCAGCTCCGGCGCGCGCAGTGCCAGCAGCGCGTCGGAGAGCTGCTCCGGCTCCAGTGACACGAAGGCCGCCATCGAGGCCATCGAGACCGCGCCCAGTTTGAGGTTGAGCTCTCCCAGGGCGACGAGTGTCCCGAGATCACCGCCGAACACGAATGCGGCGGCGAACAGGCCGACGGCGTTGCCGATCAGTCCGACCAGGAACAGCCCCAGGACCAGGGGGCCCACCCGAGCGAGCACGACGGCGACCGCGACCATCACGAACAGGATCATCAGCACGGTGAGGTTGTGCGTGAACCACGGCGCCAACGCGGCCAGCAGGTACCAGGCCAGCACCATGCGCGGATCCATTCGGGCGAACATTCCCCCGCGTGTCGAGTACGCGGTGCGCAGCAGCTCCAGGCGCACCCATTCCACGCTCAGGACGTCTCGGGTCTTGCGGGCCATCAGCGCTCATCGAGGGTGGTGCCCGCGGCACCGGCCGGGGCGGGGACCGCGCCGGCCGCCGGCTGCGGGACGAGGGACGATGCCGTACCGGTTCCGAGCCGGGAACGCAGCGCGGCCGCGGTCAGCGGCAACGGCTCCAGGCCCAGTTCCCGGGCGATGCGGACGGCCTGCGGCGGCACCAAGCGGGCCCGGGCGGTGATCTCCAGCGCGGAGAACAGCTCGCGCGGGGTGAGGTCGGCCAGGACCCGGCCCTGGTCCAGCACGAGCACTCGACTGGCCCAGCTCGCGACGAGTTCCATGTCGTGCGTGGCCACCACGGCGCAGCGGACCGACTCCGACAGAGAGGCGAGCATGCCGGTGACGTCGTCCCGGGATCGGATATCCAGGCTCGAGGTCGGTTCGTCCAGCAGCAGCAGCTGCGGGCGCATCGCGAGGCCGATGCCGATCGTGGCCCGGCGCTGCTGGCCGCCGGAGAGGGTTCGCCCGTCGCGGCCTGCGAACGGGGCCAGCCCGACACGGTCGATGACCTCCTCGACCATGGCGTGCGCGCCGGGAACCTGGCGCCCCTCGGGGAACAGCGCGATATCGGCCCGCACGCTGTCCTTGAGGAACATTCGCTGCGGCTGCTGGTACAGGTAGGAGACGTGGTCGGCGAGCTGTGCGGCCGAGCGGCTGCGGGTATCGACGCCGTCGACGGTGACCGTGCCCTGGCGCGGGACGATCAGACCGGTCAGCAGTTTCATCAGGGTGGTCTTGCCGGCGCCGTTGGTGCCGACCAGCGCGATCCGTTCCCCGGCGGACAGGGTCAGGTCGATGCCCTGCAGCACCGGGGTCAGCGCGCCGCTGACGCTGCGGTAGCCGTGCTCCACGGCCCGCAGCGAGGCGACGACCTCCGCGGGCGCTCCCGCGGAGCCGGCCATGTGCTCTGGGCCGGGCGCCTGCTCGAGCTCTGCTCCGGTCCGATCCGGACGCACGTGCGGTCGCAGGACGCGGGCGGCCGAGGGGACATCCAGCGCCACGGGCCGGGCACCGACCGCCGCGGAGACAGCGACGGCATCCGGCGCGGGGATGCCGTGGGCCTCGAGGTCACCGTGGCGGTCCATCGCCTCCTGGACCGGCAGATGCCACACCGGGGCACCGTCGGCCATCAGCACCACGGAGCGGGCGAACTCGGCGATGAACTCCGCGTGGTGCTCGATGGTCACCACCGTGATCCCGTGCTGCTCGTTGAGCTCACGCAGACGCAGATAGATCTCCCGGGCCCGCGCCGGGTCGAGCTCGGCGACGGGCTCATCGACCACCACCACTTCGGGGCGCATCGCCAGCACCGCAGCGAGCGCGACCAGATGGGACTGCCCGCCGGAGAGCTGCCAGACGAAGCGATCGCGAAGGTGGGAGATGCCGAGCTGCTCGAGGACCTCCTCGGTGCGCTCACGGTGATCGGCGCGTCCGAAGTTCAGAGGGCCGAAGGAGACCTCGTCGCGCACCGTCGGCCGCACCAGCTGGTTCTGGAAGTCCTGGTAGACGTAGCCGACCCGGCTGGACAGCTCGGCGACGGATGATTTCCAGGTGTCCTGGCCGTCCACGTGCACCGAGCCGGCGAAGTCCCCGTTCCAGTAGTGCGGGACCAGGCCGTTGAAGGTCTTGCACAGAGTGGTCTTGGCGGATCCGTTGCCCCCGACCACCGCGACGAAGTCGCCACGGGCGATGGTGAGATCGACGTTGCGCAGGGTGTCGCGATCGGTGCCGGGATAGCGAAAGGACAGGTCCTTCACGCGGATCACCGCATCGTCACGGTCGGTCGGGGTGGCGGTCTGCACAGGGGGCTCCTGGTCTCGGATCCGGATCAGTTCTCGGTGCCGGTGGGCCCGGGAGCGCCGGTGGGCGCGGGTGTGCCCGAGCGGCGGAACAGCAGCACGGAGACCGCCATCACGACCACGATCGCGGCCACCGAGACCCAGAGGAACCCGTTCCCGAAGCGGTCCAGGAAGTCCGGTTCCCAGGCACCGGCGCTGAGGTCGAACGCCTCGAGGAACGCGAAGCCGAAGGAGGCGATGCTCAGCAGCACCACCGCGCCGACGAACAGCGGGCCGCGCGGGGCGTCCCCGGGGATGGGCTCGCCGGGCACACGGGGCCGCAGTCCCATGAGCGGTTCGATCTTCCCGTACAGGGCGGGCACCAGCCACATGGCGGGGATCGCCCCGAACAGGATGCCGCTGATCACCACGTCGGTGACCAGACCGACGGTCTCGACGGCGATGATCGACTGCGGCAGCCCGGTGACGTACTCGGCGTCCTCGACCCCGATCCAGACCTTGGCCATGTCCACGACGGCGGAGAGCACCTTGTCGATGAGGATGATGCAGACGGCGCTGACGCCGACCTGTGCGCGGCTGCGCGGATTGCGGACGAGCGAGCCGCCGATGTAGATCGCGAGGAACATCTGCACGTATCCCTCGACCTCGGCGAGGCCGGAGAAGTCGCCCATGAGCAGGTCGGTGAACACGATCTCGCCGAGCGGGGCACCGAGCGCGGCCCAGAACGGGGACAGCAGCCCGGCCATCGCGACAGGGATGAACATCATGTTCGAGATCGACAGGTCGATGGGTCCGATCGTGATGTCGGGGATGATCTCGAGCAGGATGTTCGACAGCCCGAACAGGGACATCGACAGGACGAAGATCATGAGCTTCTGCGAAGTGCTCAGGTGGGCCGAGCGGATGCCGTCGACGGCGCCGCGCAGGGTTCCGCGGCGCTGATCCTGGTCGGGTTCCGGCAGCGGTGAGGGCGTCTGGGTGGTCATGAGAACTCCTGTCGATGCGTGCGGGGCGAACGGACGGGGCGGACGGGTCGGGTCGGGTCGGTGGAGCAGGCGCGGGCCGGGGTCAGGGACGGCCCGGGGCGAGTGCGGCGAGCACCTCGATCACCTGGTCCGGCGAGTCGAGGACGTGATCGGCGAGCCCCTCGGCGAGGGCGGCTTCCAGCGTCGCGTCGGAGTCCTTGCCGCCGCGGAGCAGGCAGACGGTGCCGATCCCGGCGTCTCGGCCGCCGCGCCCGTCGTTGAGTGCTTTGTCGCCGACATAGACCACGTCGGCGCGGTCGCTCGGGAGGGCTTCGAGGGCGGCTTCGAAGATCGCCCGGCCGGGCTTGCGCACGCCGATCTCGTCGGAGTAGGCGGCCGGACCGATGTGGGCGGAGATCCCGTAGTCCTCGAGGATCTCGCGGACGCCGCGGCCCGAGATGGTGTTCGAGACGATGCCGACGACGATTCCTCGCTGACGGCACCACTCGATCAGCGTGAGCGCGCCGGGACGCGGTGCCGGATGCGACTTGGCGCGGTGCAGCGCGAGGGACAGCTCGGCGGCCTCCAGGCGCAGGAGGGGGCGCAGCTGTTCGGGGAGGTCCTGCCCGATGAGGTCTGCCCAGAGCTCGGCCGGGTCGATCTCCTCGTGACGGTGTGCTGGATCCGGGGAGCTGTCCCGGCGACGCTTGTGGGCACGGTGGCGCTCCCAACCGGTCTCAAGGGCATCGAGGACGGTCGGCAGCTCGAGGTGGCACCCGGCTCCCCGGGCCAGCTCGACGATGCGTGAGCCGACGCCGGAGAAGCGCTCCGGATTCGGCGTGGAGGAGGTGATGACCCCGCCGTGGTCGAGCAGCAGCGCCGGACGGCGGCGTGGTGCGGGCGGCGGCGGTCCGGCCGGCGCCGGTGCGCCGTCGATCGGGGTGGAGGCGCGGCCCGTGCCCAGTGCGGTGCGCAGCGGGGCGATCAGTCCGCTCGGCTCCTCGACCACGAGGTCGGGGACGTCGAGGACGGGGAAGGGCGGGGTGTCGGTCCTGCGATCCCGCGTGATCATCACGGCGCCGACGCCGGCGCGGCGCCCCGCGGCGACATCGCGATCCAAGGTGTCGCCGACGTACCAGGCCGATCCGGGGTCGATACCGAGGGCCTCCGCGGCTCGCCGGATCATCCCGGGGTGCGGTTTGCGGATACCGACCTCGTCGGAATAGACCTGCACGCCGAAGGCGTCGGACAGGCCGAGCTGATCGAGGATGCGGCGGTGGGCCCGCCCGGAGTGGGCGTTCGAGACGATGCCCAGGCGCACCCCGCCACATCGCGCGGTCTCCAGCAGCGCGGGAATGCCCTCGCGCACGCGGTGATCGGCGACCAGGCCGGCCATCCGCTCCAGCAGCTCGCCGGCCTCGAGCCGCACCGCAGCCCGGATCGGTGCGGGAAGGTCGGCCAGCAGGAAGTCCCCGACGATCTCGGAGCTGGTCAGCTCCCGCGGTTCCAGCCGACGGGAGGCGGCGTCCTTCCACAGCGACAGCGCCCGTCGGCCCGCGCGAAGCGACTGCTCGACGCCTTCGGGATCGAGGTCGCAGCCCAGCGAGCGCGTGCGCTCCACGATCCAGCCGGCCAGCTCGCGAGCCCAGTGCGCCCGATGCGTCGTGGTCACGACCACTCCGCCGAAATCCAGCAGCAGCGCGCTCGGAGCGGCGAGTGCCCGGGCCCCCTCCGCGGGGGCATCGAGTGCTTCGGGGGCAGTGGTCACGGGTCTCCTCGGGAAGCTGGTCCGGTCTCGCAACGGCTGGGCGTCGCACCGGCTCGGGGTCTGGATGGCTCGGGCCCTCAGGGCCTCGGGGTCTCGGGGTCTCAGGGCCTCGGGGTCTCGGGGTCCCGGGGCCTCGGGGGCTCGGGGTCTCGGGGTCACAGAACCTTGGCGTCCCGGTCTTCTGGTGGGGCCTCTCCGACGCTACGGAGCGCTGACGCCGGGGTCATGAACACCAGGTGACGGGACTGCCACAGCTCGGGGACAAGCCCTGAAAGATTTCAGCTCTCCAGGTCGTGACCGGAATCTCGGCTGATAGACCGAGCAGGTGACGTCCTCAGCGCGCCCCACCCTCGCCACCGTCGCCCGCGCCGCCGGGGTGTCCTCCGCCTCCGCGTCGATGGCCCTGAACGATCGGCCCGGCGTCAGCGCGGAGACCCGGCGGCGGGTGCTCGCAGCGGCCCGCAGCCTGCGCTACGGCCGTCGTGGCCGCGGCACGGGCCTGATCGGAGTGCTCCCGACGGATCTCGGGAACCCGTACCACACCGACGTCATCGCCGGGATCGAGGAGCGCACCGACCACGAGGGCCTGGAGGTGGTGATCGCCCACGGTCGACGGGACACCGCTCATCTCGCACGGGGGCTGCGGCGCCTGCTGGACCTCGGGGTCGACGGCGTCATCGTGGTCTCGTCGTGGCTGGACCCTGCCGCCCTGGAGCAGGCGGCGCAGGTGGTTCCGGTCGTGGTGATCGGCCGCATGCAGGACCAGGTGCCCGGGGTCGACCACGTCCTGAATCACGACGAGGCCGGCGCTGCCCTTGCCGTGCACCATCTGGTGCAGTCGGGGCACCGGCGCATCGCGCACGTGACCCTGTCGGCCCGCCCCGGCCCCGCCCTGCGCCGGACCGGCTTCCTGACCGCCATGGAGCGCCATGGCCTGCGCGAGGGCGCCTCGGTGATCGGGCCGGTCCACCCGGATGGCGGCATCGACCTGCTGCTGCGGGCGATTCGCCGCGGCGCGGAGGGGGCAGCTACGGCCGTCTTCGCCGCCAATGACATCGCCGCAGTGCGCGTCCTGCATCGCGCCGCCGATCTGCGGGTCCCGGTGCCGGAGCGCCTGAGCGTGGCAGGCTACGACAGCTCGGCGGTCGCGCTGACCGTCAGACCGCATCTGACCAGCGTGAACCAGCCGCGGGCGGAGATGGGGCGGCTCGCGGCACAGATGATCCGCGAACGGCTCGCAAGGCGGACGACGGCGTCGTTCAGCCGTGTCGAGCCGACCCTGCGGGTGCGGGACTCCACCGGGCCCGCGCCCCGGTGAGGTCCGGGAGCGGGCGCCGATGTGACCTGTGCCCGCACGGTTCGCGCCCACCTGGGCTCTCGGGTACGCTGTCCACTGCTCTTCGTGAGCGCTGGAGGATTCGCCTAGCGGCCTATGGCGCACGCCTGGAACGCGTGTTGGGTTAACGCCCTCGGGGGTTCGAATCCCCCATCCTCCGCCGATAGAAAATGGCTCCTGGCCCAGGTCAGGAGCCATTTCCTTGTCCCGCTCGATGCCAGCGAGCCCGACCCGGCGGCCAGATCCGCGACCTTGTTGGTATGCGCGGGTCATTCCTACTCGGTCACGGATCCCGCTGCTGAGAGGGAGACGCTGCGGGAGACGCTGAGAGGGAGACGCAGAGATCCGCCGGGGACGCAGGGGGCTCTGCAAGCCCCCTAGAAGAGTGCGGGCTGCGGCGCGAGGTCGAGCGCCGACGGTGCCGCGGTCGCCCGCTGCGCCGCACCCGCGGCACGCCGCCGCTGCTCCGGCTGGTCCTCGTCCTCACGGGAGTTCAGACCGTGGCGGCGCAGCAGCGGCTCGATCCGTCGGGCGAGGTTCTTGCGGTACGACGCGGGCGCATACGAGGCGTGCTGGTAGAAGCGCCGATAGCCGGTGGCGAGTTCGGGGTGCTCCCGCTCGATCCACTCCAGGAACCACTCCTTGGCGCCCGGCCGCAGGTGCAGCGCGCCGTAGACCACCCGCGCGGCGCCGGCTTCCGCGATGCGCGCGAGCGCTTCGTCGAGCTGTGCATCGGAGTCGGTCAACCACGGCATGATCGGCATGAGGAACACCGAGACGCTGAAGCCGCGATCCGCCGCGGCCCGCACCGTCGCCAGGCGCGCGGCGGCCGAGGGCGTGCCGGGCTCGATGGCCTTCTGCAGCTCGTCGTCGAAGACGGCGATCGACATGGACAGGTCCACCGGGACCCGTTCGGCCGCCTCCGACAGCAGCGGCAGGTCTCGCCGCAGCAGGGTTCCCTTGGTCAGCACGGACAGGGGCGTGCCGCTGTCGGCGAGCGCGGAGATGATCCCGGGCATGAGTCCGTAGCGCCCCTCGGCCCGCTGGTAGGGGTCGGTGTTGGTGCCGAGCGCGACGTGGCTGCGGTTCCAGGTGCGCTTGCGGAGCTCGGCGCGCAGCACGTCGCCGACGTTGACCTTGACGATCACCTGCTGGTCGAAATCCGCTCCCGCATCGAGGTCGAGATAGCGGTGCGTGCTGCGGGCGAAGCAGTACACGCAGGCATGCGAGCAGCCGCGATAGGGATTGACCGTCCACTCGAAGGGCATCGAGCTCGCCGGCGGCACCCGGTTCAGCGCGGACTTCGCCGTCACCTCGTGGAAGGTGACGCCCTGGAACTCGGGAGTGCGGACGCTGCGCACGAGCCCGGAGAGGCCGACGAGAGCCGGAGCGTCCTCCTGACCGCTGGTCGTCTCGCCGCTGATCTCCTGCCCGCTCCACCGCATACCGAAAGTCGAACACCTGTTCGATGCGGTGTCAAGCGGCCGCGCCGCGACCGACTCCGCGTGAATCGTGACCCCGTCGAGATATCCGCACGGGCAGTTCCGGACGCCGCACGTCAGGGCGCCCGAGGATCGACGTCGCAGCCGGCGGAAGCCCGGGACCCGTCGGCCAGGACGCCGGCATCCCGTCCGCGGCGTCATCGCTTCACATATCCTGCGCACGGCGAGGACGTGACGGGGCAGGGGAGAGAGGCATGACGCACTCGGGACCAGGAGACCGACCCCCTCAGGGCGGATCGCACGGCTGGTATCAGCAGCGGACGTCGGGCCCCGCGGCTGGGGGCGGCCGGCGCGGCGGCCCGCCGTGGGCCGTGAGGGTGGTGGCCATGGGGTGCGTCGCCGCCCTCGCGCTCGTGCTCGGCGGCGGCGTCACCTACGTCGCGCTCAACCGCGGCGGAGAGGATCCCACCGCCGCGTCGACCACGTCGAGCCCGTCGGAGCCGGCGGAGGAGACACCGGAGACCCCCAGCGGCTCCGAGACCGAGGAGCCCGAGTTCACGGTGGTCTCACCGATCGACGTCCCGCCGGGTGACGTGGAGGAGCTCACGACCGTCATGGCCACCAGCCCTCTGACCGAGGGTTCCCTGCCCGACGTCGCCGACTGCGAGCTCCCGGCCACTCCGGTCGACCACGACACCGCCGAGCTCCAGGCGGTTCTCGATGCGGCCGCCGGGTGCCTGAACCAGGTCTGGGCCACCACCAGCTCGGACCGGGGCCTGCCGTGGGAGCCCCTGAGGGTCCAGGTCTAAACCTGGCCGGACATCCCCGCCTCCGAGTGCGAGTCGAGCAGTTTCGAGGAGGACTTCCCCCGCGTCTGCAGCCTCGATGCGACGGTCTACTGGCCGGCCGGCCATGGCCTGGGCGCCTCGCGGGATGACGCCGCGGACGTGCCCTCGGCGTACGTCTGGGACCTCTCGTACCTGATCATGATCTTCGTCGCGTGGAACAGCTCGCTCACCGCCTACTTCCTGGCGCTCTCGGAACAGATCTCCCCCGAGGATCCGCTCAGCTCGGAGGTGTGGCGCCGCTTCAACCTGCAGATGAGATGCCTGGCGGCGGCTTCGACCATGCAGCTGCCCTCGGCGGCGCGGCCGTCCGCCGAGCTGCGGGACCACCTGCTCGACGAGACGAACTGGGGCACCGGCGATCCGCCGCAGACCCTCGAACCCGCCTCTCGGGTGCGGTGGCTGACGGCGGGCTTCGAGTCCGACGGGGAGCTCTCGGCGTGCAACACCTGGAATGCTCCGGCCGAGGACGTCGCCCCGGCACCCTAGACGCCCGCCGGTTCCTGCGACCCTCGGCCGGACGACCCGGGCACTTGTGACCGCATCGGAACCTACGGCCGGAGCCTGCAGCGTCCCGCCCCGATATCCTGCGCCTGCAACGACGCTGTGCAGCCAAGGGGGAGAACGGATGTCGAGCGCAGGAACCGGCGGGAACGGGCAGGGACCGTACTACGGGGGGCACCACGGCGGCCCTCAGCAGGGAGGCGGGTTCCCGCCGCCCCAGCCCCACGCCCAGCAGCCACAGACTCCGTCCTTCGGTGCGGCCCCCGCGCAGCCCGGCATGGGTGGCCCCGCCGGCCCGGGCGGCCCCGGCGGCCCCGGCGGACCCGGCGGACCCGGCGGACCATCGCAGTTCGGCCGGTCCCCCTCCCCCAAACGCCCCTGGGGACTGATCGCCGTGGCCTTCGGCTGCATCGCTGTCCTGGTCCTCGTCCTCGGCGGCGGCGTGGCCTTCTACGCCTTCACCCGGGGAGGCGATGAGGAACGCACCGCCTCCCCGGCCACGACCGACAGTGAGCCGACGAGCGACCCGGCCACCGAGGAGGACACGGCGAGCGACTCCGCGACGCCGAGCGAGGAGACCGAGAGCACCGAGAGCGAGGTGCCGGCGGAGAACGCCCAGTTCGAGGTGATCAGTCCGCTCGACACTCCGCCCGAGGACGCCGAGACCCTCCGGCAGATCCTGATCGAGAACCCTCTGACCGAGGGCTCGCTCCCCGACGTCGGCACGTGCGAGCTGCCCGAGACACCGGTCGAGCACGACGTCGAGCAGCTGCAGTCACTGCTCGACGCCGCCTCAGGGTGCCTGAACCAGGTGTGGTCTCCTGCCAGCTCGGACCGCGGGCTCCCCTGGATCAGTCCCACGATCAAGGTCTTCACCTGGCCCGACGTCCCCTCTGACATGTCCTGCGACCCGGAGGACTTCACGGAGGACACCGCCCGGATGTGCAACCTCGACGGCGTGCTGTACTGGCCGATCGGGGCCGGAACCGGCGCCACCCTGAGCGACGCCGAGCACATCCCGCAGGCATACACGTGGGATCTCGCCTTCCAGTTCACCAATCCGCTGATGTGGAACAGCTCCGTGGGCCTCTACTACGCGGCCCTGAACGAGCAGCTCGCCGACGACCCCGATCAGCAGGCCGAGACGACCCGACGGTTCTTCCTCCAGCGGGAGTGCCTGGGGTCGGCCTCGACGATGCAGCTGCCCTCGAGCGCTCAGCTGGACTCCTCACTCCAAGAGGCGCTCGCCGATCCGGCCACCTGGAACGACGGCGGCGACCCCGATGCCATCGACCCCGAGTCGCGTGCGCACTGGATCCAGGTCGGCTTCGAGTCGGGCGGAGACCTGAGCGTGTGCAACACGTGGGACGCTCCCGCCGAGGACGTCAGCTGAGGAGTGACCGGCGCGTCCCCGTGTCACTCGGCCTGAGCGAACGTCAGCACTTTCTCGCTCAATGCCTCGGCCAGGATGCGGATCGCCTTGGGGCCTACGCCGTGGATCGCCAACAGGTCCGCCTCCGTGCGCCTGCTGACCTTCTCCAGTGAGTCGATTCCTGCCGCCTGCAGCTCGCGCGGCGCGGTCTTGCCCAGCGCGTCCGGCAGGTCGCCCACCGGTCGCACATCCGGTGTCGCCATGGCCCTTCCCCTTCTCCTGGACGTGTGACCGAGCGTCATGCGGCGCATGCCGCAGTGCCAGGGTGTCCGCCCTCCCCCGCACTCGGCCTCGCCCGTACGCTGACGTCATGACCGCCGACGATCGAGGTGCCTCCTCCGGTCCGACCTCCTCGCCCCACCCCGAGGACCCTGCTCTCTACACGGCCCGCACGGACAACATCCACGGCACAACGGGCGAGGTCCGCGTCCATGACGGCCCCACCGCCCACCGGGCCACGCTGCCCACCGGCGGACCGTCGACACCGCACCAGGGGTTCACCCCGGAGCAGTTCCTCGCGATGGCCTGGAGCACGTGCCTCGAGGAGACGCTGCGGGTGGTGCTCGCCGAACGAGAGCTCCCGCACCAGAGCAGCGTGAGCGTCGAGGTCGATCTGCATCGCGATCCGGCCGGCGGCTACCGATTCGCTCCCCGCGCCCTGGTGAGCATCCCGGACATGGCCGCCGACGAGGCCCGCACCATCGCCGACGCCGCGCACGCCCGGTGCCCCGTCTCCAAGCTCCTCACCGGCCAGGGCACGCCGCGCGTGGAGCTGGTGACGGCTGACGGCTGACGGCTGACGGCTGACGGCTGACGGCTGACGGCGAGGGTCGACGCCGCTGACCGGGGCCGCACGGGGGCCGTTCGTCCAGGTCGACCTGCGGAACCTCGCCCCGGCCGACGACGAGGACGGCATCGCGATGTCTACGACGACCCCGCCGCGCCCGGGCTGTCCTCAGCCCAGCGTCGCCGGAGCCTCCCAGTCCGTCCCGCGCACATGCTGGTCGAGGAAGCCGAGGAAGGTCTCGTACCAGACCTCGGCGTTGCCGCGGCCCATGATCCAGTGCCCCTCGTCGGGGAAGTAGAGGAAGCGGTGGCGGGTGCGCCCCTGTGCATCGCGCGGGGTGGCGGAGAACTCGTGCAGGTCGTACCAGAGGGCGTGGCCCTGGGCGATCGGCACCCGGTAGTCCTTGTCGCCGTGGATGACCAGCATCGGCACCACGATCTCGCCGACGCTGTCCTTGGGGTTGTAGCGCCGGTTCTGGTCGCGCATCGGCCGTTCCCAGCTCGCGTTGTCGGTGGTGTGACCCATCGATTCGGTGTCCCAGAGGGAGGCGTGGGTGACGATGCAGCGGAAACGGTCCCCGGTGTGCCCGGCCACCCAGTTGGCCATGTAGCCGCCGTACGAACCACCGGCGAACGCGGTGCGCTCGGCGTCGATGTCCTCGCGCGCCACGGCGCTATCGGTCAGGGCCATGATGTCGGTGAACGGCGCGCCGCCGAGCTCGTGCTGGCCGCGGTCGATCATCGCCTGCCCGTAGCCGGTGGAGATCGCCGGATCGGGCAGCAGCACGGCGTAGCCGGCGTCGACGAAGGGCCCCGGGTTCCAGCGGTAGGTCCAGGCGTTCCACGACCCCCACGGGCCGCCGTGGGCGAACACGACCAGCGGATGCGGGCCCTCCCCCGCCGGCAGGCGCAGCCAGGCCCGCAGATCGGTGCCGTCCTCCGCGGTGGCGGCCAGCCCCGTCAGCGAGCCGGTCTGCTCGATCGGATCGGCGGGATTCGGCAGCTCCTGCACGGTCCCGTCGGCCGGGTCGATGCGCACCGGGTGCGGGGCGACGGAGATCCCGGAGGCCGAGGCGACCACCGCGCCCCCGGCGACCGAGATCGAGGAGAAGGCCAGGTCCTGCTCGGGCCCGCCCGCCAGCCGCCGCGGTGCGGGGTCCTCGAGGCCGCCGATCCACACGGAGCCGCGGCCGTGGTCGTCGCTCGCGGCGACCAGGGTCGCCTCGTCCAGCCATACCGGGTCGACCCAGTGGTCGAGCTCGGGCCACACTGTCGAGGACGTTCCGTCGGCCAGGTCCAGCACCTCCACACTCGAGCTGAGGCTGGTTTCGCGGGTCCAGTTCCGGCCGCGTCCGATCAGGGCACGGGTCCCGTCGGGGCTGAACTCGCCCGGGCTGTACTCGGCCTCGGCCGTCGGCTCGCGCAGCAGCCGCGGTGGCTGGGCGCCGATCAGATCGAGCAGGTACAGGCTTTCGGCGGCCAGCAGATCGTCGCGGGAATCGGCCATGGCCACCAGGGCGCGCGTGCCCTCGCGGTCCACGGTCCAGTCCACGAGACGCCCGGGCGGCATGGTCACGTGGCGGAAGTGCAGCACCTGCGGGCCGACGGGGTCCTTCTCGGCCGCCCCGCCCGTGGGCGCCCCGTCCGCGGCTGCACCGTCCGCCGGTGCACCGTCCTGAGCGCTCGCGGGGCGAGTCGCCTCGGCCCAGGCGACGTCCTCCGGCAGCGCGGCGAGGGCGAGCACCGATCGGGCCGGGCCGAGATCGTGGTCCCAGTACCGGGTGGGGAAGCCGGCGTGGAGCCCAGCGGTCACCTTCGCCTCCTCGCGCTCGGCGGCCAGGCGGGCATGCTCGATCTCGTCGGACGCCTGCGAATGCACCTCGAGCTCGGCGACCAGCCGCGTCCCGGCGATCCTCAGTCCGCCGAAGCCGCCGGGGCGCGCTGCGACCTCGCGGGCCTCACCGCGAGCGGGCAGGGCCCACAGCTGGGCGTCGTCGGCCTCCTTGCCGTCCTCCCCGGTGCGCTTGGCGGTGAAGAAGGTGGTGCCGTCCTCCGCGGCGGCGACGGCGCCGACTGAGGCGGCGCCGCGCGTCAGCGGCACCAGGTGGTCACCCTCGATCTCCACCAGGGCGCTGCGGTACGCCGTGCCTGTGGTATCGAGCCTGGAGACCTTCGCGAGGATCCTGCCTCCGTCGGTCGTCTCCAGTCCGGCCAGCCGGGTCGCGTCCAACAGGGTTCGGGTGCTCGCTCGTGTCATGCCTCACCATCCTGCCAGAGGCGGCCGACGGGTCTTGCCCGCACCGCACAGGTAGTTTATTCTTGAACTATCTACAGGAGGCCGAGCCGGGACCGCCACGCACCGTTCCCTCCCGAGCCACGAGACGCGCTAGGAGCGATCATGCAGTTCGGAATCTTCACCATCGCCGACATCACTCCGGACCCCACCACCGGGAAGGTTCCCACCGAGCACGAGCGCCTGCAGCTCATGGTGGAGGAGGCCAAGCTCGCCGAGCAGGCGGGCCTGGACGTCTTCGCCCTCGGCGAGCACCACAACCCGCCGTTCGTGACCTCCTCCCCCACCACCACGCTGGCCTACATCGGCGCCCAGACCGAAAAGCTCATCCTCTCCACGGCGACCACGCTGATCACCACCAACGATCCGGTCAAGATCGCCGAGGACTACGCGATGCTGCAGCACCTCACGAACGGTCGCGTCGACCTGGTGATGGGCCGCGGCAACACCGGGCCCGTCTACCCGTGGTTCGGGCAGGACATCCGCAAGGGCATCGAGATCGCGATCGAGAACTACGATCTGCTGCGCCGGCTGTGGAGCGAGGACGTCGTGGACTGGGAGGGCCAGTTCCGCACCCCGCTGCAGCAGTTCACCTCCACTCCGCGCCCGCTGGACGGCGTGGCCCCCTTCGTGTGGCACGGCTCGATCCGCTCCCCGCAGATCGCCGAGCAGGCCGCGTACTACGGCGACGGCTTCCTGCACAACAACATCTTCTGGCCCATGAGCCACACCCAGCAGATGGTCCAGCTCTACCGTGAGCGCTACGAGCACTACGGTCACGGGACGGCCCGTCAGGCCTATGTGGGCCTCGGCGGCCAGGCGTTCATGCGCAAGAACTCCCAGGACGCGGTCAACGAGTTCCGCCCCTACTTCGACCACGCCCCCGTCTACGGCGGCGGCCCCTCGATGGAGGAGTTCACCCGCATGACCCCGCTGACGGTCGGCTCCCCCGAGCAGGTCGTCGAGCGGTACCTGACCATGGCCGACCACGTCGGCGACTACCAGCGCCAGATGTTCCTCATGGACCACGCCGGCCTGCCCCGCAAGACGGTCCTGGAGCAGATCGAGCTGCTGGGCACGGAGGTGGTCCCGGTGCTGCGCAAGGAGCTCGAGGCCCGCAAGCCGGCCGACGTCCCCGAGGCCCCCACCCACGCCGCGCAGGTCGCCGCCGCCGAGGCCGAGCGGGGCAGCTTCGATGACACCTACAAGTTCGAGACCGGTGACAACTGGACCGGCCTGCGCGCCGAGGACCAGCGGCCGTTCGACGCCCGCCGAGGCGCCTGACATGCTCTACTCGATGCTTCAGGGAGGATCCACCTCATGACCGGTCCCATTCGTCTCGTCGCCCTGTCCGCAGGGCTGTCCACGCCCAGTTCGACCCGCATGCTGGCCGACCAGCTCTCCCGCGAGGCGGCCTCCGCGCTCGGCCGGGACGGCGCCGAGGTCGACGTGCGCACCGTGGAGCTGCGCGAGTACGCCCACGACATCACCGACGCCATGCTCACCCGTTTCCCCGGTGAGCGGCTGTCCATGGTGATCGAGTCGGTGCGTGCGGCCGACGCGGTGATCGCCGTGACCCCCGTGTTCAACGTCGGCCCCTCGGGGCTGTTCAAGTCCTTCTTCGACGCGATCGACATCAACATCTGGAAGGCGAAGCCGGTGCTGCTGGGAGCGACCGCGGGGACCTCGCGGCACTCCCTGGCGATCGACTACGCGATCCGCCCGATGTTCGGCTACCTCAAGGCCGAAGTGGTGCCGACGGTCGTGTTCGCGGCCTCGGCCGACTTCGGGGCGGACGCCGACGCCCACGGTGACGAGCAGCCGCTGGCGGCGCGGGTGCGGCGGGCCTCTGCCGAGCTGGCCACCATGCTGCGTTCCGGGATCGAGGAGGCGGCCGGCGAGGCGGCCTCGGATCCGGCGGGCGCGACGGGTGCGGCGAGCGCGACGAGTGGGGCGGCCGACGAGACGCAGGGCCCGGCGCTGGACGCGGAGTTCTCCGACTTCGTCCCGATGGACAAGCTGCTCGGCGGGCGCTGAGGAACCCTCAGCGCGGCCACGGGCGGTGCACGCCGCGGGGTTCGTAGCCGAGGGAGCCGGCCGCGCCCAGCAGGTCGGCGAGGTACCAGGAGATGGCCAGCCACATCTCGGTGCCCTGCAGGCCGGGGCAGGCCGTGCCGCGGGCATCGGGGCGCTGGGCGAAGCCGAATCCTTCGCCAGGCCGCCAGGCTGCGACCAGCCGGGGCACCTGTCCTGCCGCCCACGCCGTGATCTCCTCGCCGCGGTGGGCGGTCTGCTGGCGGGCCAGCCACAGCGGATGGGCGATGTCCAGCACGTCGCAGGCCGTGGAGCGGCCCACCCCGAACCGGCGGTCGTCGCGCGCGTGGGCCAGGACCGTGTCGATCACCCGTTCCGGGTGCGGGATCGGGAGCCCGAACTGGGCGAACGTTCCGCGGCTGAGCCGGTAGAAGCCGTTGACCGGCTGACGCAGCCCGTCGGACGCCCGGGGCCGGCCCCACACCCCGGTGCTGCGGTCCACGGTCAGGTGCAGCCACCCGACGAGCGTCTCCAGATCGCCCGGCAGCTCGAACCACTCGCGGTTCCACGTCAGTGCTGTGCCGACCACGTCCACCCAGTCCCCCGCGCCCCAGGCGCGCTCGGTCCAGGGCTGCTGCTCGAGGGCGGCGATCAGGTCCGGGCCTCGCAGGGTGTCGACGATGCCGATCGGATGGGGGAATCGGGCACCGAGCAGATCGAGGGCGTACCCCGCGCTGAGCACGTGATACCGCGCTCCCCCGCCGAGGTCGGCCGCGGTGGGCTCGCCCAGCTCGTGGCCGAGTTCGGGGATGAGCCCCGTGCGCGGGTCCTGGCGCGCGGTGAGCCGCTGGATCACCTCCGGGCGGTCGAGCTGCCACAGCGCTGCGGGCTCCAGCAGCTCGGCGATCTCGACCGCGTCGCACAGGGCGCGCACGGTGGGCTCGGCGCCCGGAGTGTCGGTGAACGCCCGCTGGTCCTCATCCCAGCACCGCGCCAGAACGCTGGAGGCCTCCTGGCGGGCCCGGTCGGCGAACTCGCTCAGGTCCCGGGCCCCACGGCGCGCGGAGGACCGTCCGCCGGTCTCGCGGCGATCGCGGATGCGCCGTGCCGGGTTGCCGACCATGACCGACCACTCCGGCACGTCCCTGGTGACCACGGCGCCGGCTCCGATGACGCTGTGGGCGCCGATGCTCACCCCGTCGACGACGGCGACGTGGGAGCCGATGTAGACATCGTCCCCCACGGTGATCCCGCGGCTGACCAGCGGCTGCTTGCGCACCGGCTGATCGGGCGCGAACTGGTGGTCGAACCCGAGCAGCGAGGTGTGGGCACCGATGCGCACGCCCTCGCCGATGCTGACAGCGCCGCGCACCACCACGTACGCGTTGACGGTCGAGTGGGCGCCGATCCGGACGTCTCCGGTCACGTAGCTGAACGCCGCGAGGTAGGCCCCCTCCCCGAGAACCAGGGTCTCCGGGAAGCAGGCGGCCCACTGCGAGACGACACAGCCCTCGCCGAGCTCGGCGCCGTCAGCGGCAAGCTCGGCCAGACGCTCCCGCTGAGCCTGCTGTGCCGCGTCGTCGGCCTGGCGCCAGAAGGACCAGGCGTTGAAATCCGGTTCGGCGTCGCGGAGTCCGGGGCGGGCGGGCCGCTTGTTCTCGTCCATCGGAGCCTCGTTCGTCTCGGTGCTTCAGTGCGCGCAAGCGCTTGCCACCGTAGCGCAGTGGGGCCCGGCGTCTGCGCAGGAGCGGATACTATGCCGCTGGTACTGGCATGGGCCGGGACGCCCTGAGCAGCACCGCCGAAGGCCCTCCCGACCCGGCGGAAGGAGAGGCATGATCCGCTCCGGACTGTGCTCGGTCAGCTTTCGTGACCTCTCCGTCGGGCAGGTCGCCGACCTCGCCGCCGATGCGGGGCTGCACTGCATTGAATGGGGCAGCGACGTGCATGTCCCCGCCGGAGATGTGGCGGCGGCCCGCTCAGCACGGAAGGCGACCCGTGCGGCCGGGCTCGAGGTGGCCAGCTACGGATCCTATCTCCGCTGCGACGGCACAGCGGATTCCGTGGCCGAGGAGGCCGCCGCACTGCTCGACTCCGCCCGAGAACTCGGCGCACCGCGGGTCCGCATCTGGGCGGGCAGGCGGGGATCTCGTGAGACCTCACCCGAGCAGCGCCGGATGCTCGTCTCCCGGATCCGCGAGACGGCCGTCGCCGCTGCCGATGCTGACGTCGAGCTGGGCCTGGAGTGGCACGGCGGCACCCTGACCGACGAGATCGACTCGACGCTGCAGCTGCTGAACGAGGTGGATCATCCGGCCGTGCGCACGTACTGGCAGCCGCACCAAGACCAGCCGCGGGCGGCGGCGATCCGGGACCTGCGCACCTCCCTACCCCATGTCTCCACCCTGCATGTGTTCTCGTGGTGGCCCGCAGCACGCCGCCTGCCTCTCGCCGAACGCGCCGAGCTGTGGCGCGACGCGTTCGAAATCGTCCGGGTCCACGACCGCGACCACGACGCACTGCTCGAGTTCGTGCCCGGCGACGACCCGGCGTCGCTGGCCCGCGAGGCGGAGACGCTGCACGCCCTGCTGGTCCCGTCCCCTGGTGCGTCGTAGCTGGCCACGCTCTCGAGACGGCGGGTCATTCGGTGCATCGCGACGTGACGCCCGCGACCACGATTAGTGCCCGAGCGCCGGACATGAGACGCTTCGCGGCCGTATCCTGAACGCCCGGACAGCGTTTCCCCGACCCGCCCCTCCCGACAAGGAGCCCCGATGCCCGCAGTGCGTCTCAGCGACGTCGCCCAGGATGCCGGGGTCTCCCTGGCCACCGCCTCCCGCGTTCTCAACGGCTCCTCGCGCATCCCCGGCAAGGCGGTCGCGGAGAAGGTCGAGGCCTCCGCGGCGAAGCTCGGCTACGTGCCCAATGCGCAGGCGCAGGCCCTGGCGCGCTCCCGCTCCGGGCTGATCGGCCTGGTCGTCCACGACATCGCCGACCCCTACTTCGCGACCATCGCCCGCGAGATCCAGCAGCAGGCCTTCGCCTCCCAGAGCCAGGTGCTGCTGACGCAGACCGACCGCGAGATCGACACCGAGGTCAGAGCACTGCGGTCGCTGATCGCCCAGCAGGTCGATGCCCTGGTGCTGGTGGGTTCCCACCGCTACGGCAACGATTCCGACGCCGCGATCAGCACGCTGCTGGAGGGCTTCGCCCGCAACGAGGGCCGCGTGGTGGGCATGGGCCAGTCCCTCGGCGTGGGCCGCACCATCGTGCCGGACAACGCCGCGGCCGCTCACGAGCTCGCGACCTCCCTAGTGGTCGAAGGTCATCGCCGCTTCGCCGTCGTCCAGGGCATCGAGGGCATCCCCTCGGCCGGGGACCGCACCGGCGGGTTCGTCGCCGCCCTGACCGAGGCCGGCATCGAGCCGGAGCTGAACATCGGTGCCGGCCTGACCCGGGACGGCGGCCACCTCGCTGCCGAGCAGGTCCAGGAGCACCTGGAGGCGGCCTCCCCCGCCGAGGACCTGCCGCTGTGCCTGTTCGCCCCCGCCGACGTGATGGCCCTCGGTGCGCTCGGAGAACTGCGCCGGCGCGGGATCGACGTGCCGGGCCAGGTCGCCGTCGCCGGCTTCGGCGGCGTGCCCGACGGAGCCGACGCGAACCCCTCCCTGACCACCATCGCACTGCCGCTTCACGACATGGCACGCCAGGCCGTGGAGTGGGTCCTGGAACTGCCGGAGGATGCCGACGGGACGAACGGGACCGGCGCGGCCGGACGGAACGGTGCCGATAGCGCCGACGGACCGGCCAGCACCGCGGACGTCAGCGAGGTGCATGTGCGCGGTGACGTGCTGCTTCGGGAGTCCACCGCCCTGACCACCAGAGCCTGAGGGCGGCATCGGTCGGGTCCGGACCACCCCGGATCGCCGCCTCTCCGACGAATGCGCAACTGGTCGAGCGGATTCGCCATCGCAGCCAGGAATCGGGGCCGACGCGCGCGAACATCCTTGAGGCCCTGGAAGCTGATCGCCGGTGATCGTGGTGGACGCGTCGGCGATGATCGAAGCGCTCATCAGCGCCGACGCACCGGATGAGCTGACCCGAGCGGTCGCGACCCGGCCCCTGGGAGCCCCGCATCTGCTCGATATCGAGGTCCTCTCGACGCTGCGAGGCCTGGAACGCGGGCGGAAGCTCCTCCCGAAGGACTCGGACGCTCTCCGGGAGACGCACTTCGCGATGTCGATCGCCCGGTACGACGCTGCACCGCTCTCGGAGCGCATCTGGTCCCTCCGTCACCGGTGCGCGGCCTACGACGCCTCCTACCTCGCCTTGGCAGAGGGGCTCGACGCTCCGCTGCTCGCGTGCGACGAGCGCCTCCGTGCCGCCGATACGCCGGCCGAGCTGCAGATCTTTCCGGTCGCCGGCTGACTACTGGACCCCACGGAGAGGCCCGCTCGACCAGCGTGAATCGGCCCGAAGCGCCGTCGGATCGCTCCCCCGACTCCTCACTCAGCAGCGCTCGGCCCGCGTGACGAGGTGCCGGAACAGTGCCGAGACGTCCGGGGCGATCGTGGTGAGCGGTGGTCCGACTCGGCGGTACTCCAGCGGTCCGACGCGACGCATATCGACGCGCCTGGACGCTGGAGTACCGGCTGATCGGAATCGACGGTCAGCCGGCGGCCGTCATGCGTACGGCAGGACCAACTGCTCGAAGCGCTCGGCGACGGTGCGGATGGCCTCGGCGGCCGGGGTGGCCCACACGTCCACGTGGAAGATCTCCACTTCGATGTCGCCGTCATAGCCGGTCGCGGCGATCATGCGGGTGATGGCGGGAAAGTCGATGTAGCCATCGCCCATGTAGCCGCGGGAGAACAGCGGTTCGGCGGCCAGTGGCAGGTTCCAGTCGCACACCTGGTAGCTCAGCAGGCGGCCGGCGTCGGCGGCACGCTGGATGGCGCGCTCGAGGTAGGGATCCCACCACACGTGATAGGTGTCCACGACGACGCCGGCGGCGGGGCTGCCGGTGGCCTCGGCGATGTCCAGGGCCTGGTCGAGGGTGGAGACCACGGCGCGGTCGGCCGCGAACATCGGGTGGAGAGGTTCGATCGACAGCGTGACCCCGCGCTCCTCGGCGTAGGGGGCCAGGGCCGCGATGTTCTCGGCGACGCGGGCGCGGGCGCCGGCGATGTCCTTGTCCTCCTGGCTGATGCCGCCGACGACGAGCACCAGCGTGGGGGCGCCCAGAGCTGCGGTCTCGTCGATCGCGCGCCGGTTGTCCTCCAGCGCCGCGGCGCGGTCCGCCTCGGCGACGGCGGTGAGGAAGCCGCCGCGGCACACGGTGGACACGCGCAGGCCGGCGTCATCGACCCGGCGGCGCAGGGCCTCCAGTCCGACCTCGGCGACGTCCTGGCGCCACAGACCGACGGCTTCGATGCCGGCCGCGGCGGTGGCCTCGAGGAACTCCTGGATCGGCGTGGTGCGGCAGGTCCAGCGGTTGATGGACAGACGGGGCGTGCCGGTCGTCTCCGGAGCGGGCGTGTTCATGCGGCGGATCCTTCCGTGAGGCCGTCCGGTCCGTCGGCCTCGGCGTCGGTCCCGGCTCCGACAGCGTCAGCAGCGTCAGCAGCGTCAGTCCGAGCCACCTCGTATCCGGCCAGGCGCAGCATGGCGTGCCAGCGTTCGGCGGCCAGCTGGGGGCGCTCGAGGTTGCCGGTGCTCGCGGCCAGTTCGATGGTGCGCGAGAGGTGGGGCAGGCTGCGGGCGGAGTGCATCCCGCCCACCATGGTGAAGGCGGGCTGGTGCCCGTTCAGCCAGGCGAGGAAGGCGACGCCGGTCTTGTAGTGGTAGGTGGGGGCGGAGAAGACGTGCCGGGCGAGCTCCTCGGCGGCGTCGAGGATGCGGCGGGCCTGATCCGGCTCTCCGGCATCCAGTGCCTGGACCGCTGCGGAGGCGGCGGGCGCGGTGACGGCGAACGCGCCGAGCAGGGCGTGGGAGAAGCTGCCCTCCGGCTGGTCGGTGCGCGCCGTCGTCCCGTCGGCCCCCTCTCCCACGATCAGGTGGGAGAAGTGGAAGTCGTCCCCGGTGAGCATCTGCACGCCGCGCGGCAGGCGTTCGCGCACGGCGACCTCCGCCTCGGCGTCCAGCAGGCTCATCTTCACGCCGCGGATCCGGGCCGGGTTCGCCTCGATGATCCGCAGCAGCGTCTCGGAGGCCTCGGCGGTGTCGCCGGAGCCGAAGTAGCCCGCCAGCTGCGGGTCGAAGGCGGTGCCCAGCCAGTGCAGCACGACCGGTTCGGTGGCGGCCTCGAGCACGCGGCGGTAGACCTCCTCGTAGTCCTCGGCCGACGTCGCGGCCCGGGCGAGGTGACGACTGGCCATGAGCACAGCGCCCGCGCCGGTGGCCTCGGTCGCGCTCAGCTGCTCGCGGTAGGCCTCGACGATCTGGTCCAGGCTCAGCTCGGGCTCGCTGCGGTGGTCGGTGGAGACACCGGCGACGACCAGGTCGCGCACCTGCGCGCCGTCCCGGAACAGGCCCGCGTACGCGGGATCGGCGAGGGCCTCGCGGGCGGCGTCGGCGGTGCGGGAGATCAGCTCGCGGGTGGCCGCGGCGTCCAGCCCCATGTTGCGCTGGGCGGTGTCCATGGCGTCGGCGACGCCGAGTCCGCGCGACCACATGGTGCGGCGGAAGGCGATGGTCGCCTCCCAGTCGATGTCCGCCGGGGCGCCGGGGGTGTTGTCCCCGTGGACGATCGGGACCACGTGCACGGCGGCGAACACGGTGCGCGAGCGCAGCGGCGCGGTGGGCGCTGCGAAGGGGACCGCCTCCCCCAGCGGCATGGTGCGCAGATGGCCGTCCTCGTCGAGCAGGGTCAGATCGGTGCTCGTCATGGTGCTCAGACCTCCGTGAGCGGGTCGAGGGTGATGCGGCGGCCCTCGGCGGAGCTGGCGAGGCCGGTCTCGGCCAGGCGCACCCCGCGGGCGCCGGAGAGCAGGTCGAACGGATAGGGGCGGCCCTCGATGTAGTGGCGCAGGAAGTCCTCCCACTGCACCTTGAAGCCGTTGTCGAAGGTCTCGTTGTCGGGGACCTCGATCCAGTCGTCGAAGTAGTCGTGGCCGTCCTTGACGTCGGGATCCCAGACCGGCTTCGGGGTCGCCTCGCGCGGCTGGATGTGGGCGCTGTGCAGGCCCACGACGGCGGAGCCCTTGGTGCCGTCGACCTGGAACTCGACCAGCTCATCGCGGCGCACGCGCACGTCCCAGCTGGAGTTCATCTGCACCACGGTGCCGTTCTCGAGGCGGAAGACGCCGTAGGCGGCGTCGTCGGCGGTGGCGGTGTACCGGGTGCCGTTCTCGTCCCAGCGGGCCGGGATGTGGGTGGCGGTCTGGGCGTAGACGTCGGCGATGCGGCCGAAGAGGTCCTCGATGACGTAGTTCCAGTGCGGGAACATGTCCGCGACGATGCCGCCGCCGTCCTCGGCGCGGTAGTTCCAGGAGGGACGCTGGGCGGCCTGCCAGTCGCCCTCGTAGACCCAGTAGCCGAACTCGCCGCGCACGGAGAGGATCTCGCCGAAGAAGCCGGAATCGATCAGGCGGCGCAGCTTGAGCAGGCCGGGCAGGTAGAGCTTGTCGTGGACGACGCCGGAGACCGTGCCGGCCTCCTTCGCCAGGCGCGCCAGCTCGAGGGCGTCGGCGAAGGACTCCGCCGTGGGCTTCTCCGTGTAGATCGCCTTGCCGGCGGTGATGGCCTTCTTGAGGTTTGCCACGCGCAGGTTGGTCACCAGGGCGTCGAAGTAGACCTCGTAGTCCTCGTCGGCCAGGGCGGCCTCGACGTCCGTCGTCCACTGCGTCAGGCCGTGGCGCGTGGCCACGGCGGTCAGCTTCTCCTCGTTCCGGCCCACCAGCAGCAGCTCGGGCAGCAGCCGGTCGCCGCCGGTGAGCTCGACGCCGCCCTGGTCCTGGATGGCGAGCAGGGAGCGCACCAGATGCTGGCGATACCCCATGCGTCCCGTGGCCCCGTTGACGATGATCCCGATCCTGCGTGTGGCCATGTGGCGGCTCTCCTTCATGTGCGGCCGCGGCCGGCGCGGCGGCAGTCCGTGCTGGGCTGACTGAGAGGAACGGCCGCGATCCCGGCTGCTCGCGCGCCACGTCGCGCACGAGCTGCATCCGTCGTGAGCGACGGATGACGGTAACCGCTTTCCGTTCCGGGGGCTCAGTAGATCATGTCAGCGCCCGGGTTTCAAGCGCTTTCCCGTCGCGCCCGGCGCCGGACGTGCCCGCCCTCTCGCGCCCGCCCTCTCGCTCCCGCGTGGGCCCTCGACGCAACGGCCCCTCAGACATAGGATGTTTAGCGTTGCCGAGACGCGATGCCCAGCGCGCTGCTGCTGGGACCGCGACCCCCGACCCCGAGGAGAAACCTGCCATGACGCCGCCCGATACTCTCAGCCGGCGTCACGCCGCAACGCGCTGGCTGGAGGCATTGCCTCTGGGAAATGGTCGGATCGGTGCCATGGTCTGGGGCGACCCCGAGGTGGCGCGTTTCAGTCTCAACGAGACCACCCTGTGGTCCGGCTCCCCCAGCACCACCCGGAACAGGTGCACCTCGCGCGAGGACGCGGCAGAGCTTCTGACGCGTGCCCGATCGCAGTTCGGATCCGGACAGATCGTCGAGGCGCAGAACTCGATCGAGGAGCTCGGGGCCGCATGGGCGCAGGCCTATCAGCCCGTCGGGGATCTGCAGGTGCGCCTCTCCCGCGCGGACGGGACCCAGCAGCTCGTCGAGCGCACACTCGATCTCACACGGTTCGAGCACACCGCACGGACGCCCGACGGCGAGCACCGCACCTTCGTCAGCACCGCCGACGAGGTCCTGGTCCACTCGGCCCCCTGCCCCGACGGCGCCGACGTCGCGCTCGAGTTCACCTCCCCCCTGGTCGAGGAACGGCGCACCTCCGGGCCGGACGGCCTCACCCTCGTCCTCCGCGCCCCGTCGGACGGCGTGCCGACCCGCCACGGCGATGTCGCCGAGCTCGCGTGGGACGCCGAGGACGCGAGCCGAGCGGCCGTCGCCGTCCGCACCCGGCGCGAGAGGGGCCGCATCCTGGTCGTCTGCGCCATCGTCACCACGTGGCAGGGCATGGGCCGGCACCCCGACCGTCCCCTCGCCGACGCTCTCGCCGAGGCGACGGGCCAGGCCGACGCCGCGGTGGCGCGCGGTGAGCTCGACCTCCGCAGCCGCCACCTCGAGCGTCTCCCGCTCGGGGCCGGCGATGTCGAGCTGGAGCTCGGCGGCTCCGAGCATGCGGAGCTGCTCGCCACCACCTTCGCCTACGGCCGCTACCTGCTCGCCTCCTCCTCGCGTCCGGGCCTGCCGCCGGCGAACCTCCAGGGCATCTGGAATCCCCACGTCCTGGCACCGTGGAACTCGAACTACACGGTCAACATCAATCTGGAGATGAACCACTGGGCGGCGGGGGTCGCGCACGTTCCCGGCGCAGCCGGGGCCCTGGAGGGCTACGTCGCCATGCTGCGCGAGAGCGGGAGCGAGACCGCCCGCCGTGTGTACGGCGCCGACGGCTGGACCGTCCACCACAACTCGGACCCGTGGGGCTACACCGATCCTGTGCGCGGCAATCCCAAGTGGTCCTCGTGGCCGATGGGCGGCCTCTGGCTCGAGCGCGAGCTCTCCTCGATCGCAGCCTTCGGCGGGGAGCAGCCGCGCTCGATCGCCGAGCGCCGCTTCCCCGCGCTGCGCGACGCAGCGGCCTTCGCTCTCGATCTGCTGTGGGAGACGGAGGGCGGGGAGCTGGTCACCTTCCCCTCGACCTCTCCGGAGAACGAATGGGTCGCACCCGGCGGCACCCCGGTCGGGCTCAGCGAGGGCACGGGCATGGACCGCTGGCTGGTGCGGGAGATCTTCGAGCTCCTCATCGCGGCATCCCGCCTGACCGGCCGCGGTGACGATGAGATCGTCCGGCGCGCCGAGGCGGCGCTGGACCGGGTGCCCGGGCCGCGGACGGGGGCGGACGGCCGCATCCTCGAATGGCACGCCGACGGGCTCGAGGAGGTCGAGCCCGAGCACCGGCACGTCTCCCACCTCGGCTTCCTCTACCCCGGCACCGATCCCGTGCCCGATGAGCTCTCCCGCGCCGCGGCCGCCTCGCTCGAGGCCCGCGGGGACGAGGCCACGGGGTGGTCGCTGGTGTGGAAGACGTGCCTGTGGGCACGCCTTCGTCGTCCGGACCGCGTTCAGGCCCTGCTGGAGCTGTACCTGCGCCCGGCCGAGACCGCCGACGGCGTCGAGCGCAGCGGGCTGTACCCGAACCTCTTCTCCGCCCATCCGCCGTTCCAGATCGACGGCAACATCGGGATCGTCGCCGCCCTCGCCGAATGCCTGCTTCAGAGCCACCGTGGCGAGATCGAACTGCTGCCTGCGCTGCCACCGATCATGGCCGACGGGTCGGTCCGCGGGCTACGGGCGCGGCCCGGCATCGAGGTCGGCATGACCTGGGCCGACGCCGACGTCACCGCGCTGCACCTGCGCGCGGTGGGTCCGGGGGCGCTGGGCACCCACACGGTGCGCCGCGGAGAGCGACTGCTCGACGTGGAGCTCAGGGATGAACGGCCCGTGGAGATCGACCTCTCCCGGCTGATCTGAGGGCGCCGCCCCATCGGGCACACTGACCGTATGAGCCCGACGGACGATCATCGCGAACTGCTGCACATCGGAGCGGTCGCCGAGCGCACCGAGCTGAGCCTGCGCACGCTGCGGCACTACGACGAGATCGGCCTGGTCACCCCCTCGGAGCGCACCGAGGGCGGGTTCCGGCTCTACTCCGAGCAGGACGTCGAACGCATCCTGCTCATCCGACGGATGAAACCGCTGGACTTCAGTCTCGAGCAGATGCGCGAGCTGCTCGATGTCGCCGACGCGGCCGACGGGCCGGGCGCCCCCGCCGAGGCCCTCCGCACGCTGCGCGAGTTCGAGCAGATCGCGATCGAGCGGCGCAGCGCCCTGGAGAAGAAGGTGGCGATGGCCGATGAGTTCCTGGCGCGTCTGCGCGAGATCGCCGGTCCCGAGGAGAACGGGACCGCCCTGGACGCGACGAATCGGTAGACCGTCGCTACCACCCCTCGACCCCGTACCTGTGACCCATCGCGCAACGCCCGCCGGGTGCGAGAACCACTGAACCTCCCGTAACGTGAGGGTTGGTCGTCGGCCCTCGGACTCGTCCGCTTCCTCGGGCCTCCCTCCCATCTCCTCTCCCCAAGGATGCTTCGTGACGTCAGTCAGCCCTGCCCTCGGCGGCGCCCCCGCCCCCGCGCATTCCCAGCAGCGCCCGATGGGCGTCCTCGAGGCGCTCCGTGACCCCCGCCGCTTGAAGACCGAGGTGCTCGGCGGCCTCGTCGTCGCCCTCGCCCTGATTCCCGAGGCGATCGGGTTCTCGCTGGCCGCGGGCGTCGATCCGGCCGTCGGCCTGTACGCCTCGGTCACCATGGCGATCTCCATCGCGATCGTCGGCGGCCGCCCGGCCATGATCAGCGCCGCCACCGGCGCAGTCGCCCTGGTGGTCGCCCCGGTCATGCACCAGACGGGCGACCTGAACTACCTGGTCGCCACGGTGCTGCTGGCCGGCGTGCTCCAGGTGGTCCTCGGCGCGCTGGGCGTGGCCAAGCTGATGCGGTTCATCCCCCGCTCGGTGATGACCGGCTTCGTCAACGCCCTGGCCATCCTCATCTTCATGGCGCAGGTCCCGCACCTGTACGGCCAGGGTGTGGGTCCGCTGGTCTACGCACTGGTGGCCGTCGGCATCGTGATGCTGGTGGTGCTGCCCAAGATCACCACCGCCATCCCCGCCCCGCTGATCACCATCCTCGTCATCAGCGCCGTCGTGTTCTTCTCGGGCTGGAGCGTGCCGACCGTGGGCGACGAGGGCGAGCTGCCGGACTCCCTGCCCAGCCTGTTCATCCCCGACGTCCCCCTCACCCTGGAGACGCTGCAGCTGATCGGCCCCTACGCGCTGGGCATGGCGCTGGTGGGGCTGCTGGAGTCGCTGATGACGGCGAAGTTCGTCGACGACATCACCGACACCCACTCGAACAAGACTCGCGAGGCGTGGGGCCAGGGCGTCGCCAACATCGTCACCGGCTTCTTCGGCGGCATGGGCGGCTGCGCCATGATCGGCCAGACCATGATCAACGTGAAGCAGTCCGGCTCGCGCACACGGATCTCCACCTTCCTCGCCGGTCTGTTCCTGCTGATCCTGCTGGTGGCCCTCGGCGACATCGTCGGTCTGATCCCGATGGGCGCCCTGGTGGCGGTCATGATCATGGTCTGCGTGGCCACGTTCGACTGGCACAGCATCCGCCCCTCGACGCTGCGGCTGATGCCCGTGCCGGAGACCCTTGTCATGGTGATCACCGTGGTCGCCACGGTCGCCACCCACAACCTCGCCGTCGGCGTCATCCTCGGCACCCTGGCCGCGATGGTCCTCTTCGCCCGGCGGGTGGCGCACCTGGTGCGCATCGAGCCGGTGTGGGAGACCGACATCGACGACGACGGCGCCCCGGAGATCCGCCGCTACCGCGTGGTGGGCGAGCTGTTCTTCGCCTCCAGCAACGATCTGGTCTACCAGTTCGACTATGCGGGCGATCCGGACGTCGTGATCATCGACCTCACCGACGCCGACGTGTGGGACGCCTCGACCGTGGCGGCGCTGGATGCCGTGCAGTCGAAGTACACCGACCGCGGCAAGGAGGCCCGCATCATCGGGCTGGACGGCGCGAGCCAGGAGCGCCTGGAGCGCCTGTCCGGGAAGCTCGGCGACGCGGTCTGAGGCTCAGGCCAGTCGCTCGGCCAACAGCTCCACGGACCGCTCCCCGCGGAAGGCGTGGCCGCCGTCGGTGACGACGAGCTCGGGAGGCGCGGCGTCGAGCGCCTGCCACACCGGGGGCAGCTGCGCGAACGAGGCGCGCGTCGCCTCGATCGGGAAGATCGGGTCGTGCTCACCTGCCTCCAGCACCAGGGGCCGGGGCGCGACGAGGGCGGCGATGTCCGCCATCTCCATCTCCGGCAGCAGGCCGGGGATGATGTTGCAGGGGCAGTGCCGGATCGAGCACAGGCTCGCCTCGAACGAGGAGAAATAGCTCGCGACCAGGGCGCCGGCGACCGTGGGGTCCACTGCCGCCAGCAGCAGCGAGACGGCCCCGCCTCCGGAGCCGCCCGCGACGGCCACCCGCTGCGGGTCCACCCCGGGCACCTCGCGCAGCGCCTGCACGGCGGCGCGGGCGTCAGCCACACGGTGGCCCATCACCGGCCGGCCGTGCAGCAGGTGGCTGGCGGCATCGATGCCGCACGAGTTCTCGGTGTCCTCATAGGGTTCGGCACCGTCCGGGCGGGGGACGCGGCGCCGTCCGAAGCTGATCATCTCCGGGCACAGCACGGTCAGCCCGGCGCGCACCAGCTTGTGGGCGAGGCCGTCGTGGTACTCGTCGGCCGGATCAGTGCTGACCAGGTCGTCGATGCCGCGGCCGTGGCCGGCCACCAGCACGACGGCGGCACCCGTGGCCACCTCCGGAGCGGGGCGCAGGAGGAAGGCGGGGATCACGTCGCCGTCGGCCGTGCGGATCCGGACCTCCTGTGGTTCCGTGCCGCTCGCAGCGGGGAGATCGTCCAGATGCGGCGTTGCGGCGGGGGCCGACGTCTCGGGGGATGCCGCATCCCCCGTCGCGCCGTCGCCCGTCGCGCCGTCAGCCGCCGCGCCGTCGGCCGTGCTGCCGGCGCGGGCGCTGCGCCGGCCCTGGCGGTCCTCGAAGTGATCGGCCAGTCCCAGCAGGAAGCGCAGACGGCGGCGGGCGGTGGCGGCCTCGGCCGTCGCGGGGGTCTCCACGGTGGCCTCGGCGTCGGAGTCGGCTCCGGTCAGAGGCGGTTCCATGTCGTCGTCCTTCGCTGGGGTGGGATGCCGGCGGTGCGTCAGCGGCTCGCGACGGCGCGGTCGAGCCGGCTCGAGATGTCCGCGAGGACGTCGTCGACGGGCTGCTCGGCCAGCTCCTTCATGAACGGCTCGACCTTCACCGGCCCGGTGTAGCCGGCAGCATGGACGGCGCCCATGAATCCGGCCAGGTCGATGACGTCGGTCTGGTACGGCAGGCGACGGTCCAGGTCCTGCTGCTGGTCGCGCTCGCGATCGCTGCGGGCATCGTTGATGTCGACCGAGACGAGGTCGGCGTCGGTGAGGCCGACCAGGTCCTCGGCGCTCTCGCCGGCGGTGTACCAGTGGTAGCTGTCCAGGATCAGGCCGACGTTGCCCGCGCCGGATTCGGCGATCAGCTCCCGTGCCTCGCGCAGCGAGTGGATGAAGGGGAAGCGTTCGGTGGACCAGAACGTCTTCGGGCCGATGTACTCCAGACCGATGCGGATTCCCGCCTCGGCCAGGAGCTCGGCGACCAGGGCGAGACGGCCGGCGAAGAGCCGCCAGTTCTCGCGGTAGGTGCGCTCGTCGTGCATCGGGCGGATCCAGGTCCCCACCCGGGTGACCTCGGCGGCCTTCAGCAGCTCGAGCGCGGCGGGCAGATCGGCGAGGGATTGGCGGAACTCCTCGGCGGGAGCGTCGAGGCCGATCGGCAGGCCGGTCATCCCCCACTGCAGGCCGCGCTCGCGCACCGCCGCGGCGTGCTCGGCCACAGCTGCGGTGCTGCCGAGCGACCAGAAGTAGCCGAGATCCGGGTCGACGCCGCCGAAGCCGTGCGTCGCGGCGAGGTCGACGGCGGTCGGGTGGTCCAGGGAGAGGCCGAGCGCGCCGGCCGAGAGATTCGAGAACATCCCGAAAGCCTATGCGGAATCGCGGGTCTGACCGTGATCCACGGCACGGAGTCCACGTCGTGGGACCGCGCGCTCGGCGATGGCCGATATTCGCGCCGTGGGGCGTTCCCGCGGGAACGGCCCATCGGCCGATGGACGTTCCCGCGGGAGGGTCCGCACGCCCCAGCAGCGTTCCCGCGGGAACGCTGCTGGGGCGTGCGATGCAGCCGGACGGAGGTCAGCAGCCTCCGTGAGGACGGCCCGGCGCAGGACCGAGCTCGGGACCGGCCCAGGCATCGACCACACCGGCCACGTGCTGGACCTTGTGCTCGCAGGCCCGCAGCGTCGGCTCCCAGCTGGTGTCCTCGGCGAGTTGTTCGTCCTCATCGGCGACGGCGTTGTACTCGGCCAGCAGGTCCACCTGACGATGGTTGACGAGGTTGCCCTCGGTGACGATGACCTCGCCGCGCAGGAAGGACAGGAGCTGCCCCGGTTGCGTGTCACCGGTGATGTCGAAGGTGTTCGCCTCGACCCACAGACGCGATTCGTGGCCGACCCCGAGTGAGTAGCCGTAGTCGACGGTCTGGTCGTCAGTGATGACGTAGTGGTTGTTGTAGACGTCGACCTGTCCCCAGCGGGCGCGCGGTGCCCGCTGGCCCACGCCCTCGTAGAGGTTGTGGTGGAAGGTGACCCGGAGCTTGCCCGGGTCCCCACGGTCGGCGCTGTCGGTCGACCCGACCAGGGTCAGCTTGTCGTGGTCGGAGAAGCTGTTCCAGCTGACGGTGACCAGGTCCGAGCCGTTGGTGACGTCAAGAGCACCGTCGTGCCGCTGGAAGGTCTGTCCGAAGTACGTCGGCAGCTTGTCGTCGGTCATCGGCTCGTCGGTGAAGGCGTTGTGGTCGACCCAGATGTTGGTTGCGCCGTCGACGATCCGCACGCTGTCGTACTCGCTGTTCCAAGCACCTTCGTCGCCGTCGGTGGGGTCCCACGAGGGGAAGCAGTCGTAGGTGTCGGCGAGCACGAGGTTGCGGATGATGACATTGTGGACCCCGCTCACGGTGAGGTTCGCGCCGGTCAGCCCGGCGCCCTCCTCGGCGCCGATCAGCGTCGTGTTCGAGGGAATGCGGATGTCGACCAGGGCGCGCTGCTTCTGTTCGGCGGCCTCGCGGGCCTCCTCCATCTCACCGTCGGGCTTACGGTCACGGCCCCAGGTCTCGGGGTCGTAGGCCTCGAGGTATTCCTCCAGGGTGTACCCGGTGCCCTCGGCGATCTCGTCGCAGGTGAGGGGTTCACCGTTCTCGTCGGCGTTGACCTCGATGGTGCCGTGGACCCGGATGATCGCGGGCTCGTCTCCGGAGCCGGCGAGAGCGTTGACGAGCTCGGTCCGGGTGGAGACGTCGTACACGTGCTCCTCGTTCGCCTCGGCGCCGCCGGTGGTGCCGCCGCCGGCGCTGGCCCAGCCGTCGTCATCGGGAAGGACCTGCCGGTCGGTGATGGCCGGATCGCGCGGGTGCGTATCGGGCGGGCCGTGGGTACCGCCGGGGCCGGCCACGGCGGTGGAGGGAATCATCAGCATCAGGGCGGCCGACGCGGTCACGAGTGCGCAGGCCGTGCGCCGGGTTCGGGTGGATGTGGCCATCATGATCTTCCTTGATCTGTTGTGTCGGCGGCTGGTCTTCCCTGGTCAGAGGCGCGGATCCGATATCTCCCAGGGGCCGCCCGTGAGCTCGACGTCCTCGAGCCGGAGCGTGTCGTCGATCGAGCGCAGCGGATAGGCGGCGCGGTCGCCCCCGGTGTCGTCCTCGTAGGCGTTCTCCAGCGTGAGGGCGGCGAGCACGACGTCCCGGGCGAACACGGTGACGGTCGCCCAGTCCGTGGCAGGTTTGTCGTAGGTGACCACGACGTCGGCGGGATCACCGGAGGCACCGCGGATCTCCAGGCCGTCGCACCCCGGCCAGACGGAGATCACCTCGCGATAGATCCCGGGGTGGACGATGATCTCCACGGGGTGGGGGCTGCGCCACGCGGCCCCCACGGCGGCATGGATGGAGGAGACGTCACCGGTCCCGTCCTGGGAGACATGCAGGCGCCGCGGCGTGCGCTCCGTGCGCCCATGGGGGCCTGCATGCCGGGTGAGCAGGTCGCGCACCTGGTCGACGGGGTCGAGGTCGTAGTCGTAGTGGTCGGCGGGGTCGACGTCGATGCCCGTGTCCTCCCAGTCGCCCCAGGAGTCGGTGCGCAGGTTGCCGTTCTGCGCGACCCGGGACTGCTCGTCACTGGTGCCGATCGGGTTGCGGACGGCGTCGAACACGCTGTGCTCGATGAGCAGCTCGGTGGCACCGCGGGAGGCCATGCCGTACGAGCTGGCGCCCGCGAGCCAGCAGTTGTACACGTGCCCGATCTTCACCTGATCGATGCTGCCGTTGCGCTGGTGGACGTTGGAGAACCGATTGTGGTGCAGCGTCAGCGTGGTGACGAGGTTGTCGGTCCAGCCCACGCCGAGCGTCTTGTTGTGGTCGCGGAAGAGGGACCAGGACACGGTCACGTCGGTCGAGTCCTTGCGGATGTCGACCTGACCGTCGCCGAGCCGGGCGAACTCGCAGTGATCGATCCAGACATGGTGCGAGGTATCCACACGGATGCCGTCGTTGTCGTTGGTCTCGAACTTGCCGTCCCAGTCCCCCGCGACGAAGGAGTCCCGGACGGTGAGGTTGCGGATGATGACGTTGGAGACCTCGAGCAGCCGCAGCCCGCCCCCGACGATCTCGGCCCCGCGGCCGACGCCGACGATGCTCGTGTTCGCGGAGACGTCCGTGATGGTTCCGCTGGGGAACTCGATCGTCCCGCTCACCAGCACCACCGTCGGCTCGTCGGCCGCGATGGCTTCGGCGAGCGCATCCGCCGTGGTGACGGTGACGACGCGACCGCCGAGTCCGCCCGTGGTGCCCTCCGGCAGCTCGGGGGTGGGCACGGAGGCGAATCCCGTCGGCCGCGGCGACCAGACGCGACCGCCGCCGGCACCGGACCTGCCGGTGGGGACCCGCATCAGGGCCAGCACGCCATCCGGCGTGGTCGCGGTGGGCCGGGCGAGAGCGGGAGCGATGCCGGCGAGCACGGCGGCGGCGCCCACGGAGGCACCGGCCAGGGCAGGGAGGCTGCGGCGGGGAACTGACGGCATGATCATCCTTTATCGGTGGGGTGCGGCTCAGCCCTTGACCGAGCCGATGAGCGCGCCCTTGACGAAGAAGCGCTGGATGAAGGGGTACAGCAGCAGCATCGGCATCGTGGCCACGGTGATGACGGCCATCTTCACCGACTGCGCCGGAGGCACCACGCTCACCGAGGAGGCGTCCGCGTTGACACCGCTGGCGACGATGACGATCTGGCGCAGCAGCACCTGGATCGGCCACTTCGAGGAGTCGTTGATGTACAGGATCGCGTGCATGTACGTGTTCCAGTAGGTGACGGCGTAGAACAGGCCGATGGTGGCGATCGAGGCGATGGACAGCGGCAGCACGATGCGCGCGAACACACCCAGCTCGGAGCAGCCGTCGATCCGCGCCGCCTCCTCGAGGCTGTCGGGGATGCCCTGGAAGAAGTTCCGCATGATCACGAAGTTGAAGGCGTTGACGGTCACCGGAAGGATCAGCGACCACAGCGAGTCCAGCAGCCCCAGCGAGGAGACCACGATGAAGGTGGGGATCATGCCGCCGCTGAACAGCATGGTGAATACGACCAGGAAGTTGATGGTTCGGCGCCCCAACAGGTACGGCTTGGCCAGGGCATAGGCCATCAGCGCCGTGACCACCAGGCTGAGCAGCGTGCCCGCTGTGGTCACGAACACCGACACTCCCATCGCACGGAAGATCGTCGGGGTCGAGAGGATGTAGCGGTAGGCGTCGAGGGTGACCTCCCGCGGGATCAGCAGGAAGTTGGTCGTGGCCAGCTCACCGGGGCTCGCGAAGGAGCTGCCGATGACGTGGACGAACGGGATCAGGCAGATCAGGGAGAAGCCGCTGAGGATGATCACGTTGATCACCCGGAATATCTGCTCCCCCGTGCTGAGGCGGCGCAGGCGCGGCCGGCCGTTTCGGCGTGGCGGACGCGTGGCCAGGACGGCCTTGCTCCCCGCGTCGGTGGGAGGGCTGGGTGGTGCGGTGGTCATGAAGGGCTCCCATCCGTGAGCGGGCGCAGGGCGAAGAGGGCGGCCGTCGCGAAGAAGACGAACGCGAGCGGGAACAGGATCAGCTGGCTCCCCAGCAGCAGGACCAGCCCCGCGGCGAAGAACCACCAGCCGGTGGTGCGGCGGGTGGGCAGACGACGGGCGAGGAAGAGCCCGGCCGTCGACAGCAGCAGCACCACGATCAGGGTCGCGCCGAACCAGGCTCCGAGGACGCGAGCCGCCTCGAACGCCTCCTGCGGGCCCATGCCGTGATCCGCGCCGAGCAGGGAGGGCATGACGTCGCGCTCGAAGGTCGCGGCATCCACCCCGTTCATGACCAGGCAGAAGCCGCCGAGGCAGAGAATCGCCAGCGCCATCCCGACACCTGCGATCCACATCTCGGCGGTGCGACGGCGGAGCCGGCGGGACTCATGCAGAACCGTCATCGCTCCCCCTGACCTCCAGCTCGAGACCCTCGCAGGCGTGTGTGGACACCGCGGCCCCGTCGGCGCCGGCGACCCGGACCCGGCTGAGCTCGCCGCCCCGCACGAACCCGAGCTCGATGCCGGATCGGGTCCGGGCCTCCACGGCGAGCGCCATCTCGGGCGCTCCCGGCCGCGGATCGGCGGCGAAGGTGACGTCGAGGTCGTCGAGGGTGACGTTCTCGAGGGGCGCCTCGGGCAGTCCGAAGAGGTGACCCGCCGAGGCGTGGACGTTCCTCGCGGTGACATGTGCGAGATGGAGCCCGCGGATCCGCGGGGTGCCCCCGTCGACGGCGCGCGCGGAGCGGTCCCCCACGTGGGGCTCCTTGCCCTCCGGCCCGCAGAAGTAGAAGGGGTTCACCGTGATCGGGCACAGCACGTCGTCCATGACCACGTTGGTCACCCGCACGTCCTCGATCACTCCCCCGCGCACTCGGCGGGTCTTCAGACGGATCCCACGATCGGTGCCCTGGAACACGCAGTTGCTGATCACGACGTTGCGGACGTCGCCGCTCATCTCGCTGCCGATCACCACCCCGCCGTGGCCGCGGATCATGGTGCAGTTGCTGATGACGATGTTCTCGCAGGCGACGCGGTCCGGCGTGTGCTCGGTGCCGGCCTTGATCGCGATGCAGTCGTCGCCCACATCGATGTGGCAGTCGCTGATGCGCACGTTGCGGCAGGACTCCGGATCGATCCCGTCGGTGTTCGGCGAGTCCGCAGGGTTGCTGATCCGGATGCCGCTGATGGTGACGTCGTCGCACAGGGCGGGGTGGAGCGTCCAGGCCGGGGAGTTGCGCAGGGAGACGTCCCTGATCGTGACCCGTTCGCAGCCGTGCAGGCCGATCAGGGTCGGGCGCGGATGCTCGAGGTCGCCGCGCCGTTGCCGGAACGTCTCCCACCAGGTCGCGCCGCCCCCGTCGACGGTTCCCAGGCCCGTGATCGAGACGTCCCTCTCCCCGTGCGCGAACAGGCACGGGGAGTGGACGAGGCCTGCCGTGCCTTCCCAGCGCGCCTCGACGGCCGGGTACAGCGCGGGATCCGGGACGAACTGCAGCAGCGCGCCGGCCTCGAGGTGCAGATCGATGCCCGAGCGGAGCCGGATCGCTCCGGTGCGGTGGGTGCCGGGGGGCACGCGCACCTGACCGCCCCCACGGGCCGCCGCCCGGTCGATGGCGTGCTGCAGCCATGTGGTCGCCAGCTCGGCGACGGGCGGTTCGGAGATGTCCAGGGTCGACACGAAGGGACCTTTCCCGATCGGTGGAAGGAGCGGAGGGGAGCGCGGCGGAGACGAACCGTCAGCCGTTGACGGCGTCGTAGGCCTCGGTGTACTCGGCGATGATGTCGTCCAGGCCCTGGGAGCGCACGGCCTCGATGGCGGCCTCGTAGTCGCTCATGGAGGTCTGGCCGATCATGAAGGTGTTGTAGGCGTCGTTGAGCGCCTGCTCGATGGTCGCCCACTGGTTGTCGTACGTCGGGGACGTCAGCGACTGCGCCGGGTTGGTGATGGCGTACTCGGCGTTCTCGTCCATCATCTCGTTCGCCTGGTTCACGTACTCGTCGGACGACTTGTAGATCTCCACCAGGTCCGACGGGCGTGACCCGTTGTAGGGCTGGACCTGCTGCTCCCACAGGGGCTGATCGATGATGGTCACCACCCCGTCGTCATCCATCTCGTAGTGCGTGCCCTCGATGCCGTTGGTCATGAGCTGGAAGGCGGGCTCCTCGAGCAGCTCGTCGATGAGGGTCAGCCCGCGGGCGAGGTCCTCCTCGGAGGTGAGCGACTGGGTCGAGAAGCACATCAGGCCGCCCATGCCCCCGCCGGTGTCCGAGACGATCCGCCGCGGCACGTCCGCATAGGTGATGTCGTTGATGAGCGTCCAGGACACCTCGGTGTCGGGGTTGATCGACTCGGCGAGCGCCACGTAGTTCTTGGCCTCGAACAGCCCGGTGACGACGATGCCGCCCTTGTCCTGCGCGATCGCCTGCTGCTGATTCTGCTTCTGCATCGTGATGAACTCCTGGTTCACGCCGCCTGCCTCGTAGACCTCGCGGTACCACTGCATGGCCTCCTTCCAGGGATCGGTGGTGCAGGCGGGGACGATGTTGCCGGCGTCGTCCAGCTGGAACTTGTCGCCCGCGCCGAAGTAGCCGGCGAGCGATCGGAAGCCGACCAGGAAGCTCTCCTGACGGTCGATGAACCCGGTGGCCGCGGCGCCGGTGCCGGTCGGGTCGTCCTCGGCGAAGGCCTTCGCGACCTCGCCGAGCTCCTCGATGGTGTGGGGCACCTCGAGGCCGAGGCGGTCCAGCCAGTCCTGCCGCACCAGCACGCCGTAGCGGGCGAGCGGCTTCTGGAACGGCACGCCGTACAGCGCACCGTCCAGCCGTGCCCCCTCGAGGGTGTCCGGGTTGATCTGGCTGAGGTTCGGATAGTCGGCGAGGAACTCCTCGACCTCCCAGAACAGTCCGGAGCTGAGTGCGTCCCGGATCGACGGCATCGCCAGCTGGTTCAGGGACGTGATGTCGGCGACGGAGCCCGAGGCCAGGGCCGCGTTGACCTTCTCCTCCTTGGAGGCGTCCGGAACCCACTGGAACTGGAAATCGGTCCCCGTGTGCTCGGTCAGCGCGGTCATCACCGGGCCGTCCGCCTGCGGCGTGGACGGGGTGTGCAGCATCGACATCCAGGTCAGCGAGCCGCCACCGGCGCCGGCCGAGCCGCCGCCGCTGCTTCCGCAGGAGGACAGGGCGAGGGCGCCGGTGGCGGCCAGGGGTGCGGAGGACAGGAGAGTTCTGCGAGTGATCATGCCGGGGTTCCTTTCGGGAGGGACGACGACCGCTGGGCGGCCTTCGTCGGGCGAGGCGGGGACGCGTCGGTGCGCTCCGCCGGGTGCGCTGGCACGCGCAGCACGGGGTGGGGGTCGGTCTCCGGGGAGCTCTCGAGATCACGGAGGATCCGCCGGCAGACGGCGGCGAAGACGAGGGCGGGCAGGGCGATTCCGAACATCATCAGCAGCGGCGCGGCGAAGCGCAGCATCAGGCCGTAGCCGACCAGCACGGTGGTGGTGGCGATGATGGTCCAGTGCAGCGAGCCCACCCCCAGCAGCAGGGCGCTGCTGAGCTGTGCACGGATGCCGGTCACGTCGAGGGCGGCCATCACGAAGAACACGTAGGCGCCGAGGATCCACAGCACGGCGGCTGCCGCGAGGTTCGCCGCCCTCAGGTACCAGTCCGAGAGGCTCAGCAGGTTGACCAGGATGACGGCGCCGGCGAGCAGGAGGATCGCCCCCATCACCACGGGGTGCCACCGCAGCTCCCGGGCGTACCGGAAGAAGGTCGGGGCCACCGGCGGGGTGGTGCCGTCCCGCAGCCAGTGATGGAGATACTTGGCCAGCGCGTAGCTCGCCGGACCGAAACCCACGAGACCGAGACCGGCCACGGTCACCGCGATCCACAGGATGTTCAGCCAGGCCAGGCGCCAGAGCCCGGAGAGCCGGCGGTTCAGGGCCACGAACTGCTCGAAACCGAACATCAGTACACCCCTTCCTCGCCGATCCGCTTCGCCAGCGAGTTCACGCCCATCACGAGCACGAGCCCCACGAGGCCCTTGAACAGGCCCACTGCGGTCGCGAAGCTGAGCTGGCCGTTCTGGATGCCGGCGGTGTAGACGAAGGTGTCGAAGATTTCGCCGACCTCACGGTTCATCGAGTTCAGCAGCAGGAACATGTGTTCGAACCCGAGTTCGAGGAAGTCACCGATCGAGAGGATGAACAGCACGATGATCGTGGGCCGGATGGCAGGCAGGGTGACGTGCCAGGTCTGCTTCCACCGGTTGGCGCCGTCGATCTCGGCGGCCTCGTAGAGCGTCATGTCGACCGCGGTCAGGGCGGCCAGGTAGACGATCGTCCCCCAGCCCGCCGTGCGCCAGACGTGCTGGAACACGTACATCGGGCGCAGCCATTCGGGATCGGTGAGGAAGGCGACGGGCTGCCCGCCCAGCGAGGTGATGAGGTTGTTGATGGCCCCGCCGTCGGTCGTGAGCAGCACGTAGAACAGCGACACCACGATCACCCACGACATGAAGTGGGGGATGTAGATGATCGTCTGCACGCTCCGCTTGAAGAAGCGTCCGCGCAGTTCGTTCATCAGCAGCGCGAGGATGATCGGCACCGGGAACGAGATGAGCATGAGCAGCCCCGACAGCACCAGGGTGTTGCGCAGCAGCATGAAGAACGTGTCCTGCGTGAACAGGCGGACGAAGTGCTCGAAGCCGACCCAGGGGCTGCTGAGGATCCCCAGGAACGGCTGGTAGTCCTGGAACGCGATGATCAGACCGCCCATCGGCAGGTACTTGAACACCAGGAAGTAGACGATTCCGGGCAGTGCCATCAGGTAGAGCACCCGGTGGCGCCAGAGCATCGCGGCCAGCGATTTCTTGCGCGCCTGTACGGCCGCCTTTCCCGCAGGGGGCTCAGGCACGGTTGCGGCGAGCACAGGAGACGAGATCCTGGGGTCGCGTACGGGGTCAGCCGCCATTGGCCATCCTTGTTCGTCGTCGAAGCACGGGCGGGGAACAGTCGTGTGAAACCGGTTCCCCGCGGTCTCCCCAGTGTGAGTGGCGATCTCCCGGCTGTCAACGCTGCGGGCGAACACGATTCTGGGCAGCCTGCCGCCCCGGCTCCATCTCTACTGGTCACGGCGTCGCCCGGCCACGCGACCTCAAGGGCCTCACCGCGGCCGGCCACCTGATAGTGTGCGCGCAGCACGCTGTGTAACCGGTTCCCCGGTGGTCGCGCGGAAGCGCCCGCACGAATCGGACCAGCGCCCTGAGCAGGCCGTGCGGAGGAGTCACGTTGGAACACCGATCGAACCCTGTCCTCGATGCGGATTGGCCGGACCCGGACGTCATCCGCGTCGGCGGCGACTACTGGATGATCGCCTCCAGCTTCAATCGAGCCCCGGGACTGCCCGTGCTGCGCTCGTCGAACCTCGTCGACTGGGAGCACGTGACCAATGCGCTGCCGGCGCTGGTCCCGCTCGAGCACTATGCGCTCCCGCGGCGCGGCAGCGGCGTCTGGGCTCCCAGCATCCGGGAGCACGACGGCACCTTCTACATCGTCTACCCCGACCCCGACCACGGGATCTTCGTGATCGACGCGCCGCATCCCGCGGGCCCGTGGAGCGCGCCCCGGCTCCTGCTCGCCGGGCACGGATTGATCGACCCGTGCCCCCTGTGGGACGACGAGGGCCGCGCGCATCTGGTGCACGGCTGGGCGCGGTCGCGTGCCGGGATCAAGAATCGCCTCTCGCTGCTGGAGGTGACCCCGGACCTCACGGCCCCGCTGTCCGCCTCCGAGGTGCTCATCGACGGCGCCGAGATCCCCGGCATGCTGACCCTCGAGGGCCCCAAGGCGTACGTCCACGACGGCTGGTACTGGATCTACGCCCCGGCGGGAGGGGTCGCCGACGGGTACCAGGTCGTCTTCCGCTCCCGCGACCTCCGCGGCCCCTACGAGCACCGCGTGGCGCTGGAGCAGGACGACACGCCGGTCAACGGTCCGCACCAGGGCGCATTGGTCGACGACGAGCAGGGCTGCTGGTGGTTCGTCCACTTCCAGGACCGCGACGTCTTCGGCCGTGTCACCCACGTCCAGCCGGTCCGCTTCGACGCCGAGGGGTGGCCCCACATGGGTGAGCCCGTCGACGCGACCCGCGGCCGTCCGGTCGCCCTCGTCCCCGAGGTCGGCGCCGTGGGCGGCAGCGGTCCGGCCACGGGCTACACGGAGCCGCGGCGTTCCGACGACTTCACCTCGCGCGAGCTCGCTCCGCGCTGGCACTGGCAGGCCAACCCCCGGGCCGACCGGTGGCGCACCGGGGACGGGCGACTGGACCTGGCCTTCGCGCCGAGTCCCCGCGCCGATCTCCGGCAGCTCGGTGACGTGCTCGGCCAGCAGCTTCCGGGGCAGCCGAGCAGCTGGGAGGTGGAGCTCCATCTTCCTGCTGCACCCCCGCGCCGCGATGCCGCCCCCGAGCGGGCGGGGATCGTAGTGCTCGGGCTGAGCTACGCGTGGGCCGGACTGGTCCGGGACGGGGACGGCATAACCCTCGTCCACGGCACGATGCCGCAGGACGCGGCCGACGAGACGATCCACCGCGCCCGGCTGTTCACGGCCGACCCGACCGCCGAGGCCTCGATACGCCTGCATCTGACCTGCGATCAGGCAGGCCGCATCGCACTGGGGGCATCGCCGGGCCGAACGACCCCGGCCGGTCGCCCTGCGGGGGCGGCACCTCCCCAGTGGCTGCTGACCGGATGGCAGAGTACGAAGGGACGGTGGATCGGCGCGGAGGTCGGCCTGTTCGCCGCGGCCGGGAGCATGGTGGACCATGTCCTGGACGACCGGAGGGCGAGTTTCGGCCCGGTGACCGTGCACTGCGAAGGAAGTGACATCTGATGCCCCGAGGCGGAGGTGGGCCGACCATCACCCAGGTGGCTGAGGCGGCCGGGGTCTCCCGCGCCACGGTCTCGCGCGTCCTCAACGGCCGCACCAGCGTCGATCCGTCGATCGGCCTCCGTGTGAAGGAGGCGGCGCAGAAGCTGCAGTACCGTCCGAACCTCACTGCCCGCAATCTCTCGACCGGGCGCACCCTGACGGTGGCGCTGGTGGTCCCGGACCTCGGCAACCCCATGTTCCAGGCGATCCTGCGCGGTCTCTCCCGCAGCGCGGAGGCCGACGGATACAGCGTGCTGGTCGCGGAGGCCTCCTCACCGGAGCGGGAGGAGTCGATCGCCCGCGAGGCACGCCGCCGTTGCGACGCGGTGGTGCTGGTCTCGCCCCGCATGGACGACCTCGTCCTCGACGAGCTCGTCAGCACCATCGCTCCCGTGGTTCTCATCAACCGTCGCACCACCGCGGGCCGCGCCACCACCATCAGCATCGACTATGCGGGAGGCATGACGCAGCTGGTCCGTCATCTCGAGGCGTTCGGGCACCGGGATCTGCTGTACGTGGCCGGCCCGCCCCGCAGCGCGGCCAACCGTGCACGTCTGACCGCTCTGAACAGCCTCGTCGACGCCTCCCCGGGGACGACGCTCCGCTCCATCCACGGCGGCTCGACCATGTCCGACGGGTACGAGGTGGCCGAGCAGGTGCTCGAATCCGGGGCCACCGCTGTGCTGGGGTTCAACGACCTCACGGCCTTCGGCATCCTGGCGCGCCTGAACGAGTTCGGCGTCAACGTGCCCGGAGACCTCTCGGTCACGGGTTTCGACGGCATCGAGCTGTCCCGCTTCGCCGTGCCGCGTCTGACCACCGTCGGCCAGGAGCAGCTGGATCCGGGCGCGGTCGCCTGGACCCGGCTGCGCGACCACATCGAGAGCCCGGGCGCCGACGAGACCTTCGGCGATGTCCTGCTCGAGCCGCAGCTGATCGTCGGCGACAGCACGGGGCGCGTGCCGCCGTCGAGGGTGCCCGTTCCCGACCATGCCGATGCACTGTCGGGGGCATACGATGCCGACCTCGCGAAGAAGCCGCTGGGCTGGGTGCGGGAAGGTCGGGACTGGACCCTTCTGCACGGGGGGACGCTGCTGACCGCCGCCGTGACGGGGGCGTCCATGGCCCCCGTCCACAGCCCGCGCCCTCATCTGCACCCCGTGCGCTCTCTGCACGGACGAGCGCTGACGGTCACGAATCCGGTCGATCATCGGCATCATTTCGGCCTGTCGCTCGCCCTGCCCGACGTCAACGGCACCACGTACTGGGGAGGGCGCACCTTCGTCGAGGGCCGTGGCTCGACCCTACTGGCGAACCAGGGTGTCCAGGAGATCCGCGAGACGGAGACCGCGGAGACCGGGCGCGATCTGCGCTCGGAGGTCAGGTGGCTCGATCATGATGGCCGCGACGTCCTGCTCGAACGGCGACGCCTCCGGGCGTTCGTCCTGCCCGAGCACTATGGGTGGGGCCTTGCCTGGCGCAGCCGCCTGTACGCGGACACCGCCGACGTGCGCCTGACGAGCCCCGCGAACCGGGGCCGGCTGGGGGCGGGGTACGGGGGCCTGTTCTGGCGTCTGCCCGACGCGGACGAGACCCGCATCCTGGTCGAGGACGGTCACGGGGAGTCGATCGCCCATGGGTCGACGAGTCCGTTCCTGGTCGTCCAGCGACGCCACGGCAACGAGTGGACCAGTCTCGTGCTCGTGCAGGACATCCGGACGCAGAGTCGTGTCGACCCGTGGTTCGTGCGCGCATCGGACTACGTAGGAATCGGCACGAGCCTCGCCTGGTCCGCTCCGCGGGACATACCCCGCGGCGCCCACCTCGACGTCCGGGTGCACGCGGCCGTGTTCGACCACCCGGTGACGGCCGATGAGGTGCCCGCGATCGTCGGGGCCATGCCTGTCAGCGACGACGAGTTCCCCGCCTCGAGCGGCGACTCCTGATCGGCGGGCGGCGTGCCGCGAGTGATGTGCCGCGACACGACGTCGACGACCTCGCCCTGAGGCGTTCCCGCGGGAACGCCTCAGCACGGCCGCGAGCGTCCTCCGCGCACCGTCGCGCCGACCCGATGAACGTTCCCGCGGGAACGTGTCTCGTCGTCAGACGTTCCCGCGGGAACGTCTGACGACGAAGGGTCCGCTCGGCGATCGGTCCTGGCGGAGATCAGCCGGCCGCAGCCTCCCATCGCGGATCGCGGCCCAGGAAGGCGAAGAGCTTCTCCTGCTCGGTCGCCTCCTTCGGCACGGGCTGCTGCTGCCCGAACTGGCCGCTGGATCGCAGCATCTCCTCCATGGCACTCATCCCGGCCAGCGCCTCGTGGACCATGTCGGGATCGAGCGCATCGTCCTGACCCGACGAACGAGCCAGGTCCCAGGTGTGGAAGAAGACGTCCCCGGTGAAGACCGAGTCGACGACGTCCGGGACCGGCCTGTCCTGGCCGGTGTGCGGATTCGAGTGCAGGTGCTGCGCGGCAGCCGGATCCTCGAACAGCTCGCGGACCTGCGTATCGAGATGGATCCAGGCGCCGACGGGGTCGTCGTCCGCCGACGGCCCGGCCGAGAAGCGGACATCCGAGCCCCCGTGGATCATGGCCGGCAGCCAGGTGACGAGATGGTCGACGACATCCCGGGCACGCCATTCCGCGACGGGCGTGGGTGCGTCCCAGTCCTTCACCCCGCCGACCGTCTCGGTGAACCGGTCGGAGATGGCGCGGTACTTCGCGTCGGGCGGGAGCTGGGGCAGCGGGGTGCTCACGCTGTCTGCTCCGCTGCAGGAGACTGTGCTCCCGCCGGCACGGAACCGGCCTCGAGGAGCTCGTCGAGCTTCGCGTAGCCCTCGTTGATGCCGACTTCCATGCCGGATTCCAGCATCTGACCGCGAGCCTCGAAGGAGTCGGTCAGCGACTGGCTGTGCATGCGGGTCCAGCCGTCCCCCAGGTCCTCGAATCGCATCGTCTCCAGCGAGACCCCCTCGGGCCAGCCGTCGAAGGTGAAGGTCTGGACGATGCGGTTCTCGGAGACCTCGTGGAAGCATCCGTGGAAGGAGTACTCCTCCTCACCCCGGATGTTGGTGAAGGCCCAGGAGCCGCCGGTGCGGGCGTCCCAGTGGTCGATGCGGGTCGAGAGGTCCTTGGGCCCGACCCACTGGGCGTAGAGGTCCGGGTCGGTGTGGGCGCGGACGATCTGCGCCGGAGTCGCAGGGAAGTCCCGGGTGATGCGGATCAGGGGGACGTCGGGGTCGGCTTCGATGGTGGCAGTGGTCAGACGGTCGGTGGCGTTCATGGCGATGTCTCCTGAGAATCGGTGAGGCCTGCGTCAGGGGTTCCTGCGTGCTCGAGGACCTCGTCGAGGCGGGACATGCGTGCCTCGGCGGCCCTGCGATGTCGGTCGATCCAGGTGGTCAGCTCCCCCAGCGTCTCGGCGTCGAGATGCACGGGGCGGCGTTGGGCATCGCGCCGGCGGGTGACGAGGCCGGCCGATTCGAGGACCGCGAGGTGTTTGCTCACGGCCTGCAGCGACATGTCATAGGGGGCGGCGAGCTCGCCCACGGTGGCGTCCCCGAGAGTGAGCCGGGAGACGAGGTCGCGACGGGTGGGGTCGGCGAGAGCGGCGAAGGCCCTCGAGAGAGTGTCGTCGTCCATACCTCCCTTTCTCAACTTCTTGGTTGACAACGGCGACGCTACGCCTGCTCCGCCACGTCGTCAACCCCTCGGTTGAATACAACTGGTGCGGGCTCGGTCGCCGGGCGCGCGCGGGCTGTCAGCGCGGCCAGGCTCGGTTCGTGGCAGCGCGATCAGGAGCGGGTCGAGGCGCCGCGGTCAGGCGCTGGCCGAAGCGCCCTGATCAGCGGCCCCCGCGAGCCACTCCGCGAGCGCCGTGGCGACCAGCTCGGTCGCCTCGATCGGCGCGAGATGCCCGACGCCCGGCAGCACGGTCAGCGGCGGCTCTCCCGGCAGCGCCTCCCGCAGCCGGGAGGCCTGCTCGACCGGGATCCACGGGTCCTGCTCGCCCCAGCCGATCGTCACGGGGCAGCGCACCTGGTGGAGCCGTTCCACGAGGGGCTCGGTGTGCTCGGGGCTCAGCGCTGCGATCTGGCGGTAGAACCCGGCCTGCCCCTCCCCCTCGATCCAGGGAGAGACCAGCAGCTCCGACTGCTCCGCGGTCAGCGTGCGGTGCGCGGCCCCGCTGATGTACTCGCGCACCAGGGCGGCGTGGAGCGCGGGCGGCAGGGCGGTGAAGACGTCGGCGTGCTCGGCGACGAGCCGGAAGAACGGCGAGCCCCACGGGTCGAGTGTCACGACGTCCCACAGCGCCAGCGAGGCGAACTGGCTGCCGCCACGCAGGTGGGCGCCGAGGGCGACTGCGCCGCCGATGTCGTGGGCGATCACGTGGGGGCTCTCCAACTGCCAGTGCTCGAGCAGCCGCGCGAACCGCTCACTCTGGGTCACGAGGTCGAGCGGGACGTCGGCCTCCTTGCCGGAGCGGCCGTAACCGGGCATGTCCCACAGGTGCACGCGGAAGGTCACACTCAGGGCCCGGGCCACCGGTGCCCACACCTGGGCCGACCACGGGGTGCCATGGCAGAACAGGACGTCACCGCGGGAGGCGCTGCCATCCGCTCCGAATTCGTAGGTGGCGATCCGGACCCCACCGAGGTCGATGGGGACAGGCTCGGGCAGCGAAGGAGTCGGCGCAGCAGGCGCGGACGGCGATGCGGTCACACGCGAGAACCTACTCGATCCGGCCCTGAACTTCCGGCCCCGGCTTCGTGCATCCGATCCGGTCCGGAAATCGCGACCGAACCTACGCTCGGTCAGACCGTCTGAATACGGGGTCGAGGACTGCGGCAACCTTGGCCATCTGGGCGTCAAGGTAAGGCTCGCTGACGTCCTCGTGGCGTTCCTTGCGTCTCCAGGCAGCCCACTTCACCTGGCCGATGGCCCCGTACCCTGCGATGACAGGTGCAATCGGGCCGAGGGCAATTTTGCGATACCGGGCCACGGCCTGGGCTGATTCCAGAAGCAGGTCCTCATCAACACCGTGCTTCTCGCTCAGCTGGACGATGTCGATGTAGTCGCGCCACCGGGTGCTCGCGGTCCCCCGCTCCAGAATGGTCACGCCTTTTTCGGCCACGGTGGTCTCCGGCGCGTAGCCCAGCATCTCTATGTCGTGACCGAGCACCCGAGGAACCTTAACCGGCCGCGGCAGCGGCACGATCGGGTCGCCCGTGGAGATGTCCCAGACCACGACGAGCATTTGAGGCCCGACACGACAGTTGACCCGCACCCGCCTGCCGGGATACTCGGCGTCGTCGCGAATCTCCTGGATGCTGACCGTGTCCACGTCGAACCAGACACCATCCGCGACATCGACTGCCGCCACGTGACGCACAACGTCCACGATGTGCTCGGGCGTGACAGAGACATTGACCGCTTCAGAGTCCACGTCCTTCGTGGGGCGGCGTACGCCGTAGACGGCAAGCAGAATGCCGCCCTTCAAGATGAAGTTGTCCCGGTGATCCGTGCGGGCGAGCCGCTCAAGGAACGATTCAAGCACGTGACGGGTGAGGTACTCGGCCGTGGGAGTGGGCTTACCGGCCTTGGCGCCGTCCGATCGGGCTCGGTTCTGAAGCTGCCGAAAGACGGCCTCGCCTGTGCTCACGCGAGGATGTCCAGTGCGTGAAGGATCGGCCCCTCGGCCCTGGGGAGCCTGGACGCGATCTCCATGAGATCGGCCGGCCTGCCACCCCTGCGCAGCCATTCGCGAAGGGCGTCTCTGCCGAGCTCGTATCCCAAGTCGCCGCGAAGGCGGAAGGCATCGGCGATGCACCGCTCGGGCGAGTAGATGCCGATGCGTTGGGCCGTTCTCGGGACCGCGATGTCAGCGCGGCCGAGGGTGAATGTGTCCTTGGCGAACAGGTGCCAGTTGATTGCCGCCTCGGTGGCAGGGATGCGGGCTCCGCGCGGGATGGCGACGTCGAGCGCATCAGGAATCGCGTCAGTGAGGTCGTGGAAAGCGAGCGCCGAAGTCAGGCAGATCGTCGCGTCTCGACGACGGGTGGCAGCCTCGATCCAGTCCCAGTCCGCGGCTGGCGCGTCGGCCGGCCGGTAGATGCCCCGAGCAATGCGCTCATACCGCCCCGACTGGGCCGCGCGGTAGAGGTTGCTCCGGGACATGCCCTCACGCCACGCGTGCTTTGGACGCAGCGTCTCTGCCCCCATGGCTCTCACCTCCTGAAACAGACCGTATGCAGATAACCATACCTGTATACGCTTTGTTTCACCATAGCCAAGCCAGGCGCGAGCAACCCAGATACGGGCTCGCCCTCGACCCGACCGCAGCGGCACCATTCAGGCCCTGGCGGTCGCGGGACCCAGCCGGGACCGCTCGTGCGCCGAGAAGTACCACGTCAGCGGCACCTCTTGCGTCGCGGCGGCTGAGCGGGAGTGCGGCGGCTGCGTGAGGGTACGACGGCTGAGCGAGGGCGCAGCGTTCGTGGGGCGCCGCGGCCAGGCGCCAGCCCACCCGCGGCCCGCCCTCAACCCAGTTGCAGCTGCACCGTCGCGAAGGAGTGCGGCGGGAGCTCGACCTCGAGGCCGCGCTCGTGCTCGCGCACCGTCGTCAGCTCCACCGGGGCCACCGCGTCGGGCTGCTCCGGGGTGTTGTGCGCGGCAGAGGACGCTCCGGTGAGCACCCGCGCCGAATGCCCGGTGACCTCGCGGCCGCGCAGGTCCAGCACGAGCGTGCGGCCCTCGGAGGCATCCAGGTTCGACAGCGAGATCAGCGCCGTCTCCCCCGTCGTCGACGCCGAGGCGGAGATCGACGGCAGGGTGCGGCCCTCGATCTCGCGCGGCTCCTCGGGCAGCAGCACGTGGGCGTCCAGCGCCGCGGCGTCCTGGTGACCGGCGTTCATCTCGAACACGTGATACGTCGGCGTGAGCACCAGCGCGCCGGAGTCCGGGTCGGTGAGAACCATCGCCTGCAGCACGTTGACGGTCTGGGCGATGTTGGCCATGACCAGGCGGTCCGCGTGGCGGTGGAAGCCGTCGAAGTGGAGCGAGGCGACCAGGGCGTCCCGCACGGTGTTCTGCTGGTACAGGAAGCCGGGGTTGGTGCCGGGCTCCACGTTCCACCAGGTGCCCCATTCGTCCAGGACGAGGCCCACCTGCTTGTGCGGGTCGTAGTGGTCCATGACGGTGGAGTGGCGGGCGACGAGCTCCTCGGTGCGGGCGGCGCGGGCGAGCGTCAGGTACCACTCGTCCTCGGTGAACTCGGTGGCGCTGCCCTTGTCCTGCCACGGCCCGGACATCGTGTAGTGGTGCAGGGAGATCGCCTGGAAGGGCTTGGGCTTGGTCTCGCGACCCTTGAGGGTGCCGATGGCCTTCATCAGCGCCTCGGTCCAGCCGTAGTCGTCATCGCTGGCACCGGCCGCGATGCGCGTGACCTCGTTGCCCGCGTGATCGCGCACATAGGTCGAGTACTGCCTGGCCAGGGCGGCGTAGTCCTCGGCGCGCATGTTGCCTCCGCAGCCCCAGGCCTCGTTGCCGATCCCGAAGTACGGCACCTTCCACGGTCCCTCACGCCCGTTCTCACGGCGCAGGGAGGCCATCGGGGAGTCGTCCGCGCGGGTGAGGTACTCGATCCACTCGCTCATCTCGGCCACGGTGCCGGAGCCGACGTTGCCGTTGACGTAGGCCTCGGTGCCCAACAGCTCGACGAGGTCCATGAACTCGTGGGTGCCGAAGGAGTTGTCCTCGACCACGTCGCCCCAGTGGGAGTTGACCATGCGAGGGCGCTGCTCGCGAGGGCCGATGCCGTCCTTCCAGTGGTACTCGTCGGCGAAGCAGCCGCCGGGCCAGCGCAGGTTGGGGATCCGCAGGGCGCGCAGGGCGTCGACCACGTCGTGGCGGATGCCGCGGGTGTTGGGGATCTCGGAGTCCTCGCCGACGAAGAAGCCGCCGTAGATGCAGCGGCCGAGGTGCTCGGCGAAGTGGCCGTAGAGATGGCGGGAGATGGTGGCGCCGGGCAGGTCGAGGTCGACGACCACGCGCGCGGGCCCGTCGGTCCGCCTGCTGGAGGGGCCGGTCGATCCGGTGGTACCGGTGCCGGGGCTGGGGGCGCTCAGCGCCGAGGCCAGGCCGGTGGTGACAGTGCGGGCAGGGTTGCTCATCGGAGTTCTCCTTGCTCAGGCGCCGGTGCGGCTCAGGCGGATGATCGACCACGAGATCGCGGGCAGCTCACCGGTCAGGCGGCCGTCGGCGAGCGCGATCGTGTCGTTCTTCTGCGGGGTGACGGTGTCGGGGGCGTCGGCCGTGTTCGCCACGTACGGGTCCTCGTGGTGGAGGGTGAGGGCCTCGACGAGCTCGAGCCCGGCGAAGGCGGTGAGGTCCACGCCCAGGTCGAGCGGCCCCGAGGCGTCGCGATTGACGACGAAGACGGTCAGGTCCCCGGTCTCCTCGTCCCAGGTCGCGACCGCGTCGCCCGAGGTGCTGGTGCCGAAGCGCTGGTTCTCGAACGTCGGCGACTGGAGTCGCACGTCGAGCACCTCGCCCTTGGCGTGGCGCGACGTGAGCGAGAACGGATGGAAGGTGGTCTGCTTCCACACGCGCCCGCCGGGCTCGGTCATGATCGGGGCGATCACATTGACCAGCTGAGCGAGGGACGCGGAAGCGACGCGGTCGCTGTGGCGCAGCAGGGAGATCAGCAGGTTGCCGAACACCACGGCGTCCATCGCGGAGTAGACATCCTCCAGCAGCACGGGGGCGACGGGCCAGTCGTCGCCGCTCGGCGGGCGGGACTCGGCGCGGTGCTGGTACCAGATGTTCCACTCGTCGAAGCTGACCATGATGCGCTTGTCGCGCTTCAGCTTCGCGCGCACATGGTCGGCGGTGGCGACGACGGAGTCGATGAAGTAGTCCATGTCGTCGGCCGAGGCGAGGAAGGAGGCCTGGTCGCCGTCCTTCTCCGAGTAGTACGCGTGGGCGGAGATCATGTCCACGAAGTCGTAGGCCTCGGTCAGCACGGTGTTCTCCCACGCCCCGAAGGTGGGCATCTGCGAGTTCGAGGAGCCGCAGGCGATCAGCTCGAGGTCCGGGTCCTCCTGACGCATGGCACGGGCTGCCTCGGTGGCCACCCGGGCATACTCCTCGGCGGTCTTGTGGCCCGTCTGCCAGGGGCCGTCCATCTCGTTGCCCAGGCACCACATGCGGATGCCGTGCGACTGGGGCGACCCGTTGGCGGCGCGCTGATCGGAGAGCTCGATGCCCTGCGGGGCGTTGGCGTACTGCAGCACGTCCAGGGCCTCCTCGACCCCGCGGGTGCCGAGGTTCACGGCGTACATCGGTTCGACCTCGGCCTTCTTCGCCCAGGCCATGAACTCGTCCAGGCCGACGGTGTTGGGCTCGGTGGAGTGCCAGGCGAGGTCGTGGCGGGCGGGTCGCTGCTCGAGGGGCCCGACGCCGTCCTCCCACTTGTAGCCGGAGACGAAGTTGCCGCCGGGGTAGCGCACCGAGCTGACGCCGAGCTCACGGGTGAGCTCGAGGACGTCGGTGCGGAAGCCGTCCTCGTCGGCCGAGGGATGATCGGGCTCGTGGATGCCGGTGTAGACGCAACGGCCCAGGTGCTCGACGAACGCACCGAAGGTGCGGCGGCGCACGGGCGCGACGCGGAAGGCGGGGTTGACGGTGAGGGTCAGCGCAGGAGACATCGGTGTCAGGATCCTTCTGGGGAGTGGGCGCCGGTTCGCGCGACAGTGCGACGGGACACGATGCGATGACCAGGTGCGACAATCAGGTTTACATCGTTGCAAACACCTTTTCACAGCAAGAGGACCGCGTCAACGGGGTCTCACGGGCGCGTCGGGCTGATCGCCCGACCCCACCGCTGCGCGCCCTGCAGCCGCCGCGGCCCGGTTCGGTGCGAGAATCATAGGTATGCCCACGCACTCCTCGACCGGCCGCCAGCGCCCTCCGTCGCTGCGCGATGTCGCCGAGCTCGCGGGGGTCTCGATCAAGACCGTCTCGAACGTGGTCAACGACTACCCGCATGTGCGCGAGTCGACCCGGGAGAGCGTCCGCGAGGCGATCCTGCAGGTGGGTTACCGCCCCCAGGTCGCGGCGCAGCAGCTGCGCACCGGGGCCAGCCGGATGATCACCCTCGCGGTGCCGTCACTGAATCTCTCCTACTTCTCGAATCTCGCCCAGGAGTTCATCGACGAGGCCCAGCGACGCGGTCAGACCATCGTGCTGCACTCGACCTCGGGCGGCCGCGACGCAGAGCGCACCGTGCTGGAGGGCTTCAAACGGGTCTTCGGCGACGGCGTGATCTTCAGTCCTCTCGAACTCGAGGAGGAGCTGTTCGCGCGCATGGAGCGCACCAGCCAGCCCACCGCGTTCATCGGCGAGCACCTGCCCGAGACCCTCCCCCAGGGCAGCGACTACGTGCGTATCGACAACGTCTCCGCGTCCTTCGATGCGACGTCGCATCTGCTCGAGACCGGCCGGCGCCGCCTGGCCTTCCTCGGCGTGATCGACACCGAGCACGGGCAGCAGCCCCATAGTTCCGGCTCCCTGCGCCGGGACGGCTTCCTCTCCGCGATCGGCGAGTTCGGCCTCTCCCCCGACGAGGCGGTCGTGCGGACGCTCCCGAACTGGCGGCGCATCGACGGCTTCGACGGAGCCCAGACGCTGCTGGAGGAGCACCCCGACATCGACGGCATCGTCTGCGGCAACGACGACCTCGCGATCGGCGCGCTGGCGAAGCTGCGACGCCTGGGCCGACGGGTGCCCGAGGAGATCGCCGTGATCGGATACGACGACACGCCCGACGCGCCGTTCACCGCCCCGTCCCTCAGCAGTGTCTCCCCGGACAAGTCTCGATTGGCGGCCACGGTGCTGGACCTGCTGGCCGAGCGCATCCAGGGCTACGACGGCCCGCCCCGCGTGGTGGACACCCCGTACACCGTGGTCACGCGGGAGTCGACCATGGAGAGCACCGGCATCTCCGCGCCATCGTCATCAGCACGTACTCCCGCATCCCTATCCGCCCCAGATATCGAGGAGCACCCCCGGTGACCATCCCGACCCCGTACGAGGACCTGCTGCGCGAGGTCCTGGAGACCGGCAGCCCCAAGGGCGACCGCACCGGCACCGGGACCCGCAGCCTGTTCGGCCGCCAGCTCCGCTACGACCTCTCGGCGGGTTTCCCGCTGATCACCACCAAGCGCGTCCACTTCCGCTCGCTCGCGCTCGAGCTGCTGTGGTTCCTGCGCGGGGACACCAATGTGCGCTGGCTGCAGGAGCGCGGGGTGAGCATCTGGGACGAGTGGGCCGACGAGAACGGCGAGCTGGGCCCGGTCTACGGCGCGCAGTGGCGCTCCTGGCCCACCCCCGAGGGCGGCGTGATCGACCAGATCAGTGACGTCGTCCAGCAGATCCGCACCAACCCGGAGTCGCGGCGACTGATCGTGACCGCCTGGAATCCGGCCGACATCCCGGCGATGGCGCTGGCGCCCTGCCATGCCCTGTTCCAGTTCGAGGTCCACGACGGCAGGCTCTCCTGTCAGCTCTACCAGCGCAGCGCCGACATGTTCCTCGGGGTCCCCTTCAACATCGCCAGCTACGCGCTGCTGACGCACATGGTCGCCCAGCAGACCGATCTCGAGGTCGGTGACTTCGTGTGGACCGGCGGGGACTGCCACATCTACGACAACCACATCGAGCAGGTCACCAAGCAGCTCGCCCGCGAGCCCTACCCCTACCCGAGCCTGCGGATCACCCGCCGCCCGGACTCGATCCTCGACTACGTCCTCGAGGACTTCGAGGTGGCGGGCTACGAGCACCACCCGGGCATCAAAGCGCCGGTCGCGGTCTGATGGGACCGCGCATTGGGATGATCTGGGCGCAGGCGCGCAGCGGCGTGATCGGTGCGGACGGCACGATGCCGTGGCATCTGCCCGAGGACCTCACCCACTTCAAGCGCACCACCCAGGGCTGCCCCGTGGTTATGGGCCGGCGGACCTGGCAGTCCTTCCCGCCCCGATTCCGCCCCCTGCCGGGCCGTACCAACATCGTCATCACCCGCGACGACGACTTCGCCGAGGACGGTGCGGTTCGCGCGCGGGACCTGCCGGAAGGGCTGCGCCTCGCGGAGGAGTCGCTGGCCGCGCAGGACGGGACGATCTGGGTGATCGGCGGCGGCGGGGTCTACCGGGAGGCGATGGACGACGCGGATCTGCTCTCCGTCACCGAGATCGACCTCGACGTCGACGGGGACACCACCGCCCCCGAGGTCCCCAGCGCCTTCCGGCAGACGTCGGCCGATCCGGAGTCCGGGTGGCACGAAGCGGCCAACGGCCTGCGCTACCGCATCCTCACCTACGAACGCTGAGGCGGGCGGGGTCCGTGCCGACGCGGAGCTCGCGCAGATGCATGAAGCGCCCGGTGAGCTCGGCATCCCACGCGTGGAACGCGATCACATCCTGGCTGTCAGGCCCGACGGTGCACGAGTTGTGACCCGGACCGATGAACTCCTCGTCGGTCGCCAGCAGCACGTCCTCCCCCGCCTCCGGCAGTGTCCAGGGACCCACCGGCGTGGAGGCGTGCGCCCACGCGGTGCGGTACCCGGGGCCCTGCCAGGAGCCGCCCGAGTAGGTCAGCAGCAGCATGCCGTCGCGCACCACGACGTGCGGGCCCTCGAGCGTGTGCCAGGTGTACGTGGAGCCGTACATCTCCCGGTCCCGCTCGAAGATCTGCCAATCTGCGTACGGCTCCAGCACCGGGACCGTCTCCCCCAGCGTGGTCGGCGTCGGCAGCGGCGCGGCCGCCAGGTGAGTCCCCGGCCGTTCATGCTCGAGGACGTCGCGGGCGAAGAAGAGCCACCACGACCCGTCCGGCAGTCGGCACGGCGAGGCGTCGATCGCGAACAGCTCGTCGGGCGTGAGCACGAGCCCCTGATCGCGGAACGGGCCCCGCGAGTGCTCGGCCCGGGCGACTCGCACCCGGTGGCCGCGGTCGTCGTGGCCCACCGAGTAGTACATCCACCAGGCGCCGTCCCGGTGGCAGACCTCCGGCGCCCAGTACGAATCGCCCGCCTCGGATGGCAGGGCCTCGAGCACGTTGCCGATCCCCTCCCACTGCTGGAGGTCCGACGAAAAGGCGGCGGGAACGGCCAGACCGTCCCGCACCGGACCGGTCCCGTAGGCGATCCACCCGTCGGGCGTGCGGACGACGGCAGGGTCGGCCAGCGGCACCTCCCACGCCGGTTCAGCGGTCATCACTCATCCCTTCAATCCGGTCGCGGCGATGCCCGCGACCAGGTAGCGCTGGAGCACGAAGAACACCAGCAGCACCGGGAGCAGGCTGACGGTGGCCGCCATGAACAGGCCTCCGTAGTCGAAGGTCTGCGCGGTCAGGAACGAGGATAGGTAGATCTGCACCGTCATCGCGTTCTGCCCGTCGCCCGCGACCACCAGCGGCCACAGGAACGCGTTCCACGAGCCGATCAACCCCAGCACCGTCAGGGCCGAGGCGAACGGCAGCGTGTTGGGGAAGACGATCCGGAAGAACGTGCGGAAGAACCCTGCCCCGTCGATGTACGCGGCTTCCTCGATCTCCCGGGGGAAGTTCACGTAGAACTGCCGGAACAGGAACACGTTGAACGCGCTGAACAGGCCGGGAACGATCAGCCCCTGCAGGGTGCCGATCCAGCCCAGGGAGGCGACGATGATGAAGTTCGGCACGAACGCCGTCGGGGCCGGCACCAGGAGCACCGTGATGACCAGGATGAACATCGGCTTGGCCGCGCGGTTGGGGATTCGCACCAGCGCGTAGCCGGCGAGCGAGGCGATGAGGATCGACAGCGAGGTCGAGAGCACCGCCATGATCGCCGAGTTCATCAGGGCATCGAGATATCGCGGATCCGCGAACAGTTCCGGGATGCGCTGCCACTGCGGGTCGCTGGGCCAGAACACGAACTCGCGCGAGTAGATCTCGTCGTTCGTGGACAGCGCCGTCTTGATCATCGCGTAGAACGGCACGAGGAACACCGCCGCCAGCGCGGACGCCACCACGTACCGAAGCGTCAGGCCGATGCTGCCTCGTCGTTGGCCGACGATGTTGAGCTGGGCGGTCATCGCCCCTCCTTCCCGACGGCCGGCGCTGCGCCCCGGCGGCGGAGGCCCCGCAGGAACCGGAAGCGGCCCGTGCGGGCCCCGTCGTCGTTGGATCCGAAGCCCACCAGCCAGGTCTGCAGCAGCCCGGCCATCACCATGATCGCCGTCAGCACCAGGGCGCCGGCCGAGCCGGTGCCGAAGTCCTGCTGCGGGCCGAGAGCGATGTTGTAGAGATAGACCAGCGGAGGCCTGGTCTCGGGATTGTTGCCGGTGAGGTTGTAGAACTCGTCGAACGCCTGGAAGGCGGCGATCAGCAGGAGCAGCAGCACCGCGGCGGAGGTGGTCCGCAGCTGCGGCAGCGTGATCAGGCGGAACATTCGGAACCCGCCCGGGCTGAGCCCGTCGACCGCGGCCGCCTCGTACAGCTGGGTCGGGATCGCCTGCAGTCCGGCGAGGAACAGCAGCATGTAGAAGCCGACCTGCAGCCACAGCCGCACCGAGACCAGCACGATCCACCAGTACGGCGAGGCCGAGAGCCAGCTCGAGACCGCATCCAGGCCCACGACGCCCAGCAGCTGGTTCACGATGCCCGATTCCAGCCCGTTGAACAGCGAGAGCCTCCAGACCACGCACGCGACGACGTAGCTGCACGCGGTGGGCAGGAAGAACACCGAGCGGAAGAACGTCTGGAACCGGGGCAGCCCGTTGATCAGCACGGCGAGGCCGAGGGAGGCGGCCATGGTCACCGGCACGATAAACAGGGCGAACACGATGAACGTGCGCAGCGACTGCAGGAACGCGGTGTCGACGAGGAAGCCCGTGAAGTTCTCGAGCCCGACGAAGCGGGTGGGCAGCACCGTCCCGCGCGCCTCGAACAGGCTCAGCGTGCCGCCCCAGATCAGGGGGAGGATCGTGAAGACCGCCAGCCCGGCCAGGAACGGCGTGAAGAACAGCCAGAAGGCGAGGTTGTTGCCCTTGATCCTCGTCGGCCCGGTGCGAACAGGGCCGGCGCCGTCGGGCCCGTGGCGGCTCCGACCGCCGCGGTCGACAGCGGCCGACGGACGGGTCCGTGGCTCTCCGGCCGAGGAGCCGGCGGAGTGCGCGGACGAGGCTCCCGACGGAGTGGTGGCCTGCGTGCTCACGAGTCCAGGACCCGGTTGCTGGCCTCCTCCGCTGCGGCGAGCTCCTCGGCGGGATCGGCGCCGTTCTTGAGGATGTTGCTGATCGCGTCGGCCTGCGGGGTGCTGACCTCACCTGTCCACTCGGGGGTGCCGGTCACACCCATGTCCTTGGCCATGGTCGCGATCTCGAGGCCGTTGCCGTCCTTGAGGGCGTCTGCGGCATCGGCCACCGACGTGATCGAGGGGATGTGGAAGCCATAGCTGAGCGCCCAGTCGGTCTGGAACTCCGCCTGCTCGATCCACAGCCACTTCACGAACTCCTTGGCCTCCTCGGCCTTCTCGCTGTTGCCGGCGACCTGCTCGTTCCAGGTGCCGATGAACGCGACCTGGCGCCCACCGGCGCCGACGGCCGGGTGGGGGAAGACGCCGACGTCGTCCAGCGACTCCTCGAGGGCCGGCAGCGCCCAGCAGCCGCCCCACGCGATCGCGGCCAGGCCCGAGGCGAAGGCCGATGGATCGGCCCAGTCCGAGGGCGCACCGGTCAGCAGGACGTCGTCGGCGATCATCTGCTGGATCGCGGCGAGCCCCTCGGCGTACTCGGGCGTGTTGTACGCGACGGCGTCGCGGGCCTCGTTCATGGGGCTCCCACCGGCGGCCCAGATCATCGGGTAGGTGCACGCGTCGAAGTTATTGCCGAGGAACAGCCCCTTCTGGTCGGGCGTGGTCAGTTCGGTGGCGGCTGCGACGAGGTCGTCGAAAGTCTCCGGCGGAGCGATGCCGGCGGCCTCGAACATGCTCTTGCGGTAGTAGAAGTGCTGGGGGTCCAGCAGCATCGGGACGCCCCAGATCTGGTCACCGATGGTGACCGGGCCCAGGGAGGCCTCGTTGAACTGGTCCTTGACCGGGTCGACGATGTCGGTGAGCTCGACGTAGCGGCCCTGCTCGGCCTGGTCGACGGCGATCGCGTTGTTCTCGAACACATCCACCCCGCCGCCGGAGAGCAGCGCTGTCGACAGCCGGGAGGCGTAGTCACCGGAGACCCAGTTGACCTCCACGGTGCCCGCCTCGTACGCCTCGGCGTACTTGGTCGCGGCGTCCTGCGTGCCGTCCTCCCCGTACTGGTGGTACCACTGCGAGAGGGTCTCTCCACCACCTCCCCCGCCACCCGTCAGCCCGCCGGTGTTGCCGCCGCACGCGGTCAGGCCGGCTCCGGCCAGGGCCACCCCGCCGAGGCCCAGAGCGTGACGTCGTGAGAATCCATATCTGCCGGTCATTGCCATCTCCTTCGATGCGCCAGATGCCCCGCGTCGTCGCGGGCTGGCAGGAGTCTAACGTGAGAATCGGTGCGCCATGTCACATCTAGGACACGATCACTCGGGCGCAGCGACCCGCGACTGCCGGGCTCTCCTCGACGTCAAGACGACATATGCGGCTCCTCCTCGGCACGACATGCGCAACACGACGAACCGGTTCCACCGATATGTCTCAGGAGCGAGACGTATCGGTGGAACCGGTGGGCGTGCCGACCGTGCGAGACGCTCTCCTTCAGGTTCCGGCGATGCCGGTGGTCGCGATCCCGCGGATGATCTGACGCTGGAAGAACATGAACACCACGATCAGCGGCAGGGCCGCGAGCATCGCCTGGGCCATGCTCTGGGCGTACTGGACTCCATAGGCGCTGACGACGGTCTGCAGGCCCGTCGGGAGAGTCATCAGGTTCGAGTCGTTGATGACGATGAACGGCCACAGGAAGTTGTTCCAGGCGCCGATGAACACGAATATCGCGACTGCACCGAGGATCGGGCGCGACAACGGCAGCACGATGCTCCAGAAGATCCGCAGCCGGCTCGCGCCATCCATCAGCGCCGCCTCCTCGAGCTCGAACGGTATCTGGTCGAAGAACTTCTTGAGGATGAACACCATTGGGGCCGCGACGACCTGCGGCAGGATGATCCCCCAGTAGGTATCGACCAGATCCAGCGTCAGCATCAGCTGGAACAGCGGCACGATGAGGATCTGTGCCGGGATCATGATCGAGGCGACGATCAGCGCGATGATCATCTGGCGTCCCGCGAATTTCAGCCGCGAGAGCGCATAGCCGGCCAGTGCCGAGATCGTCACGGTGATCAGCGTGACGAGGGTCGAGGTCAGCAGGCTGTTCCAGGCCCACCGGGGTACGAGGCCCTCGGTCAGCACATTCACGTACGCCGCCAGCGTGAAGCCCTGCTCCGGAATGATCGTGACTGGCATCGCGGCGGCCTCGGCCTCCGTCTTGAACGATGTCAGTGCCGCCCACAGCACCGGCACGAGCCAGGACAGCGCAAGCACAGCCAGGATGACGAACGCGATGATGCGGGTGGGCGTGGGCGCGCGACGCCGCTTCGGCACGGCCGCGACGGCACCGGCATTCCGAGCCATGGTGGTCGGGATCCGGGCAGGGCTGGTGGGGGCAGCGGCGCTCATGCCTTCACGCTCCGGCGGGACGAGATCACCATGTAGGCGACCGAGACGATGATGATCATGAAGAAGAAGATGTATGAGATGGCCGAGGCATACCCGAGGCGGTAGCCGGTGAAGCCGGCCTCGTAGATGTAGACGAGAATCGGGCGGGTCGCGCCGCCCGGGCCGCCGCCGGTCATCTGATAGATCTGATCGAAGACCTTCAGCGATGCCAGCAGCTGCAGTACCAGCACCAGCACCGTCGTGGGGGCGAGTTGCGGCAGGGTGATCGAAAGGAACTTGCGAAGCCCTCCGGCCCCATCCAGCGATGCCGCCTCGTAGAGGTGGTCAGGGATGTTCTGCAGCGCAGCGAGGTAGAGCAGGAAGTTGAAACCGATCGTCCACCATACGGTGGTCACGACCACCGCGATCATCGCGGTGCCCGGATCCTGCAACCAGGCCGGTCCCGTCACCCCGAACCAGCCCAGGAACGTATTGATCAGGCCCAGTTGCGGGTTGTACATCCATGCCCAGAATTGGGAGACCACGGTCGAGGCCAGCAGGAACGGCAGGAAGAAGGACAGGCGCCAGAACCACTGCCCCGGGAGCCCCAGGTTCACCAGGACGGCCATCAGCATCGCTACGACGACCAGCGGGATCGTCGAGAGCACAGTGAACCAGACCGTGTTGCCCAGCGAGCGCCACACGATCGGGTCGCCGAGGGCCTCCACCCAGTTGTCCAGCCCCACGAATTCGGTGTTGGTCCCGGCCAGGCTCGCACTGGTGAAGCTCATCCACAGCCCGTAGACCGTCGGCCAGATGAGGAACAGCACGAAGGCCGCAAGGAAGGGACTGCAGTACAGCCACCCGCGTAGGTTCTCGGAGCGGCGCCGGCGTTTCCGGCCGGCTGACAGGTGCTCGGCAGCACCGGGGGCGACAGGTGGCGCGCTTCCGCCCGGAGGGGCGGCCAGGCCGTCGGTCGTCATCATCGATCGTCTCCTTCGACGGGCGAACTGAGCGGTACAGGAAGGACGCGGTGCCGGGCTCTCACACCGGGGCAGGCTTCTGCAGCAGTGCGTTGATGCGGGCGACGAAGGCGTTCCAGCCGTCAAGGGGGTCCGTGCGCCGTGCCCAGACGTTCTGCATGTCGTTGCCGAAGTAGTTGTGGAAGTCGCTGCCGGCGCCGGTGAACCACGCGGGCGGGTCGTAGACGAGGTGATCGATGGCGTCGGCGTAGTGGGCCTGCGGTGTCAGTTCCGCGTACTCCGGCGACTCGACCACCGGCGTATAGGCCGGGATGTGCCCCGCGCCCGCCCAGTTCAACGAGTTCTGCAGGACATAGGCGACCATTCGATGGACATTGCGGCGCCGCTCCTCGTCGGGGGTCGACTGGTGGGGCAGCACGAACGTATGGGAATCCGCGAAGGCGGCAGGATCGCCGAATACGCCAGGAATCACGGTCATGTCGAACGGAAGCCCCTCAAGCCCGCCGATCTCCCAGACGCCGCCGAAGAGACCGCCTGAACTGCCCGTCGCGAATTCGGAGACAGCCGTGCCGCCGTCATGACTGGGGTTGCCCACCTCGCCGTCGATCAGCGAGAGGATCCATTCGATCGCCTCGACGACGATCTCCTCCTGATACTGCATCTTGCCGCCGACCGGCAGGTCTATGGTGCCGCCCATCTGCGCGTAGTACGTCGAGAACATCCGCCACTGGTTCGAGGCGTCTGCGAGATACCCCCAGGACAGGCCGTACCCGCTGGGCGCCTTGGCCCCGAGCTCCAGAGCCATCGCCCGGAAGTCCTCCGGAGTATCTGTAGGCATCAGCAGACCGTCGCTGTCGAGCACACCGGCGGACTCGGCGATCTCGGTGTTGTAGTAGAGGACGAAGGGGTGAGAGTCCAGAGCGATCGCCGTGAGCTTGTCCTCGAAGAACATCTTCTCCCAGATCAACTCGGGGAAGTCCTGCTTCCGGACGCCGAACTCGGCGAGCAGGTCGATGTCCCACTCGTCCAGCAGACCCCCTGGCGCGTACCCGGGAACACGGGAGGCATGCATGACGGCGACATCGGGCGCGCGGCCTCCGGCTGAGGCCATGGCCAGCTTCGTGTAGTACGGAGCTCCCCACGCAAGCACTGTCTGGCTCACCGTGGCGGCACCGTCGGAGGCCATGTACTCATCCACGAGTTCGCCCATGGTCTCGCCGTCGGACCCCGTCATGAGATGCCAGAAGGCGATGTCGTCCGAGGCACGAGCGTTCGCCCCGGCGCACCCGGACAGTGCTCCGAGGCTGCCGAGCGCGCCCAGTGCCCCGGCACCCTGCAGAAGAGTGCGTCGACGTACGGGCGTTCCTCCGCGAGACGTTCCGAGCATGATCCTGTCCACCTCTTCGTGGTCGAGTGCGGGTCGGACGGTTCCCAGCGGGGCCGCCCGGTAGTCCGTGAGCCTCCCGGCCCTGGGAGACCCGCGTGCGCCATGCTGAACTTACAGCGCTGTAAAGCGGCCGTCAACATCACGCGGGCCACCTGCACTCAGGCGCACGAGAAACCGGCTCCCCCGATCCGCGCCGAGCGGTATCGGTGAAGCCGGTAAGCGTGTCCTCGACAGGGCGCAGACCCTGGTGACCCGGGAGCGACGGGAATCAGCCCGCCGCTCCGGCGTGCGCTCAGCCCTTCAGGCCGGACCCCGTCACGCCTTCGACGATCTGGCGCTGGAAGAACATGTACAGCACCACCAGCGGGAGCGCGGCCAGGATCGCGCCCGCCTGGATGTCGGCGTAGCGCAGGCCGAAGCTGCCCTGGACCGTCGCCAGTCCGACCGGGATGGTCATCAGCGCCGGGTTGGACATCACGAACAGCGGCAGCAGCAGGTTGTTCCAGGTCCACACGAAGGTGAGGATCGCGACGGCCGCGGTGACCGGGCGCGACAGCGGCATGATCACGCCCCAGTAGATCCGCCACAGTCCGGCGCCGTCGACGCGGGCGGCCTCCTCGAGCTCCTTGGGGATGCCGTCGAAGAACTGCTTGAAGATGAACACGGCGATGACGGAGGGAACCTGCGGCAGGATCACCGCCCAGTAGGTGTTCAGCAGCTGCACGATCCTCAGCTGCTCGAAGATCGGCACGATCAGCACCTGGCTGGGGATCATGAGGCCGACGATGATCAGCAGGTAGACCAGCGCGCGCCCTCGGAACCGGAGCCGTGAGAGGGCGAATGCGGCCATCGAGGCGAACAGCAGCGTCAGCACGGCCGTGACGACCGAGGTGACACCGCTGGCGAGGTACCAGTTCCAGATGTCGCCCTGCTGCATCAGCGTCACGTAGGACTCGAGCGTCGGCGTCCAGTTGGTGAGGATCTCCTGGGCGCCGAGCGCCGCGACGCCATTGGGTGACAACGACGTCTTCAGGGCGAACAGGCTGGGGATGAGCCAGAGGATCGCGAAGACGACGAGGATCACGGTGGTGACCACGGTGAACGAGCGTCCGCTGCCGCCGGGGCGGTCCCGGCGAGGGGCTGGCGCTGCGGCGGAGACGCCCGAGCTGCCGCTGCGGCGGGTGTCGGTGGCGGTCATGTCAGGAAGCCCCCTTGCGCTCGGCACCAGCACGTTCGACGACCTGCTGGATGATGGCGATCACGATGATGATGAGGAACAGCAGCACCGACGCGGCCGAGGCGGCGCCGATCCGGTTGTCGGTGAAGGCCGTCTCGGTGATGAGGCCCAGCGCGACCTGGGTCGAGATGCCGGGGCCGCCGGACGTCATCAGGTAGACCTGGTCGAAGATCTTCAGGCTGGCGATGATCTGCAGAAGGATCACCAGCGCGGTGGTCCGGCGCAGCAGCGGGATCGTGACGCTGCGGATCTGCTGCCAGGGCGAGGCCCCGTCGACGGCGGCGGCCTCGTACAGCTCTCGCGGGATCTCCTGCAGCCCGGCGAGGTAGAGGACGAAGTTGAACCCGATGGTCCACCACACCGTGGCGATCGCGATTCCGATCATCGCGGTGGCCGGATCGGCGAGCATCCCTGCCCCGGCCTCGAGGCCGAGGAGCTGACCGGGCAGTGACCACAGACCGGTGGACGGCGTGAAGATGAAGACCCAGATCAGGGAGATCGTCGCCGAGGGCAGGATGAACGGCAGGAAGAAGGCCAGGCGGAAGAACCACTGGCCGCGGGAGGCCCGGTTGGTCAGCACCGCGAGCACGAACGAGAGGATCACCAGCGGCGGCACCGTGTACAGCGTGAACTGCAGGGTGTGCCACAGCGAGGACCAGAAGTCGTCGCGGGCGAACATCTCGGCGTAGTTGGCCAGGCCCGCGAACGACCCGAGCCCGGTGTGGACGGTCGAGGTGTTGAAGAAGCTGGCGATGAACATCCAGACCGCGGGCCCGATCATGAAGGCCAGGTAGAACAGCCCGAACGGGGCGATGAAGAGCCAGGCCTGCGGGCGATTGCGCTTCGCGTCGACCTGACGGGCAGGCCGTTCGCTCACCCCGGCAGGCCGGGGAACAGCAGGAGACGTCGTCGTCATGAGTGTGCCTTCCGGATCAGAGCGGACTCGGGGTGGACGTGTAGATCTCGAGCTGTTCCTTGATCACCTGCAGGGCCCGCTCGGGATCCAGGGATCCCTGTTGGACCAATCCCAGCTGCGCGCCGACGGTGTCCTCGAAGGTCGACCCGGAACCGCCATACCAGGCCGCATCGTCGTAGACGGCGTAGTCCGCCGACGGCGCGTAGTACCTCTGCGGCTCCAGGCTCTGGAACTCCTCGCTCTCGAAGGTGGGCACGTAGGCGGGCACGTGCCCGCCCTCGGCCCACGTCATGCTCTGCTCGAGCATCGTCTTGATGAACTGCATCGCCTGCTGGCGCTGCTCGGGCGTGCGGTCCTTCCGGGGAAGGATGAACGTGTGGGAGTCGGCCTGGACAGCAGGCTGGTCGTAGAGCTGAGGGATCGGGGCCATCCCGAAGTCGAGACCCTCGATCGACTGCGCGGTCGCGATCTCCCATTCGCCCTGCATGTAGAAGCCCGCCTGGCCGGTGAACATCTGTGTCTGCGAGGTCGCGTAGTCGAGGCCCTGGTTCAGCCAGCCCTTCTCGACCCAGCTCTGCGTCCTGGAGGTGACCTCGAGGAAGGCGTCCTCGTCCACGCTGATCGTGGCGCCGTCGTCGGAGAGGAAGGGGGTGACACCCTCGATCTGGTTGTACAACGTCCAGAAGAAGCGCCAGGGCGTCGCGATCTCGGCCACGTTGGCGACGGTCAGGGCGATCCCGCCCGTGACGGCGCTGATCTCTTCGAGAGCCGCCTCGAAGGTATCCATCCCGGTGAGGTCGACGAGCAGGCCGTCACCGTCCAGCAGTCCGGCCTGTTCGCAGACATCGCGGTTGTAGAAGAGCGTGAACGGATGCGTGTCCAGAGGGATGGCGATGTTCTGGCCGTCGGTGATCTGAGCCTCCCACGGCTGGGAGGCGAAGTCGGCGCTGGAGAGACCGACGCTCGCCAGGTCCTCCTCGGTGATGGGGTCGAGGATGCCGCCGTCCCACAGCGGCTTGGCGCGGGTGAGGTGGGAGACCGCGACATCGGGCGGCTTGTTGCCCACCGTGGCCAGTGTCAGCTTGGAGTAGTACGGATTGCCCCAGGTCAGCGTGGTGGCCTCGAGCGAACCGGCACCATAGATCTCGCGGTAGCCCGCCTGCATGTCCTGCATGCGGACCCCGTCGCCGCCGCCGAAGAGGTTCCAGAACACCACGGTGCCCGGATCGAGCTCCGAGCCGAGCAGGCCGGCGGCCAGAGGTGTGGAACAGCCCGCCAGGGACAGCGAGGATGCAGCGAGCGCTCCGGCACCGAAGAGCCTTCGACGGCTGATGGCCGGTGAGCCGGGCCCGTGCGCGAGGGCGGGGCGGGGTGGACGTGTCCTCATCTCATCGCTCCATCGGGATCAGGTGTCCGTGGTGCCGAGCGGCATCACGGTGAGACGAATGCGCGGGCTCCGTGCGGAACCCGCCGGGTCGGCAGCCATGTGAGACAGGCCGACGGTGGCCTGTGCGTCGTACCGCTCGGACCGCCCACCGACGTGGATCGATGCCCGTGCACCACGAGCGCCCGCGATCAGTGCGAGTGCACTGCGTCACGTGACTACGTGTTCCCGGACTTTACATCGTTGTAGGTCGGTGCGCAACGGATCGGCGAGCGACGAGTCGCCGGCTCTCGCGCGACCCTGTGACCAGCACAGACGAAGCGCGCCTCCCGGCGATGCCGGCTCTGTCCCGGCGGCCTGGCACAAACATGTAGCTGAGCGGACCGCGACCCTCTCTGCGAGGGGTCACGGTCCGCTCAGCTACACCTTCTTGCCACGGCTCAACTGGTCGCTGAACCAGCTACTCAGCTGGTCAGCTGGTCAGCTGGTCAGCTACTCAGCTTCCCGCTGCTCAGCTACTCAGCTACTCAGCTGCTCAGCTTCCCGCAGATGCCCGCTTCTTGTTCCACACGTCGAAGGCGACGGCGAGGACGAGCACCACGCCGCGGACGACGGACTGCGTGGACTGGTGGATGCCCATGATCTGCATGCCGTTGGACATCACGGCCATGATCAGGCCGCCGATGATCGCGCCCTGGACCTTGCCGATGCCACCGGTCACGGCCGCACCACCGATGAACGCCGCGGCGATCGCGTCGAGCTCGAACATCTCGCCGGCACCCGGCTGCGCGCTGTTCGAGCGCGCCGAGTAGACGATGCCCGCCACTGCGGAGAGCAGGCCCATGTTGATGAACAGCAGCATGTTCACGCGCCGGGTCTTGACGCCGGAGAGCTTCGCGGCCTGGAGGTTGCCGCCCATGGCGTAGACGTGGCGACCGATGATGGTGCGCTGGCTGACGAATCCGTAGATCAGGATCAGCGCGGCCAGCAGGATCAGCACCACCGGCAGGCCGCGCGCGTTGGCGAGCTGCCAGGCGAAAGCCATGACCACGGCCGCGACCAGGATGTTCTTCAGAATGAACAGCCACAGGGCCTCGACGGGCTGGCTGTACTTCAGCTTCGCCAGACGCCCGCGGTACTGCTGGATCACGAAGACCACGACCAGCGCGGCCGCGAGGAACAGCGTGAACGCGTCGTACCCGTACCCGCCCATGAGGCCGTTGAGGAAGCCGCCGGAGATGTACTGATACTCGTTCGGGAACGGGGAGAGGGAGACGTTGCCGAGGACCTGCATGGTCATGCCGCGGAAGATGAGCATGCCCGCGAGGGTGACGATGAAGGCGGGGATGCCGACGAACGCCACCCAGAAGCCCTGCCACAGGCCGACCAGCACGCCGGTGCCCAGCGCCGCCAGGACGCCCATCCACCAGGGCATCCCGTTGCCGATCACCACGACGGCCGAGACCGCGCCGGTCAGGGCGACCACCGAACCCACGGAGAGGTCGATGTGCCCGGCGACGATGATCAGCACCATCCCGATCGCGAGGATCAGGATGTAGGAGTACTGCAGCACCAGGTTGGTCAGGTTGCCGGGGCTCAGCAGCGCTCCCCCGGTGAGGATCGTGAACAGCACGACGATGAGCACGAACGCGATGTAGATACCGCTCTGACGCATGTTGCGCGTCAGCAGTTCCTTGAGGTCAGAGGTTCCCGCCATGAGGCGTGTTCACTCCCTCTCCATGGTCATGAGCTCCATGAGGCGCTCCTGCGTGGCGTCCTGGGCGGGGATCTCACCGGTGATCCGGCCCACGGACAATGTGTAGATGCGGTCGGAGAGGCCCATGACTTCGGGCAGCTCCGACGAGATGACGATGATGGCCTTGCCGGCCTCGGCGAGCTGATTGATGATCGTGTAGATCTCGTACTTCGCGCCGACGTCGACGCCGCGGGTGGGCTCGTCGAGGATCAGCAGCTCGGGCTCGGTGAACAGCCACTTGCTGAGCACCACCTTCTGCTGGTTGCCGCCGGAGAGCTTGCCGACCAGGGACAGGACCGTCGGCGTCTTGATGTTCAGCGAGGAGCGGTACTTCTCGGCGACCGCGATCTCCTGGTTGGAGTCGATCCAGCCGCCCCTGCTGACCTTGCCCAGCCCCGCCGCGGTGACGTTGGTGCGGATGTCCTGGATCAGGTTCAGTCCGTACTGCTTGCGGTCCTCGGAGACGTAGGCGATGCCCTGATCGATCGCGTCGGCGACCGAGCGCATCCGCACGGGCTTGCCGTGCATGTAGGCCGTGCCCGAGATGTCCCGACCGTAGGAGTGGCCGAACACGCTCATCGCGAGCTCGGTGCGGCCGGCTCCCATGAGGCCGGCGATGCCGACCACCTCGCCCGCGCGGACGTTCAGCGACGCCCCGTCGACGACGGTGCGTCCTGGCTGGGTGGGATGGGTGACGTGCCAGTCCTCGATCCGGAAGATCTCCTCGCCGATCTCGGCGTGGCGCTCGGGGAAGAGGTGGTCCATGTCGCGGCCCACCATCCCCTTGATCAGGCGCGGGATCAGCGTGGTCTGCTGGTCCTCGGCGACGCGCATGTCGATCGTCTCGATGGTCGAGCCGTCACGGATGACCGTCGTGGAGTCGGCGATCGCCGCGATCTCCCCCAGCTTGTGGGAGATGATGATGCTGGTCACGCCTTCGTCCCGCAAGCCGCGGATGAGACCCAGCAGATGCTCGGAGTCGTCGTCGTTCAGTGCGGCCGTCGGCTCGTCGAGGATCAGCAGGCGGACGTTCTTCGAGAGCGCCTTGGCGATCTCGACCAGCTGCTGCTTGCCCACGCCGAGGTTGCCGACGGGCGTCACCGGGTTCTCGTCCAGGCCCACGCGCGCCAGCAGTTCGGCGGCGCGCGCGTTGGTCTCGTGCCAGCTGACGATCCCACCCCTGGCCTGCTCGTTGCCCAGGAAGATGTTCTCGGCGACGGACAGGTGGGGCACCAGGGCGAGCTCCTGATGGATGATCACGATGCCCTCGGCCTCGGAGTCGTTGACCGAGGAGAAGCTGACGGGGCGGCCCCGGAAGTGGATCTCGCCGTCGTAGGTGCCGGCCGGCTCGACACCGGAGAGCACCTTCATCAGGGTGGACTTGCCGGCGCCGTTCTCGCCGCAGATGGCGTGGATCTCGCCCTCGTGCACCGTCAGGGACACATCCTTGAGGGCGGTGACGCCGGGGAATCGCTTGGTGATGGACCGCATCTCGAGGATGTGATCGTTCAATGGGCCCTCCTTCGGGCGGGAGGGCCCGGCCTGCCGGTGGGCATGGCCGGACCCTCGCCTCAGTGCTCCAGTGGTGGCCGGCTCAGAGCTGGCCGGATTCGACCTGCTCCTCGGTGTAGTACCCGGAGTCGACCATGATCTCCTCGTAGTTCTCGGCGAGGACCATCTGCACCTCGAGCAGGTACGACGGCACGACCTTCACCCCGTTGTCGTAGGTCTCGGTGTCGTTGGCCTCGGGCTCCTCGCCCTTCAGGAACGCCTCGGCGGCGACGATGGCCTGCTCGGCGAGATCGCGGGTGTCCTTGAAGATCGTCGAGTGCTGGACGCCGTCGGCGATCAGCTTGATCGAGGCGATCTCGGCGTCCTGCCCGGTCACCACGGGCAGACCCTCCTCGATGGTGGGGCCGAGGCCGGCGTTCTGCAGCGCGTTGATGATGCCGCGGGAGAGCGGGTCGGCCGGGGCGAGCACACCGTCCAGCTCCTCGCCGCCGTTGTAGTGCGTGGTCAGCAGGTTCTCCATGCGCGTCTGGGCGGTCTCCTGCTCCCAGCGCTGGGTGGCGGCCTGCTCGATGTCCATCTGGCCCGACGGGACGACGAGCCGGCCGTCGTCGAAGTAGGGCTGGAGCGTGTCGATGGCGCCCTGCCAGAACAGGTGGGCGTTGTTGTCGTCGAGCGACCCGGCGAACAGCTCGACGTTCAGCGGTCCCTCCGGGGCCTCCGGGGCCTCGTTGAACTCCTGATCCAGGAAGCCGAGCCCGTACAGCAGGGCGTTGGCCTGGTTGACCCCCACCTCGTAGTTGTCGAAGGTGACGTAGAAGTCGACGTTCTCGCTGTCGGTCAGCAGGCGGTCGTAGGCGATGACCGGGATACCGGCCGACGCGGCGGCGTCCAGCTGGGCCGACAGGGAGGCGCCGTCGATCGAGGCGACGAGCAGAGCGGCGACGCCCGAGGTGATCATCTGGTCGATCTGCTGCTGCTGGGTGGGGATGTCGTCGTCGGCGTACTGCATGTCGACGGTGTAGCCCTTGTCCTCCAGGCCCGCCTTGATGTTGTCGCCGTCCTTGACCCAGCGCTCGTAGGTCTGGGTCGGCATCGCGACGCCGACGGTCAGGTCACTGGGGTCCGCCTCGGGGTCGGGACCGCCGGAACCGGCGCCCTCTCCGCCGCAGGCCGCCAGGGTGAGCGCGGCCGCACTGCCCGCAGCTCCCAGCATGAAGCTTCTCCGGTTGTACATGGTGTTTCCTCCTCGAAATCGCCGTCTGCAACCTGCAGCAGGTGGGTTCGCCCCGGGGCCGCTGCCATGCGACCACCCCGGCAGGCGACTTCGCCGACCGGAGACGCCGACCTGTCGTCGGCGGGGACTGTGCGGGCCCCGGACGGGCCCGTGCTCGATGCGTTCCGACCCGGTGCGGTGCGGAACGTCTCGAATGCTAACGTTCACATTCAAGCAGATGTCAAGGAAGACAGTGACCGCTGCGGTCACAACTCGGCAACGACCCGGCCGACGGTGCAGGGAATGCCCTTTCCGCTGGTCAGCGCCCGGGTCGGGGCGGATCGACAGCCGCCGTCTGCATGCGGACCTCCCCTCCGCGCCGACGCCGACCCCTCGGCGTCGCGGTTCGAGTGCGCCACCGGGGCGCCGGATGCTAACGTTCACATCACGGCGGACGTCATGGTGGACGAATCTCCGACCGGGCCCGCGATGACCGGTGACCGGCGCATGCCGGCCGTCGTCCCCCTCGGCCGTGGCCCCGTGAGCCAGAGCTCGCAGGCCGGAGCCCGCAGAGCCCCGCGGGCAGGGCCCGCACACAGAACCCGCCGGACGGAAGGAACGAGGATGACCACCCCGGCCCGCCGCCCCTCGATGGCCGACGTCGCCGCACGCGCCGGCGTCTCGTACCAGACCGTCTCCCGAGTGCTCAACGAGCCGGAGATCGTCCGACCGGAGACCAGGTCCCGGGTGGAAGAGGCGATCGCCGCGCTCGGGTACACCCGCAATCGCGCCGCGCGAGCCCTGAAGACCACGCGCTCCTCCCTCATCGGGGTTCTCACCGACGGGTCCTCCCTCTTCGGCCCGGCCGAGACCACCACGGCGATCGAGACCGCCGCCCGCGAAGCCGGCTACTCGGTGCTGCTGACGACCGTCGGCCCTGGCGATGCCGAGGACCGCTCCGTCGGCGCCGAGCTGGTGGGCTCCGGGGCCGACGGGATCCTGGTGGTGGCCGCCCATGAGGCGATGGTCCCCGCCGTGGCCGCGGTGGCCCGCCACACCCCCGTCCTGGCGGTCTCGGCGCAGGCTCCCCGAGTGCCGGACGTGCGTGTGGTCGGGGTCGATCAGCAGCTCGGCGCGATGCAGATCGTCGAGCACCTCGCCGGGACCGGTGCCCGTTCGGTGGTCCACGCCGCGGGCCCCGCGGACTGGTTCGACGCCCGTGCCCGCCGCGACGGCTTCGACCTGGCGCTCGAGCAGCATGACCTCGACGGCGAGATCGTCGGCCCCGGGGACTGGACGCCGCGCTCGGGCTACGACCTGACGACCGCTCTGATCGCGCGCGGCCTGCCGGACGCGATCTTCGCCGCCAACGACATGATGGCCATCGGCGTCCTGCATGCCCTGCACGAGCACCGGCTGCGCGTTCCCGAGGACGTCGCGGTCGTCGGGTTCGACAACACCCTCGGGGCCGAGTTCCTGATCCCGTCCCTGACCACGGTCTCCCAGCCCTTCGCCGAACTGGGACGAGTGGCCCTGGGCCGATTGCTGGATCTCCTCGACGGCGAGGACGTGCCCGCCGGCACCCCCTGCACCCTGCCGCCGCGGCTGGTGGTGCGGCGCTCCACCGGCGCCGAGCGCACCCACTGAGAGCCCCGACCGCTGCCGCGAGTCATCCCGCGGCGCCCGGAGACGCCTGAGGGACACACCGGATGTGAACGTTGACACCGCGTGCTGGGGCTGGTTGGCTGGTGTCATGACGCACGATGCCGTGTCCTCAGCACACCACACCCCCAGCTCCGCCGCGAGCCCCGCCGCCCTCGTCGCCGACGGTCGCGCCCACCTCGGCCTCGAGCTGGGATCGACCCGCATCAAGGCCGCCCTGGTCGACGATGCCGGCGCAGTGATCGGCACCGGCTCGCACGCGTGGGAGAACGAGCTCGTCGACGGCAGCTGGACGTACTCCCTCGATGCCACCTGGGACGGCATCCGCGCCTGCTACGCCGACCTCGCGCGGGACGTGCGCGAACGCCACGACGTCGAGCTCACCCGACTGGCGAGCATCGGCATCTCCGCGATGATGCACGGCTACCTCCCCTTCGACGCCGACGGCGAGCAGCTGGCCCCGTTCCGCACCTGGCGCAACACCTACACGGCCGACGCCGCAGCGCTGCTCAGCCGCACCTTCGAGCTGAACATCCCGCTGCGCTGGAGCGTCGCCCACCTGATGCACGCGGTGATGCACGGCGAGGACCACGTGCCCCGGATCGACTTCCTGACGACGTTGGCCGGATACGTGCATTGGCAGCTCACCGGCCGCAAGGCGCTCGGCGTGGGCGATGCCAGCGGCATGTTCCCGATCGCCGCCTCGGGGGACCGCTTCGACCCCGAGCAGCTGGAGCGGTTCGCAGCCCTCGACGGCGTGACGGAGCTGCCGTGGTCCCTGCCCGACATCCTCCCCGAGGTGCTCGTGGCCGGGCAGGACGCCGGCTCCCTGACCGTCGAGGGGGCCGCCCTGCTGGACCCCTCCGGCTCGCTGCAGCCCGGGGCCGTCGCCGCTCCTCCCGAGGGCGACGCCGGCACCGGCATGGTCGCCACGCACGCGATCGCACCCCGCACCGGCAATGTCAGCGCCGGCACCAGCGCCTTCGCGATGGTGGTGCTGGAGGGGCCGCTGTCCGGCCCGCGCGAGGAGATCGACCTGGTCACCACGCCGTCGGGCAATCCGGTGGCGATGATCCACACCAACAACTGCACCACCGACCTCGACGCCTGGCTGGGGCTGTTCTCGCGCTTCGCCGAGCTGACCGGCCACCCCGTCGGCCCGGAGGAGCTCTTCGGCGCACTGTTCGGCGCCGGCGGCCAGGGCGATCCCGACGCCGGCGGCGTGCTGTCCTACAACTACGTCTCCGGTGAGCACCAGACGGGCGTCCCCTCGGGACGGCCCCTGCTCGTGCGGGAGCAGGAAGCCCGCTTCACCCTGGAGAATTTCATGCGCTCCCAGCTCTACGGCGCTTTCGGGGCGCTCGCGGTGGGCATGGAGGCGCTGCTGAAGGACGAGGGCGTGCAGCTGGACGTGATGTACGCCCACGGCGGCATCTTCCGCACCCAGGGCGTGGCCCAGCAGGTCCTCGCCGACGCGATCGCCACCCCGGTGGCCGTCGGCGAGTCCGCCGGCGAGGGCGGAGCCTGGGGAATGGCGCTGCTGGCCGCCCACACCGCGCACACCGCCGCGGGGCGGGACCAGGAATCCCTCCACGACTTCCTGGCCACGCATGTCTTCGCCTCCCAGGAGCTCTCGACCCTGGACCCGGACCCCGACGGCATGGCCGGCCATGCCAAGTGGCTGGCCGGCTACCGCACCGGCCTGCAGGTCGAGCGACTGGCCGGCGAGGTCCTCGACTGAGCGCCCCGTCCCGTTCCCATCCGACCGCCTCTGACCAAGGAGTCCCCGTGCCGCTGACCCTCACCGAACTGCCGCAGCCCACCCAGGACGCGGTGGCCGCCGCCCGCGAGCGCGTCGCGGCCCTGCACGCCGAGCTGCCCCGGAACGAACTGGTGGTCTGGACCGCCGGCAACGTCTCCGAGCGCGTCGCCGCCACCGGCCCCGAGGTGCCGGGGCTGTTCGTCATCAAGCCGTCAGGGGTCTCCTACGACGAGCTGGCCCCGGAGAACATGGTCGTGTGCACGCTGGACGGCGCGAAGATCGACGACGGCACCCCGGAGACCCTGGTGCCCTCGTCGGACACCGCGGCGCACGCCTACGTGTACGAGCACATGGACGAGGTGGGCGGCGTGGTCCACACCCATTCCACCTATGCCACCGCCTGGGCCGCCCGCGGCCAGGAGATCCCCTGCGTGCTGACGATGATGGGCGACGAGTTCGGCGGCCCGATCCCCGTCGGCCCGTTCGCCGTGATCGGGGACGACTCCATCGGCCGCGGCATCGTCGAGACGCTCCGCGGCTCCCGCTCCCGCGCGGTGCTGATGCAGAACCACGGCCCCTTCACGATCGGCAAGGACGCGCGCGATGCCGTCAAGGCCGCCGTGATGTGCGAAGAGGTCGCGCGTACGGTGCACGTCTCGATGCAGCTCGGCGATCCGCTGCCCATCGAGCCGGCCATCATCGACGCGCTCTACGACCGCTACCAGAACGTCTACGGCCAGCGCTGAGAGTCGACGTCACCCTGTCCCGGGTGGTTGCGTCGCCACCGGGCGCCTGTGTCCCGAGACACGCCTATCCGGGCCCGACCACCCGGACTGCGGGGGTCCGAGGTCCGCTCATCCCGTGCTGAATCCGCCTGGCGTGTGACATGCTCGACGGGCGAGCGACCCGCGCTTCGCCCTGATCTGCCGCGTGACCTGCACCGGTCGCGCACCGCTTATAGCATGCCTGCCCGTTTCAGGGTTGAAGATCGACTGGGAACTGACCAAGCTGGGCCGGTAACTGACCTCGAGAGAACGGATGGACATGAGCGCCCCCGAGAACCAAGCAGGCGGAGGCGACCCTTCGCCGGCGTCCGACCCGACCGCGTGGCCGGAGGACCTGCCGGAGACCGTGCACCTGCCCCGCAGCCTCCAGATCGCCGACGACGACAGCGATGAGGCCATCACGGAGAAGCTGCGCCGTCAGGGTGCCCGCATCGGCAAGGGCACCATCGCGCCCGCCGTGTTCTGGCCCGCGCTGATCATCATCCTGGCCGTGGCGCTGCTGGCGGTCCTGTTCCCGGCCACCACCGACACGGTGATGGCCGGCGTCCAGGGCTGGATCGTGGCCGATCTGGGCTGGTACTACATGCTCATCATCGGCCTGTTCGTCGTCTTCTCGATCATCCTGGCCATCACCCCCTACGGCGGGATCCGTCTGGGCCGCGACGACGACGAGCCCGAGTTCCCCCTCTTCTCCTGGTTCGCGATGCTGTTCGCGGCCGGCATGGGCATCGGCCTCGTCTTCTACGGCGTCGCCGAACCGCTGGGCTACACCACCAACAACGTCAAGCCCACCTGGGAGGGTGAGGGCGTCGAGCTCTCCGGTCTGGCCATGGCCCAGACCTTCATGCACTGGGGCCTGCACCCCTGGGCCGTGTACGCCATCATCGGTCTCGCCCTGGCCTACGCGATCCACCGCCGCGGCCGTCCCGTCTCCATCCGCTGGGCGCTCGAGCCCATCTTCGGCGAGCGGGTCAAGGGCTGGGTCGGCGACGTCATCGACGTCCTGGCCATCTTCGGCACCGTCTTCGGCATCGCCACGTCCCTCGGCCTCGGCGTCCAGCAGATCGCCGCCGGCCTCGACGCGATCGGCCTGGTCCAGGGCGCCGGCGACGGCTTCCTCATCGTGCTGATCGTCATCATCAGCTTCCTGGCCACGCTGTCCGTGGTCAGCGGCGTCGGCGTCGGCATCAAGTGGCTCTCGAACATCAACCTGTCGCTGGCCGGTCTGCTGATGATCGTGGCGCTCGTGTTCGGGCCCACCGTCTTCCTGGCGCAGAACTTCGTCGAGTCGCTGGGCTTCTACTTCGCCAACATCTTCCACATGACCCTCGACGTCGGCGCGTACAACCGCTCCGAGGAGGCGCAGTCCTGGTTCTCCGGCAACACACTGTTCTACTGGGGCTGGTGGATCGCCTGGGCACCCTTCGTCGGCGTCTTCATCGCCCGCATCTCCAAGGGCCGCACCGTGCGCGAGTTCGTCGCCGGCGTGCTGCTGGTCCCCTCGCTCGTCGGCATGATCTGGTTCTCCATCTGGGGCGGCAACGGCCTGTTCCGCCAGTGGTTCGGTGCCGGTGACCTCGGGGACGTCACCGCTGAGGCATCCATGTTCCGGATCTTCGAGGGCTTCCCGCTGACCGGCCTGCTCTCGATCCTGGCCATCATCCTGGTCGCGATCTTCTTCATCACCTCCTCGGACTCCGGGTCGCTGGTGGTGGACATGCTGGCCTCCGGCGGCCACCCGAACCCGCCGGTGTGGTCCCGCGTCCTGTGGGCGCTGCTCGAGGGCTTCCTGGCCATCGCCCTGCTTCTCTCGGGCGGTCTCGAAGCGCTGCAGGCCGGTTCGCTGATCACCGCGCTGCCGTTCAGCATCATCCTGATCCTGATGTGCGTGGCCCTGATCAAGGCGCTGGGCATCGACCACGCCGTGCTCACCGAGCACGCGCGCATCCGTCGCCTGGAAGTCCTGACCACGCATCTGACCGGAGAGGTGAACTCCTCCCTGGCCGAGAGCGGCGAGCTGGAGTCGATCGTCGACGACCGCATCGACTACCGCCTGGAACGCACTCGCGGAGCCTTCGCCCGCCGCAGCGGTGGCCGGCCCGAGGGCGGTCGCGGCGGCTCCGCCCCGACGTCCCGCGAGGCGGACGCCGACACGGAGTGACATGACGTCGGTGTGAGGCCCGCAGCGGCGCCCTCGCGGTTCCGCCCGTCGGGCGTGCACACCGACTCCCCCACGTCTCGCGCATGAAGGAGGCCGGCCCACTCGGGCCGGCCTCCTTCTGTGTTCAGGTGGCGGGGCCGGAGCTGCGGTCAGGTCCGGGTCCGGTGGGTCGAGTCGCGAGTTATTGGCACTTCAGGGCCGGTTAACGCATATAACTCGCGACTCGATCGGCGTACGGCGTCCCAGACCGGCAGGGCTTGCCCCGCACCGCTTGACTCCCGCGATGTGAACGTTCACCCTAGAAGTATCACCTGGCGGTGCGGCCCATCCTGCGACGCATCCGCCCCGCCCCTTCTTTCTCTCCCTGGAGGAGTCACTGTGGACAACCCCTTCGAGACCCGCGAGATCTGGTTCCTCACCGGCAGCCAGGGCCTGTACGGCCCGGAGACGCTCGACCAGGTCGCCGACCAGTCCCGCACCATCGCCGAGACGCTCGACGCCGCGGGCGACATCCCCGTCAAGATCGTCTGGAAGCCGGTGCTGACCGACCGCGACGCGATCCGCGAGGTCGCCCTGGCCGCCAACGCCGATCCCGCCTGCGTCGGCGTCATCGCCTGGATGCACACGTTCTCCCCGGCCAAGATGTGGATCCAGGGTCTGGACGCGCTGCGCACACCGCTGCTGCACCTGCACACCCAGGCCAACGTCGAACTGCCCTGGTCCAGCATCGACATGGACTTCATGAACCTCAACCAGGCCGCCCACGGCGACCGCGAGTTCGGCTACATCGCCACCCGCCTGGGCGTGAACCGCAAGACCGTCGTCGGCCACGCGAGCGATCCGTCGGTGCAGGCGAAGGTGGGCCGCTGGGCCCGCGCCGCCACCGGCTGGGCCGAGATGCACTCGCTGAAGCTCGCCCGTTTCGGGGACAACATGCGCGGCGTCGCCGTCACCGAGGGCGACAAGACCGAGGCCGAGCTGCGCCTGGGCGTCTCCGTGAACACCTGGGGCGTCAACGATCTGGTCGAGGTCGTCGACGGCATCGAGGACTCCGCGATCGACGCCCTGGTGTCCGAGTACGAGGAGCTCTACGACCTCGCCCCCGAGCTGCGGGCCGGCGGCGAGCGCCACGAGTCGCTGCGCTACGGCGCCCGCCAGGAGCTGGGGCTGCGCTCGTTCCTCGAATCCGGCGGTTTCGGCGCGTTCACCACGAACTTCGAGGACCTCGGCGGGCTGCGGCAGCTGCCGGGCCTGGCGGTCCAGCGCCTCATGGCCGACGGGTACGGCTTCGGCGCCGAGGGCGACTGGAAGACCGCGATCCTGGTGCGCGTGGCCGCTGTGATGGGCTACGGCCTGCCCGGCGGCGCCTCCCTCATGGAGGACTACACCTACGAGCTCACCCCCGGCAAGGAGAAGATCCTCGGCGCGCACATGCTCGAGGTCTCCCCCTCGCTGACCACCTCGAAGCCCTCTCTGGAGATTCATCCGCTGGGCATCGGCGACCGGGAGGACCCGGTGCGGCTGAAGTTCACGGCCGACGCCGGCCCGGCCGTCGTGGTGGCCATGAGCGACATGCGCGAGCGCTTCCGCCTGATCGCCAACGTCGTCGACGTCGTCGAGCCCGACGAGGCGCTGCCGAACCTGCCGGTCGCCTGCGCCGTGTGGGAGCCCGCGCCGGACTTCGCGACCTCCGCCGAGTGCTGGCTGACCGCCGGCGCCGCCCACCACACCGTGATGAGCAACGCCGTGGACCTGGAGACCTGGCAGGACCTCGCCCAGATCGGCGACCTCGAGCTCGCCGTCATCGACGAGGAGACGACCGTGCGCTCCTTCGCCCAGGAGCTGCGCACCAACCAGGTCTTCTACCGCCTCGGCCAGGGCTTCTGAGCCAGCCCGGCGACACGACGAGGTGGCGCGCATGACCTCTCCCGAGCCCCGGCACGAGCCGGTCTTCACGGCCCCTGGCTCGAGCTGGTCGGGGACCATCGACTACGGTCCCGGCCCGCTGCACGCCCCGAGATCGCTCGAGGAGCTCCGGGAGCTCGTGACCTCGTCCCCGCGGATCCGGGCGCTGGGCACACGGCACTCCTTCTCCGCGATCGCGGCGAGCGACGCGGACCTGGTGACCCTGGCGCAGCTGCCCGCGGACATCGACATCGACTCCGCGGCCGGCACCGCGCGCGTCGGCGCCGGCGTCCGCTACGGCGAGCTGGCCCTGGCAGCGGCCGAGGCCGGGTGGGCGCTGGCGAACATGGGCTCGCTCCCCCACATCTCGGTGGCGGGGGCCAGCGCGACCGGCACCCACGGCTCCGGCGACGGCAACCGCGCGCTGGCGGCCTCGGTGCGGTCGATCGAGATGGTCACGGCCGACGGCGACCTGCTCGAGCTCACCCGCGAGCGGGACCCGGAGATCTTCGGCGGGGTGATCCTCGCCCTCGGCTCGCTCGGCATCACCACGCACCTGACCCTCGACCTGGTGCCCGCGTTCGAGGTGCGCCAGAGCGTCCACCTGGACTTCCCCGCGGACCGGATGGGCTCGGCGGATCTGCTGGCCATGCTCGCCGGCGGGTACAGCGTGAGCCTGTTCCACCACTGGGACGGCCGCATCGCCCAGGCCTGGGTCAAGCAGTCCGCCGCCGTCGAGGATCCACTGCCCGATGCGTGGCTCGGTGGCCGGCGCGCCCTGGAGGCCGTCCACCCGCTGCCGGGCATGCCGGCGGACTTCACCACCGACCAGACCGGCGAACCCGGCCCGTCCCATGAACGCCTGCCCCATTTCCGGCTCGAGTTCACCCCGAGCAACGGGGAGGAAATCCAGTCGGAGTACCTCATCCCGCGCGAGCAGGTGGGCGAGGCACTGGCCGCCGTGACGGAGCTGGGTGAGCGGATCCGTCCTCTGCTGCACGCCTCGGAGGTGCGCACCGTCGCGGCCGACGAGCTCTGGCTCTCCCCCGCCTACCAGCGCGACAGCGCGTGCGTGCACTTCACGTGGAAGCAGCTGCCGGCAGAGGTGGACGCGCTGCTCCCGGAGATCGAGGAGCGCCTGGCCCCGTTCGCACCGCGCCCGCACTGGGGCAAGGTGTTCACCCTGGATCCTGAGACCGTGCGGGCGCAGTACCCGCGCCTGCCGGACTTCCTCGCCCTGCGCGACCGGCTCGATCCGGGCCGGAAGTTCACGAACGCTTACGTCGAGCGCCTGCTGGGGGCCTGAGGGAAGACCGACGTCGCTCCCGGCTCCACCGCTATCGATCTCGTGGTTCCAGCCCACGGCACCGCTCCGCTGCGCTACCGTGGAGCACGGTAAAACGCTTTCCGGCGAATGACACGACTCGACGAGGAGTCCTCCGTGCCGCACCGCTCCACACCTCTTCCCCGCCGCCGCGTCCTGACCGGCGCTCTGCTCGCCGCACCGCTGGCCGGCCTGGCCACCACCGCCGCCTGGGCCGAGGATCCCTCCCCGGATCCGGCGGGCTCCTTCTCCCCGGGCGAGCCGTGGCAGGACACCGATGGCGAGATCATCCAGGCTCACGGTGGCCAGGTGCTGGTCACCGCGGACGCCGAGGGACCCTTGTACTACTGGTACGGCGAGGACCGCTCGAACGGGTACCACGACAGTCCCGGCATCCACGTGTACTCCTCTCGCGACCTGTACTCCTGGGAGGACGAAGGGCTGGCGCTGCGCGCCCTCGACCACGCCGACCAGCTCGAGAGCGACCCGTACTTCACCGCGCTGTACGGGGACTACACCGACGACGAGAAGGCCGCGGTGATCCGCGACCTGGTCACGGTCAACGATCCCGACACCGAGGCGAACCCCGCGATCCTCGAGCGACCCAAGGTCCTGCGCAACGAGGTTCGGGGGACGTGGGTGATGTGGGTTCACGCCGACGGGCCGTCCGAGACGTCCAACGCGCAGTACGCCAAGGCGCGGGCGGGTGTGGCCGTGGCCGACTCCCCCACCGGGCCGTTCCGGTGGATCGACAGCTACCGTCTGCACGTCGCTCCCGAGGGCGAGGAGAACTACCAGCCGGACAACCCGGGGATGGCGCGGGACATGAACCTGTTCCTCGACGACGACGGCACGGCGTACATCATCTACTCCAGCGAGGAGAACTACTCGCTGTTCATCTCCCGGCTCGACGAGGAGTTCACGTACCTGGCCACCGGCCCGGAGGACGCGGTCAAGGGCGTGGACTTCACCCGGCCCTACATCGGCGCCCACCGCGAGGCGCCCGCCCTGTTCAAGCGCGCGGGCACGTACTACCTGATCACGTCGGGCGCGACGGGCTGGGACCCGAACCCGGCCCAGTACGCCACGGCCACGGAGATCCTCGGCGAGTGGACCGATCACGGCAGCCCCATCAGCGGTGAGGGAGCGTCGGACACGTACGGCTCGCAGAGCACCTGCGTCATCCCTGTCGACCCCGAGCGCGGCGTCTATATCTACATGGGCGACCGCTGGACGCCCTCCGACCTCGCCGGCTCCCCCTACGTGTGGCTGCCCATGCGCTTCGGCGAGGGCACCGAGACCTCGATCCTCTGGGAGGAGAGCTGGAGCTGGGAGGATCAGCCTGCCCAGCCCGTCTACACCGTCGAGGCGCGAATGCCGGCCTCCGTCCGCTTCGGCCAGACCGAGCGCCTGCCGCGCACCGCACGACTGCACATTGACGGGAGCGCTGCGGAGACGCGCCACGTGAGCTGGCAGGCCGAGCTCGACCGCCCCGGGCAGGTCGAAGTCACCGGCACCCTGGCGGGGCCCGAGGGCCTGACGCTGCGCCGGCTGGTGCTGGTTGCTCCCCACCACATCGCCTACCTGGTCAACGCCGGCGGGGCGGAGACCAGCGACTACCTCGCACTGCGCCAGGAGGCGTCGGGCCGACCGCTGCGGAACTCGGCGGCGGATCAGCCCTTCGGCACGGATCCCGGCACCGGCGCCCGGTGGGGCTATGAGGGTCGCTCGCAGTCCTCGGGCAGCGCGACGGACTCGATGGACCGCTCACTGCGCTACGGGACCGATCACGATGACCTCACCTACCGGTTCGGAAACCTCGACGAGGCGAGCTATGCGGTCCACGTCGGCTACTACGACCCCTGGCCGTGGGCGAACCGAGCCGCCGAGGTGCGCGTCAACGGCGAGGTCACCGAGACGCAGCGGTTGTTCACCGGCACCGCGGAGGCGGCGGCGTACACCGGGATCCGGCCCGACGCCTCCGGAGCGATCACGCTGACCCTGCATCCGACACGGTCACCGGACATCCAGGTCAGCTGGGTGGCTGTGATCCGGGAGTGAGAGCGAGCGGCCCCGCCGCACTCAGAGTTCGCCAAGCAGCTTCGCCATCGTGTCCATCGAGGCGAAGGCCTGCGGCAGGCCCACCTTGTTCAGATGCCCGTGGGAGACGCCGCGACAGACGACGTACTCGACGTCGACCCCGGCCTCGCGCAGCTGCTCGGCATAGCGGCGGGCGCTGAGGCGCAGGTCGTCGAACTCGTCGGCCTCGAGGTAAGTGCGGGGCAGCACGGCCAGCTGCTCGCGGCTCGCCAGTCCTGGGAACTCGTACGGGCTCGCCTCCGGCAGCGGCCCGCCGAGATAGTTCTCGGACATCTCCCGCATCCGCTCGGGCGGGAACCTGAGCATCTCCGGCGTGGCGGCGAGCGCCTCGGCCTCCTCGGGGGTCGCCTCCGGCATCAGCGGATGCGCCACCGGGTACATCAGCAGGGACGCCGCCGGTGGTGCGCCCTCCTCGGCCAGCCGAAGCGACCCGGCCGCGGCCAGGGCACCGCCCGCGCTGGCACCGCCGATCGCGATCCGGGCCGGGTCGATGCCGAGGCTCTCCGCGTTCTTCCGCACCCACGCCATGGCCGCGCACGCATCGTCCAGGGGGATCGGGGCATGGACGTGGCCGGGACCGTCGGGGAACCCTCGCGCGGGCGTGCCGTCGGGCTGATCGCACAGGCGGTAGTCGACGGAGACCACGACCGCGTCGGCCCGGCCCGCGACGCCGCGCGCCACGTGGTCGCCCTCGGGCATGTCGAGGTCACCGTGGACGAAGGCACCGCCGTGCAGCCACACCAGGCAGGGGCGTGGGCCGGTGGCCGGGGCCTGCGGGGTGTACAGCCGCACCGGCACCCGACCGTGCGGCCCGGGCAGCAGGCGGTCCTCCACGGTGAGCGGCCACTGCTCGGCGGGCCCGTACGGGGCCTCCCAGGCGCGCTGGGCGTCCTGCCCGGCCTCGTCCCAGGTGGCGTGGCCGCGCAGCGTGCTGAGTCGCGCGACCATGGCCGTCTCCGCGGTAGCGGTCTCCGCGGTGGCGGCCTCCGAGGTGGCGGCCTCCGAGGTGGCGGTCTCCGCGGCGGGAGCCGATTCCTCGGACCTCGCGCGGCGCCGTGGCGTGCTGCGCAGGGCGATCTCGCAGTCGTAGTCCTGTGAGGAGCGCATGTCGCCGCGGAACCACAGCAGACGCGTGGTCTCCGGGTCGCCGGGGGCGATGATCGGGCGCAGGTTGTCGACCTCGGAGTCCTGGGTGAGCGGGGTCCATCGCCAGCTGCGGCCCTCGTCCTCGGTGCGTCCCTCGAACAGCTCGCGCCGGGCGAGGCGGGCGTCATCGCGCGGGTCGATGGGCGTGGAGATGACGACGGTATCGACGTCGTAGGGATCGATCGCGGCCAGGCCGGTGTAGTCCTGCTCGTGAGGCAGCAGTCCGGGGCCTGCCTTGGCCAGCGGCGAGGTGCCCCAGGTCCCGTCGGCCCCGAGGCGGGCGTAGACGAACCGCAGGTCGGGGACCTCGACGTTGCGGCCGAGATCCGAGCCGTCGGGCGCTGCCACGTGGTCGGCGCGGGCCGTCATCACGGCCGCGAGCGTCCCGTCGGCCTCGCGGAGGTCTGTGGTCCACGCGTGGCCGAGGCGTGCGCCGCCGAGCTCGGTGCCGGCCTCCAGGACCGTGGTCAGCAGCGCCTGATCCGGTGCGGGCTCGCTCAGCAGCGGGGACTCCAGCGCGCGGCCCCGGCTGTCGTGGAGCCGGCCGCCGGAGAGATAGCCGTGGTAGATCGAGTTGTCGTGGTCGCGCGGGTGGTGGTCGGTGACCAGGAGGTGCAGGCCGCGCTGGCCGTCCGCGTAGCGGGCGTAGCCGTTGACGTAGCCGATCTTGGGGCGGCCGACGAGCCGGCCCGCGTACTGCCAGCTCTCTCCGTGGTCGGTGGAGACCAGGGCGCAGGGATCGTCGTTCACGGCCCGGGCGAAGCAGTACAGGCGGCCGTCGACCTCGCGCAAGTTGGAGTACGTGACGCCGCCGCCCGCGGTGTGCTCGCTCCAGTCGAAGGTCCGCTCCTCACCCCACGTGGTGGGGTCGCCCGGGGCGCTCACCCGCCAGCGGGTGAAGGGGTCGCTCTTGTGCCGGGTGTAGACGGCGAGCCAGCGACCGTCGGGCCGGTGGAACAGCGCGGGGGCGTTGTGGTCATCGGCCTCCAGGCCGGGGTGCAGAGTGACGACGTCGGCCCGCCCGGAGGCCAGGTCCACGACTGTCAGATCCACGTCTCCCTTGCGCCGGTGGCCGTGCTCGCCGCCGCCGGAGGCGACCGAGCCGACGACCAGGACCCCCTTCTCGGCATCGACCAGGGCGCGTTCGTCCTGGAACCAGCACCAGGCTCCGTTGCGGTTGATGACCTGCGTCGACGTGGTGTTCACAGTCGCTGTCTCCTCTCGGCGGGACGCTGCGCGGCCCGCGCCTCACTGGGCATTCTCATGGCTGGACCCGCGCTCCGTAGCGTTCTTCCTCGATCTGCTCGAGGCTCTTGCCGCGCGTGTCCGGCGCCCCGATCACCCCGATCAGCAGCGAGCCGACCAGCAGCACGATCATGATCGTGCCGACGAATGCCACGCCCTGCAGCGCCAGCAGCGTCGGGAAGAAGTAGCTCAGCAGTCCCACGGCGATGCGGGCGATGAAGAACAGCACGCCCTGGGCGCTGGCGCGGTAGGGCGTCGCGAACATCTCGGCCGTCCACAGGGCATAGAACGCCTGGGCGCCGATGCCGGCGGAGACGCCCCAGATCACGGCGAACATGATCAGCAAAGGCATCGTGACGTGGGTGAAGACCAGCAGAACCCAGGCGATGATCCCCAGCGCGGCGCCGATGCCGTACAGCAGGCGCCGGTCGATCCTGTCCCCCAGCAGCATGAACCCGAAGTAGGTGGCCACGACCGTCATGGTCCACAGCAGCACCTGCAGCAGGTTCTGGTTCGCGGGGTTCTCGACGCCGGCCGTCTGATACACCCGGGGCATGAAGATGCCCATCTGGCCGGCCACGGTGTTCCACAGGGTGTAGACGCCGATGAGGAACAGCAGCGCCTTGACGTTGCGGGGGTGGGAGAGGAGCTCGCGCAGCCCCCGGTGCCGCACGGTCTCGCCCCGCGAGGTGGCCGCGTCGCGATCGTCCTTCTGCGCCGTCCAGATCGTCGATTCCGCCAGGCCGCGCCGCACCCACCAGGTGACCAGGGCGATCACGAAGAGGTGGGCGAAGACGATCCGGGTTCCGAGCACACCGAGGGGGACCAGCGCGGTGGCGATCGCGAACACCACCGCAGGGCCCAGCGACCAGGCGAGCTGGGCGGTGCCCACGTGCCGTGCGCGCCGCAGCCGGGGCGCCTGCTCGGCGATGTAGGTCCAGGCGACGGGGACCCCGGCGCCGACGGCGATGCCGGTCAGGACCACGCCCACCACGAGCATCCATGCCTGGGTGGCGAACACGACCAGCAGGGTGCCGACCATGTAGAGCACCAGGTCATAGGTGTAGATGAACTTCCGGCCGTAGCGGTCACCGAGCGGACCACCGATCGCGGCACCGATCGCGGCGCCGAACGCGTTGGCCGACAGCGCGGCGACCAGGCCGACGGTCCAGTCGGAGAAGCCGAAGAACTCCTGCCACAGGGTGAGGCTGGTGGCCAGGGCGATGATGGAACCGGCTTCGATGTAGTTCGACATCGCCACGGCGATCGTCGCCTTCCAGCCGTGGACGGTTCCGGGCCGGGGCCCGGCGACGTCCGTCGCGGCTCGGTCGTCATCCGGCATGTCTCTCCTTCGAGTGCTCGGGGCGGGAGCCCGGGTCTTCGGGCCGGGATCCCAGGGGGTCGCGGGTGGTCGCCGCGGCGCCTGCGACAGGCGTCAGGGCAGGTAGAAGTACTGCGGGAGGACCTGCTTGTCGCCGCCGCCGGGGGCGAAGTACTCCCTCATCGTCTCCTCCCAGCGGGCGGCCACGTCGGTGCGGGCGATGGCGTCCTGGGCGGCGTCGACGTCGTCGGCCTCGAAGTATCCGACGACCATGCCGTCCTCCGGCCGCAGGAACAGGGAGTAGTTGCGCCACCCGGCCGCGGTGAGAGCCTCGCGCATCTCCTCCCACACCCGCTGGTGGACCTCGACGTACTCGGCCAGCCGCTCGGGGCGCACGTGGAGCAGGAAGCAGCAGCGGGAGGGGCTGCGGGCGTCCGTGGTGGTCAGCAGGGTGTCGAGGTCGGGTCGGACCGGTTCCGCAGCAGCGGGCATCAAGACTCCTTCGTCGCAGGCCCATGAATTCTGAATCGTTCCATGCGGAGTGTCAACCGCTTTCCTCTGACGTATGGTCCAGGCATGCAGCCGAGCAACCCGTCGTCCACCGGCCCTGCCCGGCCGATCGACCGTCGCGCCGTCGTCGGCCGCCACGACGTCGTGCTCACCGAGCTCGACCCCGCCGCACCGCTGACCGTCGGGAACGGCGACTTCGCCGTCACGGTCGATGTGACCGGGCTGCAGTCCCTCCCCGGGGCGTACCCCGTGGCGCCGCGCGAATCGTCGGGCCCACCGGGGACGTTGCTGGGCACGCAGTCGACCTGGGGGTGGCACAGCATGCCCGAGGCCGCGAGGTACTCGTGGCGCGATGCTCTGACCGCCTATGACGCCCCGCACGGATCCGTTCCGTACGTGGACCTGCAGGGCGGGCACCACGACGGGGAGAGCGACCGGGACCGGTTGCTGCGCGGGAATCCGCATCGGCTCGATCTGGGCAGGATCGGGTTCCTGCTGGACGGCAAGCCTCTCCACGACGCTGACGTCCGCACGGTCCGTCAGCAGCTATCCCTGCTGACCGGGAGCATCCACAGTCTGGTGGAGATCGCCGGTATCCCCGTGGAGGTGGAGACACTCTGCGATCCTCACCGCGACCTGCTGGCGCTGCGGATCCGGTCCGCGGGCCTCGGGAACCGCCTCGCCGTCGGCCTCGCCTTCAGCTACGGGAGCCAGGACTGGCACAACGCCCAGGACTGGACCGCCCCGGAGCGGCACCGCACCACCTGCACCCCGGTGGGCCAGGATGACTGGGTGCTGGCTCGTGAGCTCGACGCGACCACGTATCAGGCCAGGCTCCGGGCCGACGAGCCTCACGACGAACGCGGCCAGGACGGGCGCCCCGAGAACACCGGAGGGGAGCACGCCCGTCCCGAGTCCGGCGCCCGTCTCGACGCCGCCGATGACCACGAATTCCGCCTCACGACGCCGGGCCCGGTCGCCGAGATCGTCGTGGAGTTCACCCCCGGCGCCTCCGCGCCGACCCAGCCGCTGCCGGATGTCGAGACCGTCCGCCGCCGCAGCACCGCGCACTGGCGCACGTTCTGGGATTCGGGAGCAGCGCTCGACCTGGGAGATGTCGATGACCCTCGCGCCCACGAGCTCGAACGGCGAGTGGTGCTGTCCCAGTACCTGACCGCGGTCAACTGCTCCGGGCGGATGCCGCCGCAGGAGACCGGTCTGGTGTGCAACTCGTGGCGCGGGAAGTCGCACCTGGAGATGCACTGGTGGCACGCCGCGCACTTCCCGATGTGGGGCAGGCCGGAGCTGCTGCACCGGAGCATGGGGTGGTACCGCTCGATCCTGCCTCGAGCCCGCGAGATGGCCGCCCTGCAGGGATACGACGGGGCACGATGGCCGAAGCAGGTCGGCCCGGAGGGGGAGGAGACGCCCAGCGGGATCGGCCCCTTCCTGATCTGGCAGCAGCCCCACCCGATCTACCTGGCCGAGCTCCTGCGCCGGGCCGGCGGAGTGCCGGACGTGCTCACCGAGCTCCACGAGATCGTCACGGAGACGGCCGACTTCATGGCCTCCTATCCGGAGCGCACCGAGCGCGGCTACGAGCTCCCCTCCCCGCTCATCCCCGCGCAGGAGAGCTACGCCGATGTGCGCCGCGCCGTGCGCAACCCGGCGTTCGAGCTCGTCTACTGGCACTGGGCGCTCGACGTCGCCTGCGCCTGGAACGCCCGGCTCGGCGTGGAGGTGCCGCGGGCCTGGATCGAGGTCCGAGACGGCATCATCGCGCCGGTGGTCCGCGACGGACTGTATCCGGCGATCGAGGGCGACCCGTGGACGATCTACGAGGACCACCCCTCGATGCTCTGCGCGCTCGGCGTGCTGCCGGAGACGTCGCGAGTGGATCCGCACGTCATGCGGGCGACGCTCCAGGATGTGCTGGCGCGATGGGATCTGGGCAGCACCTGGGGCTGGGACTACCCCGTGCTCGCCATGACCGCGGCCCGCCTGGGAATGCCCGACGATGCCGTGGACTTCCTCCTCACCCGGACCACGAAGAACCAGGTGCTGGTCAACGGGCACAACCGGCAGTCGGACTCGCTGCCGCTGTACCTGCCCGGCAACGGTGGCCTGCTCGCTGCCGTCGCCCTCATGGCCGGGGGCTGGGACGACGGCCCGCAGCGCCCGCATCCCGGGTTTCCGCCGCATTGGGCGGTGCGTGCGGAGGGTTTCATCCCGGCCCCCTGAGATCCGCTCCCGCTTCCCGAACGCCCAGCGCACCCACCACCGGGGTGCGACACTGACGCCCATGGACCTCCTCAGCGCGCCGCGGCCATGCCGAATGCTCTCCGGCGCTGGAATCTCCGGCCCCCGCCATCTCGCGAGCGGTGATCGCGCATGAGCACCACACCCCGAGCCACCGTGGTCATCGCCTGCTACGAGGCGGGGTCCCAGCTGCGGCCCACGCTGGAGTCCGTCCTCGCCCAGAGCGTGGAGGAGATCGAGATCCTCCTGATCGACGACGGGTCGCGTCGGGATCCGGTGCCCGACGCCTCCGAGCTTCCCGATGACCCGCGGATCGTCGTGGATCGCCGGCCGGCCAACGGAGGCTACGCCCGGGTCACCAATCACGCTCTCGACCGTGCCCGGGGCGAGTGGATCACGTTCGTCGACGCCGACGACATCGTGGAGCCGAGCTACCTCGAGGCGCTCCTGGCCGAGGGCGAGGACGCGGAGGCCGACGTGGTGATGCTTCCGCTGATGGCGGTGCGCGGCGGCAAGGAGCTGGGGCCGCTGCCCTTCGACCCGCCGGCGGGACTTTCGACGGGGACCGAGGCGCTGGCCGCCCTCATCCACAACCGGATCGTGGGCAGTCAGCACATGCTGTGGCGCACCGCCCTCGGCCGGACCGAGCGCAACGGGACCCGGCCGGGCCACGGCGACCCGGAACCCCTCCGGGCCCCGGACGGCGAGACCTACTCGGATTTCGTGCTCGTCGCCCGGCTGTTCGCCCGCGCCCGCACCGTGGCCTACCTGTCCGAGCCGCTGTACCGGTACACGATCAGCCCGGACTCCACCTCGGGGGGACTGAGCGAGTCGGTGTGGGACCTGGTCGGAGTACCGGCCATCGTCCGCCCCACGCTGCAGCAGACCTTCCCCGCGGCGGAGGCCGAGGAGCTGTACCAGGAGCTCGAGCGCCACAACGTCACCCACATCCTGCACAAGGCGGCCCGGCAGCAACAGGATTCCGCGCTGCGGCGCGAGGTGACGGACTGGGCGCGCAGCCGCATCACGCTCGGCGGTCTTCTCGCACTCCTGCGGGGCGGCCACCGCGCCGAGGCCGGGTCCTGGGCGCTGGTGAAGCTCTCACCGGCGGCACACCGGCGCGCGCTTCACTGGCGCGATGCCCGGAAGGGCTGAGCATCGCCGTCGATCTCGCGAGGCGGGGTCGTCTCCTCGATCAGCACCGGTGGCGGCATGGGCCTCTGGGGCGGCAGCAGTTCCCGGGCGTGAGCGGCGAGGTCGACGACCGTGCGGGCCATCCGGCGGTGGCCACCGGAGCGTCCTGCCCGCAGCAGGTTCCACGGCAGGGAGAGGGACTCGCGCAGCACGGCTCCGCGCCCCAGCCGCCCAGGGAAGACCTCCGGATGCCGACGCCACACGTCGACGTCCGACCGGCCGCTGGCGTAGATCTTGCGGGTGAACTTCCACTGATCCTCGACGAGGCGGTAGTAGTTCAGCATGTCGGGGTCACGGCCGAACCGGGCACCGTGGGAGCGCAGCCGCACTCCGAACTCGTAGTCCTCGCGTCCGTAACGGCGCCAGGCCTCCTCGAACCCACCGGCCGCCAGGTAGATGTCGCGCCGGATCGCGATGTTGCTGCCCACCATCTCCCCGTCGGAGACGGAGTCGAATCCGAGCAGTTCGGAGTCCGGGTCGAAGGGTTCGGTGAGTCGTCGGATCGGCCCGCCGACCACGTCGTGCTCCTGCAGCCCGCGGTGGGCCCCGGCCAGCCAGTTGGGCCCGACCACGTCATCGGCATCGCAGAACGCGACCGCTGCGCCACGGGCGGCGAGCACGCCGGCGTTGCGCGGGTGGGCGACCCCCTTCCGCGCCCCGGCGTCGAGAACCCGCAGCGGCGCCGGGAACCTCGCGCGCCGCGCGAGCACCACTTCCCGCGTCCGGTCGCGGGACCCGTTGTCGGCGATCAGCAATTCCCAGGGCAGGTCGAAGGGCTGGGCGGCGAGCGCATCGAGCTGCGCATCTATCGTCGCCTCCCCGTTGAACACCGGGATGATCACGCTGATCACCGGCACAGCAGTGCGATCTGACATGGCCCCGCCGCCTCTCCCCGTGCACCGATCGCGAGCGTCGGGCTCACGAGCCGTCGGTGCGCTGTGAGGCCGAGAGTACACGCGGATTCGCCACCCTTCGAGGGTCCTCCGCCTCCCACCGGATCGCCGCCCTGACGGGTGAGGGGACTTCTCCCCATGGCCGAGAACTCCTCAGCACCACAGAATGACTGGATGAGCGATGACGAGCAGAATGCGCGCGAGGACACCGCTGCGGCGACATCCGAGATCGATGCCGCCACGTCGTCCCGCTCGTCGCGGCCGGTCCGCCTCGCCGGCGGCCTGACCCTCGCCGTGCTGCTCGTGGTCGCCGGCGTGTGGACCGGGGTGGCGCGCCCCTGGGACACCGCTCCGCGCAGCGAGCCGGGCGAGATCATCGTCCGCGGCCTCTCGCTGGACGAGGAACTCGGCGACCCCATCGACGTCGTCTACCCCACCGGCGGGCTCACGGTGCGGTTCGGCGAACCGACCCGCGAGACGCCGGTCCTGACCATGGACGAGGCCCCCTTCCCCAAGGCCCCGCGCGGCGGCCATTACCTGCCGGTCGAACTGGAGACCGTCGTGCCCGACGGACTCCGTGCGATGCGCCTGCCGGACTCGCAGATGCCCCCGCCGCAGGTCACCGTGGCCGTCGGTGACCAGGCCTATGATCTCGGGCCGGAGATCGCCGATCTGTTCTGGGACGACGGACGGATGCAGCTGACCAGGGTCGGATTCCTCCTGGCCGTGGACCGCGGGCCGGTGGAACCGGTGATGACCGTCAGCTTCGATGGAGAGGATCAGGTCATCACACCGGACGGTGTCACCGACGCCGGCACGTTCGCCGCCCTCCCCACCTCCGGATCCACTCCGTCCGGGGAGTGCGACGCGGAGGTCCTGCCGTCGGGGTGGGCCTCCCACGGCGATCCGACGTCGTGCACCCTCGCCGGCCCCGACGAACTGCCCTGGGTGGGTGGCCTCGGGTGGGCGCCGGAGGGACAGGTCTGGCAGGTCAGCACACTGGACCTCGAGATCCCCGCGGTCATCGAGTTCACGACGCCGGCAGAGGAGCAGCAGAGAGCGAGCGTGCAGAACTCTGCGGAGCTGACTCCCGTGGTCTCGGCGGACGACGCTGAGCCCGCCGCCATGTTTCCCACGGCGGAGGCGACCAACGCGCTGACGCTGTCACCGCCGGGGACGTGGACGGTGATCTCCGGACCGGTTCCCCCAGGGACCACGACGGAGCTGGGGATCACGGTGCAGGTGCTGGTCGAACCCGTGAGCGATGAGGAGCCCGGCCCCGAGGAGAGCGAACTGGAGCTGCAGTTCTCGGCCCACGCCGCGTGATCTCGGCAGCGTCCGCGCTCTGGCGCATTCCGAGACCCCCGTGCTACGGTTGTTGAGTCGTTTCAACCCGCGCCGGGCGACGGATACCGTGCAGTCACCCTGCTCGGCACGACGTCTCCGGACGCACAGGATCCGGCCCGTCAGCGTCGACGACCCACGAAGCCCGACCACGAAGGAGCTCCTCATGGCCCCCGCTCCCCTGCCCGCCTTACCCGAGAACGTCGCGCGCGACCTGCGCGAATTCACCATCGAGGTGCCCAGCTGGGGCTACGGCAACTCCGGAACCCGTTTCAAGGTGTTCGGCACTCCGGGCACTCCCCGGGACCCGTTCGAGAAGATCGCCGACGCCGCCCAGACCCATGCGTACACCGGTGCCGCACCGCGGGTCTCCCTGCACTACCCCTGGGACAAGGTGGAGGACTTCGCAGCGCTGCGTTCCTTCGCCGAGGAGCAGGGCGTGCGGATCGGGATGATCAACTCCAACACCTTCCAGGACGACGAGTACAAGTTCGGCTCGCTCACCCACACCGATGCCGCCGTGCGACGCCGCGCGATCGATCATCATCTCGAATGCCTCGAGGTCATGCGCGCCACCGGGTCGCACGAGCTGAAGATCTGGCTGGCCGACGGCACCAACTACGCCGGTCAGGACTCGATCCGCCGCCGCCAGGACCACCTCGCCGAGTCCCTGAGGGAGATCTACGCGGCTCTCCACGACGGCGAGCGCATGGTGCTCGAGTACAAGTTCTTCGAGCCGGCCTTCTACCACACGGACGTTCCTGACTGGGGCACCAGCCTGCTGCACTGCCTCGCCCTCGGCGAGCAGGCCATGGTGGTGCTCGATACCGGCCACCACGCCCCCGGCACCAACATCGAGTTCATCGTCGCCCAGCTGCTGCGCCAGAACCGGCTGGGCGCCTTCGACTTCAACTCGCGCAACTACGCCGACGACGACCTCATCGTCGGCTCCGCGGACCCGTTCCAGCTGTTCCGGATCCTGTTCGAGATCGTCCAGCAGGATGCCCACCGACCCGCATCGGGCGTGAACTTCATGCTGGACCAGTGCCACAACCTGGAGTCGAAGATCCAGGGCCAGATCCGCTCCGTCCTGAACGTGCAGGAGACCCTGGCCAAGGCGCTGCTGGTGGATCGCGAGACGCTCGATGACGCGCAGCAGCGCCACGACGTGCTCGAGGCGCACGGGATCCTGATGGACGCGTTCTGGACCGATGTGCGCCCGGCGCTGGCGGCGCTGCGCGAGGAGCAGGGACTGCCGACGGACCCGTTCACCGCGTTCCGCTCCAGCGGCTACGAGGAGAAGGTCGCCGCCGAGCGCGTCGGCGGGAACCAGATGGGATGGGGAGCCTGAGTATGAACGAGCACAGCACCACTGCCGGCGCCGCGGGCGGCACGGGCCGTACCGCCGGTGGCACGGCCACCGAGACCGTCGGCGCCCTGATCGCCCGCTCGAACGAGCTGGGCGCGGATCCGCGCAACACCAACTACGCCGGTGGCAACACCTCGGCCAAGGGCACCGACGTCGACCCCGTCACCGCCGAGGAGATCGAGCTGCTGTGGGTCAAGGGCTCCGGCGGCGATCTCGGCACCCTGACCGAGAAGGGCCTGGCGGTGCTGCGACTGGACCGCGTGCGGGCCCTGCAGGACGTGTACCCGGGCGTGGAGCGCGAGGACGAGATGGTCGCGGCCTTCGACTACTGCCTGCACGGCAAGGGCGGTGCCGCCCCGTCGATCGACACCGCGATGCACGCCCTGGTCGACGCGCCCCATGTCGATCATCTCCACCCCGATGCCGGGATCGCCCTGGCGACGGCGGCCGACGGGGAGAGACTGACCCGCGAGTGCTTCGGCGAGGCCGTGGTGTGGGTGCCCTGGCGCCGCCCCGGTTTCCAGCTGGGCCTGGACATCGCCGCGATCAAGAGGCAGAACCCGCAGGCGATCGGCTGCATCCTGGGAGGTCACGGCATCACCGCCTGGGGCGAGACGTCCGAGCAGGCTCAGCAGAACTCGCTGCGGATCATCCGCGAGGCCACCGAGTTCATCGAGGCCACCGGCGCCGCAGAGCCGTTCGGCGCCCACGACCCCGCCCGGGCGGCTCTGCCCGAGGCCGAGCGTCGGGCGAAGGCCTCGGCTCTGTTCCCCGTCGTCCGCGGGCTGGCCTCGACGGACGCTCCCATGGTCGGGCACTGGACGGACACCGACTCCGTCCACGAGTTCCTGGCAAGCGAGAAACTGGCGCCGCTGGCGGAGCTGGGCACCTCCTGCCCCGACCACTTCCTGCGCACCAAGGTCAAGCCCCTGGTCCTGGACCTCCCGGCCGATGCCCCGATCGAGGACGCCGTCGCCCGGCTGCGGGAACTGCACGAGGCCTACCGCGCCGACTACACCGACTACTACCAGCGCCACGCCGACGCGGACTCCCCCGCCATGCGCGGCGCGGACCCGGCGATCGTGCTGGTCCCCGGGGTGGGCATGTTCTCCTTCGGCAAGGACAAGCAGACCGCCCGCGTGGCCGGCGAGTTCTACGTCAATGCGATCAATGTGATGCGTGGGGCGGAGGCGATCTCGACCTACTCCCCCATCGACGAGTCCGAGAAGTTCCGCATCGAGTACTGGGCTCTCGAGGAGGCGAAGCTGCAGCGCCGTCCGACGCCCAAGCCCCTGGCCACCCGCGTCGCCCTGGTCACCGGCGGCGGCTCCGGCATCGGCAAGGCCACCGCCACCCGGCTGGTCGCCGAGGGCGCGTGCGTCGTGATCGCCGATCTGAACCTCGAGAACGCCGAAGCGGTCGCCGAGGAGCTCGGCGGGCCGGATGTGGCGGTGGCTCTGAAGGCCGACGTCTCCGATGAGCAGGCCGTGGTCGAGATGGTCCGCGAGGCCGTGCTGCCCTTCGGCGGGCTCGACCTGATCGTCAACAACGCCGGACTCTCGCTGTCCAAGCCGCTGCTGGAGACCACCGCGAAGGACTGGGACCTCCAGCACGACGTGATGGCCCGCGGCTCCTTCCTGGTCTCCCGCGAGACCGCGAGGGTGATGATCGACCAGGCCATGGGCGGGGACATCATCTACATCTCCTCGAAGAACTCCGTGTTCGCCGGGCCCAACAACATCGCCTACTCCGCCACCAAGGCCGATCAGGCGCACCAGGTGCGACTGCTCGCCGCGGAGCTGGGCGGGGACCAGATCCGCGTCAACGGCATCAACCCCGACGGCGTGGTGCGCGGCTCGGGCATCTTCGCCGGCGGCTGGGGCGCCTCGCGGGCGAAGGTCTACGGCGTCGAGGAGGAGAAGCTCGGCGAGTTCTATGCCCAGCGCACCCTGCTGAAGCGGGAGGTGCTGCCGGAGAACGTCGCGAACGCCGTGTACGCGTTGACGGCCGGGGATCTCTCGCACACCACGGGCCTGCACGTCCCGGTCGACGCCGGCGTCGCCGCAGCGTTCCTGCGCTGAGGGGACGGGACGGCATGGTGCACGAGGAGGTGCAGGGCTCCGCGCAGGCCGCGGCGGTGCCACCCGTGGCGATCGCCGCGGTCGATCTCGGCGCGACGTCCGCCCGGGTGATGCTCGGCGTGGTCTCCGCCGCGGGCATCGAGCTGACCGAGGCACGGCGCTTCGCCCACGAGCTGCGTGACCAGGACGGTCACCTCACCTGGGACATCGACGAGCTGTGGGCCCAGATCCAGGGCGGTCTGCGCGAGGCGGCCGCTCTCGCGCGCGAGCGCGGGCTGGAGCTGGCCTCGATCGGCATCGACTCCTGGGCGGTGGACTACGTGCTCGTCGGGCCCGACGGGTCCCGGATCGGGAACGCGATCTCCTATCGCGACTCCCGCACCGACGGGGTGGCCGACGAGGTCGCCGAACGCGTCAGCCGCGAGCGGCAGTTCGAGATCACCGGCATCGCCCAGCAGCCGTTCAACACGATCTACCAGTTCGCCGCCGACGAGCGCCTGCGGGACCTGCCCGAGGGCTCCCACGCCCTGATGCTGCCGGACTACTTCGCCTTCCTGCTGACGGGGCAGCGGCGCACGGAGGTCACCAACGCCTCCACCACGGGGCTGTTCGACGTGCGCGGGCGCACCTTCTCCCCCGAACTGTTGGCAGCGGTCGGGGTGGATCTTGCGATCTTCGCCCCGCTGATCGAGCCGGGTGAGCGCATCGGGGAGGTGCGGGAGGAAATAGCCGCCGAACTGGGTCTGGACGGGGTGGCGGTGACCGCCGTCGGCTCGCACGACACCGCCTCGGCGGTGCTTGCGGTTCCCTCCGCAACGAGCGTCGAGTCCACGACCGACGGCCCCATCGCCTACATCTCCTCGGGCACCTGGTCTCTGGTGGGGCTGGAGCTGCGCGAACCGATCCCCACCGAGGCCGCCCGACGGGCCGGCTTCACCAACGAGGGCGGCGTCGGCGGCACGACCCGCTTCCTGCAGAACGTCATGGGCCTGTGGCTGGTCTCGGAGTGCATGCGCCAGTGGTCCGAGGAGGGCCGCCAGACCGAGCTCGAGGAGCTTCTGGAGGCGGCCGCCGCCGAGCCCGGCGGACGATTCGTCATCGACGCCACCGATTCCCAGTTCCTGCCGCCCGGGGCGATGGCCGACCGGGTGGCCCGGGCCGCACGCCCGGGACCGGCAGCACACGGCGAGCACGACGTCCCGCGGACGAGTGCCGAGATCGTGCGCTGCCTTCTCGACTCCCTGGCCATCGCCTACCGCGACGCCGTGACCACGGCCTGTGAGCTGGCCGGGACGGGGACGCCGGCGAGAGTCCACGTCGTCGGTGGCGGCAGTCAGGGCGCCCTGCTGAATCAGCTGACGGCCGACGCCCTGGGCGTCGAGGTGGTGGCCGGCCCCGTGGAGGCCACCGCCCTGGGGAACATTGCCGTCCAAGCGGCGGCTCTCGGCGCGATCGAGGACAGCGCGGAGGCGATGCGCGCGCGCATTCGCGCCGGGGCCGAGCTGAGCAGATTCGCACCGTCCTGAGCGGTGTCGGTTCCGTACCGGGTGCGACGCTGACCGGACAGTTTTGCGAACCTGTACGGTGAACCGCCTCGAAACTGTACGGTGAGTGCCTGCGAATCTGTACGGTAGAGCGTTGCGAAGTTGTACGGCAGAAGTCTGCGAATCTGTACGGAAGTGCGCTGCGTTCCTCACGACGGGCCGTACGGCGTACCGGAGGGCCGACGGAATCGCGGTCGTACCCTGGCACTTCTGGGTCCGCGAGGGGGAGCCGACCTCGCGGTCCCAGCCGCTCTCGCGATGATCTGCTCAGACTGCCGTGGACTCCCGTTCGACCAACTCCGGCGTGAAGCTGACATGCCGCGGCGGAGACTCGGGGTTGGCGATCTCCTCCTCCAGCAGCGCGAGTGCGGTGCGCCCCATGAGGTCCGAGGGCTGGGAGACGGAGGTCAGCGGCACGACGGTGCTGCTTGCGAAGGCGATGTCGTCGTAGCCCACCAGCGCGATCTCCTCCGGCACCGCGACCTGATGGCGGAACGCGAAGGCCTGCAGCACGCCGACGGCGAGCAGGTCGTTCACGCAGAAGATCGCGTCGGGCCGTTCGGGCCGAGGGCGGCCGACGATTCGCTCCCCGACGTGGCGACCGGCGAGGACGGTGAGATCCTCCGCGTCAAGCACTTCGATCTCGAGCCCGGCGTCGGCGGCGGCGCGGCGGGCACCTCGGAGGCGATCCGCGACCTGGCGCAGGTCCTGACGAGCACTGACCACCGCGATCCGACGCCGGCCTCGCGAGAGGAGATGGCGTGCAGCGATCTCGCCGCCGGCGATGTCGTCGACGCTCAGTGAGGACCCTCCCCCGGCCTCGCGTTCACTCTCGACGAGCACGACGGGCGTGCCGCGACCCCGGATCCCCTCGATGACGTCCCGTGTGCCGCCGGTGGAGGCGAGCAGGATGCCTCGCACGCGCTGCTCCTCGAACAGCGAGAGATACAGCCTCTCGCGCTGCTCACGGTTGTTCGTGCTGCCGGAGATCACCGCAAGAGAGGAGCTCTCACCAGCCGCTTCGATACCGCCCACCAGCTGAGCGTAGAACGGGTTGCCGGAGTCCAGGACGATGGCGCCGACGGTATGGGAGCGGCCAAGCTTGAGCTGACGGGCGGCGTCGTTGCGGACGTATCCGAGCTCACTGATTGCCTGTTCTACGCGCTCCCGGCGGTCCGGGGAGACGATGTCCGGGCGATTGAGGACATTGGACACCGTTCCCACCGAGACGTTCGCGTGTCGGGCGACGTCCTTCATGCTGACCGGACGACTACCGACCATTCCCCCACACTCCTCACCTCACAGACCAGCGACTCCGCGACCTTACCGCGCTGCGATCACTCAAGCAGTGCCGGTGCTTCGTAGGCCACTGCCTGCACCGCGGCGGTGGGCTCGCGCCTGAACAGCACGTCTTCCATGTAACGGGAGATCAAGTCACCGACCGCGCACGCGGGACGCTCACCTCGGGCGCGACCTCGGTGTACGCCTGGATCGCCTGCTTGGCGAACTCGTCGCGCTCGGTGTTGCCCCACCAGGCGAAACGCAGGCCACCCTCGTCGGAGCCGCCTGCTCCCGCGTCCGCGGCGTTCGCACCGCAGGATGCGAGGCCGGCGAGCGAGGTCGGGTCAAGCGCAGTACGGCGGGTGGGCATGGATGCTCTCCCTCGATCATGGGGGGTACGGAAGCTCGGCCCAGGTCTCAAGACGACCTGCCTCGAGGCAAGCCGCGGAGGCTCGGAGCGTCGAGCAGTGCGGACGTCACCCCTTCACGGCCCCGGACGTCATCCCTGCAACAATCTGTCGATTGAAGAACAGAAACACGATTAACGGCGGAATCGTGATGAGCAAAATATTCATGAAGAGCAGATTCCATTGCGTAGAGTATTGGCTCATGAAGTTGTACAGGGTTAGCTGCACCGTTGCATTCTCTTCGCCCGGGAGGAAATAAAGGGGATGCACGAAATCATTGAATACCGCGACCGACTGCACGACTATCACCGTGACGACGGTCGGCTTGAGAAGAGGGAGAATGACCCTGAAGAAGAGCCTGAGAGGGCCGCAGCCATCGATGATCGCGGCCTCGTCGAGCTCCCTCGGGACCGTGGACATGAAAGCGCGGAACAGGAGCACGCAGAACGATATGCCAAAGGTGATCTCGACCAGGATAAGGCCCGGCAACGTCTTGAACAACCCGATCGACTGCAGCACCCAGATAGTAGGAACCACCGCGGGCGGCACGATGAGCCCCATCAGAACAGCGGCGTTCACCACGCCATTGAGCCGGCTCCGACGTCGCTGCAGCACGAACCCGACCATTGCTGCCACGACCACCATGCCTGCCACGCTCGTGACCGTCAGAATCGTGCTGTTCACCATGGCCGTCACAAGCATGTAGTCACGTGCCTGGAACACTTCGCGCAGATTCTCCACGAAGTGGAACGATGTCGGCATGGACAGATCCAGTCGGGAGGACTCTTGCCGGTCCTTCACGGCGTTATTTACCACCAAGGCGAATGGGACCACGAACACAAGCACGAATAGAACGAGTGTGAGCGCACTGACCACGTTGATTCGGACACGGGTTCTCATTGGTCGATCTCCGCCTTCCGCATGAAGTGGTTGAGTGGAAGCACGATCACCATGACCACGAGGAACAGGATGACGTTGCCTGCAGTCGACAGACCGTAGAAACCCGCCTGGTACTGCTTGTAGATCACCGAGGCGATCACATCGGAGGCGAACCCCGGCCCGCCGCCAGTCATCGCCCAGATGAGATCGAAGCTGCGAAGCCCGCCGATTAGAGACAGCGTGATGACGGTGAACGTTGCCGGACGAATCAACGGCAGCGTGACGTAACGGAAGGCGGTCCACGAACCCGAACCATCGACTTTAGCAGCCTCATAGTATTCCGTGGGAACAGCCACCACACCTGCCATATAGATGACAGTGGCGAGGCCGACTCCTTTCCAGATATCCACCAGCGCGACGGAGATCAATGCAAGCTGGGGGTTTGCCAGCCACTTGGGGCCTTCGACCCCGATCAGGCTCAGCGCGGAATTTATGAGCCCATCGCTGGGATGCATCATCGTGGTGAACATGACCCCGACCCCGATGGTCGAGACCAGAACCGGGAAGAACACCATGGAACGCAGCAACCCCCGTGCGCGAATCTGCGAGGTGAGAAGCAGCCCGAGAGCCATCCCGAGCACCACCTTGGCACCACTCGTCACAAAGGCGAAGACCACCGTGTTCCGCAGAGATCCGATGAGCTGGGGTTCGGACAGGAACTGCCGAAAGTTCTCGAAGCCAATGAACTCCCAGTCGAAGAGAGTCCATCTCGTCAGACTGAAAAAGAAAGACGCGAGGGTGGGGACGACGAAGAACACCAAGAATAGTAGGCCAGCCGGCAGGTAATACCACAAGGGGTACGCGGCAGCGAGGTAATTGCTTTTCCTCCTCCCGACACGCTCCTGCGAGACACCGTCCGTGGGGCTTCGAAGTGCTGCGACAGCCACGTGCTCACCACCCTTCGAGTCCGAGCTGCTGGGCCTGCTTCTCCACATCGTCGTCGTATCGCTGGGCCGCGGTCTTTGCATCGATGGAGCCGGTGCCGAGTTCGATAAGGATATTCTCCAGATTCGGGCCCTTGATCGGCGAGACGAACTCCAAGGCAGGGGTGGTCGCCCCCTCTGTATCGAAATACGTCTGGAGATCGGCGATCGCCGACGGCACGTCATCGGGCAACGGCACGTCGTCGACCATGTACGGACCCGTCGGCTGGGCTCCCTCCGCCATGGCGGCGAGGCCCTCGGCGGTGGTCGCGAACTCGATGAACGCCTTTGCGGCATCCGGATTCTCCGCGAAGGCCGGGACATAGAGACCGTTCGGCAACCACACGGTCAGACCATTCTTCTCGGCGTCATCGCCCGGAAGCGCGAAAAAGCCGACGTCCTCTATGTGGTCCGGATGATTGGCCTCGATCTCAGAGATGCCGCTCGCGAAGAATGGATAGTGCACTCCTTCGCCTGTCGCCAGGTACGCCAGAGCCTGCTCGAGGGTGGCGGAGACATAATCTTCATTCACCAAGCCCTCTTGGGTCACCTGCTCGACATGCTCGAAGGCCTTGAAAGCCGTCGGATCGTCGGCGAAGCCTACCTCGTTGGCGGTGTACTGATCAGCGAAGTCCGGATTGACCGCGGCAACATTATGATAGTCCGCCAGCACCAGGAACTGCGACGTGTACGTCTCCCCATAGCTCTGGATCACGCCGTGCTTTCCCGCCGATTTGGCCGCCTCGGCGTTCGCAATGAAGTCATCCCAGGTGAGCGGCACCTCGAGGCCCAGCTCCTCGTAGGTGGGCTTGTGGTACCAGATGCCACCGGAGTTCGACCCGCCGTGCGGAGCGCCGTACACCTTGTCCTCGGCGGTCACCGCAGCCGGATAGCTCTCCGCGAGTCGCCCTACCCAGGACTGGTCCGAGAGATCGAGGAGATTCTGTGTCGGCCGGATCGCCTGGAACAACGAGCCGGAGTTGTACGAGAACGCATCCGGCATGTCCTGCGTGCTCAACCGGGTCTTGACCAGATTGTCACCCTCCGTCCCGCCCGGACGAGTCTCCACAGTGAACTCGTAGTCCGTCTGCGAATCATTGAAGGCCGCGACGAGCGACTCCGCCGCAGCGATGTTGTTCGGGTTGTTGTCGACGAGGAACGTCACTGTTCCGCCGTCTCCTCCACCGCTTCCGCACCCCGTCACCGCGATGACGGAAGTGGCCGCTCCGGTCCCTGCGAGAAAAGTACGTCGTGTAATTGCCATGGGGGTTACACCTACCTCGTTGTATGTAACTCACCTCCACCGTGGTCAGTGGAGCACCCGTGAGCGATTGAAACGCTCCAAGTGTCGGACACGATAGAGGGGCCCACGCCGCGTGTCAATGGCCCGAGATCACGTCGTGACGTCGCGCGCCATGGGGGCTCCGTTCCGATCGCCGAAGCAAGCGCTTGCCCGTTTCTCGGGGTCTCTCGTGGAGATGTCGAGCTTTCCTGAGATGCGCTGACCAGCGAAAAGCTCTGCGCCTCTGGTCATCTCGCCCGTACGCGGTGACACTCCCGCCATTTGTCGGCGGGACGCGAGGCGCGCCCACCTGTGGCGAGCAACTGAGCCTTGTACGCCGACCCGAGGAGTGCTAGGTTGATTGAGTCGTTTCATCATGGGACGACTCGCCGCAGCCCCACTCGGCCGCTACGACGCGCAGAGTCGCCGCTCGCCCGGCCGCAGCACGGGGATAGAAGCATCCCGAACTCGTGCCCCGTACACACTGTCCGCACCCGGACGAAGTATCCGCACCCGTATGAAGGGGAAACCATGACACCGCTGTCCTCCGCACCGCTGACGACCCTCGACCGGTCACAGCCCATCGCCGCGTCAGCGCCCACCGGGCGCGTCCCGCGACTGGCCACCACGGCACGGCTGACGAACGCAGCGTCGTCGGTCGCCATGGCCGAGCTGCTTGCGACGGCGCAGGGTGTCTACGAGGTCGCGATTAACGGCACCCCTGTCACAAACTCCGTGCTGAACCCCGGATGGACCGTCTACGAATCACGACTCCAGGTGCAGCGCTTCGATGTCACGGAGCTGATCCGTGGCGGTTCCGCCGATGTGCACGTCTCCACGCTGCTCGCTCGCGGCTGGTGGAACGGTGACTTCGGATTCGGGGACGCCGCAGCGAACTATGGCACCGAGAACGCGTTCCTCGGTGCCCTGGTCGTCACCTTCACTGACGGCAGCACACAGGAGATCAGAACCGACGAGACGTGGACGGCGACAGGTTCCACGATCGAATTCGCCACGATCTACGACGGGCAGTACGAGGACCGCCGTTTTCACGCAGGCGAACCGACCCCGGTACGAATCGCTGAACTCGACCGTTCCACCCTGATCGAACAGCAATCGCCGTTGATCGTCCGGCACGAGGCCCGAGCGCCGGAGAAGATCTGGACGTCCCCCTCGGGCAAGACGCTCCTCGACTTCGGCCAGAACCTGGTCGGATGGCTCCGCTTCACCGTGACCGGGCCCTCCGGCACCGAGATCACCATGCGTCACGCCGAAGTTCTGGAAAATGATGAACTCGGGGTGCGGCCGCTGCGCACTGCCGCTGCGACCGATCGCGTCATCCTCTCCGGTGACCCGGACGGGGAGTCGTTCGAGCCGACCTTCACATTCCACGGATTCCGCTACGCGGAGATCACCGGCTGGCCCGGCGACTTGCGCCCGGAGGACGTCGAAGCCGTCGTGGTCCACTCCGATATACCCCGCACCGGGTGGTTCGAGTGCTCGCACGCCGGCGTGAACCAGCTGGTGCACAACTCCGTCTGGAGCCAGCGCGGAAACTTCCTGGCCGTTCCCACCGACTGCCCACAGCGCGATGAGCGCCTGGGCTGGACCGGTGACATCGCCGCCTACGCGGCGACGGCTGCCTACCAGTTCGATGTCTCCGACTTCCTGCACAACTGGTTGCTGGACGTGCGTGCGGAGACCGACCTTCCTCCGCTGAACTTCGTCCCGTTCGTCGTCCCTGACATCCTCAAGCTCCGCAAGGGTGGCAAGGACCCCTTCGCCGAGGGTGAGCCGCGGGAAGTTCCCACGGCCATCTGGGGCGATGCCGCCGTCTGGGTCCCGCAGGCGCTGTGGAACGCCTACGGAGATCTCGACCGGCTGCGCGAGCACTACCCCGGCATGGTGCTGCATCTCGAGTCCGTCGAGCGCGCCCTCTCCCCCAGCGGCCTGTGGGACACCGGCTTCCAGTTCGGTGACTGGCTCGATCCCGATGCCCCGCCGGACGCGCCGGCCGATGCGAAGGCCGACAAGGGCGTGGTCGCCACCGCCTGCCTCGTGCGCTCGGCCCGTTTCGCGGCGGAGACCGCACGGCTGCTCGGCGAGGACGATGATGCCCGGCGCTGGCAGGACCTCGCAGAGAGCACGCTCTCCGCGTTCACCGACGCCTACGTCGAGGCCGACGGTCGCATCCGCTCCGACTGCGCGACCGTGTATTCGCTGGCCATCGTCTTCGACCTGCTCGACGAACCCACCCGAGCCGCAGCCGGTCAGCGGCTCGCCGAGCTGGTGCGCGAGGCCGGCTACAAGGTCTCCACCGGCTTCGCCGGCACCCCGTTCGTGACCTGGGCACTCTCCGAGACCGGGCATGTCGAGGACGCGTACCGGCTGCTGCTCGAGGAGGAGAACCCTTCCTGGCTGTATCCGGTCTCGATGGGCGCCACCACGATCTGGGAGCGCTGGGATTCGATGCTGCCGGACGGCTCCATCAATCCCGGCGAGATGACCAGCTTCAACCACTATGCCCTGGGCGCGGTCGCCGACTGGATCTATCAGGTCGTCCTCGGTATCCGGCCGGCCGAGCCCGGATACCGCACGATCCTGCTGAAGCCCACACCGGGGCCCGGCATCGACTGGGCGAAGGGCGCCTACGACTCCGCCGTCGGCCGGATCGAGGTCGAATGGTCCACGGCGGAGGGCGGCTTCACCTGCACGGCGACCGTGCCCGCCGGCATCGACGCGCAGGTCGAGCTGCCCGACGGCACCGCCCGGCAGATCACCGGCACCGGGGAGCCCCGCACCCTGGCGTGACGCGCGCGCGTCGCAGCAACACTCGGAAAGCGTTTGATCCGCGTGGGGCGATCAGGAAGCATCATGCGTTCTCGGCAGGACAGGCCCCGCGGGGCCCGTGGGCGAAGCTGCTCACGTCGTCTCCTGCCGGGTCACTCCGACCCATCGATGTGCAGGAGAACGACATGCTCACCCGACGCCACACCCTGGCCCTGCTGGCTGCTGCCGGCGCGGCGCCCGCCCTCGCCGCCTGCGGCCCCAACGCCGGGTCCTCCGCGAACGGGATGCGGATCTACTGGTGGGGTGGCGACCTTCGCAACGACCTCACCCGCGAGGTGCTGGACATGTACACCGCCGAGAACACGGAGGTGGAAGTCTCGCCGGAGTACAGCGAGTGGTCGAGCTACTGGGACAAACTGGCCACCCAGACCGCCGGCGGCACGATGCCCGACGTGGTGCAGATGGATGAGGCCTACATCGACTCCTACGGCACCGAGGGTTCGTTGCTCGATCTCGAGACCGTCTCGGACTCCCTGGATCTCTCCGCGATGGACGACGCCATCCTGGAGACGGGCCGCCTGGCCGATGGCACTCTGGTGGGCGCACCGAACGGCTTCAACCTCTTCGCCACCGGCATGAACCCGACCGTGCTCGAGCAGGCCGGCATCGACGCCCCGGACGACACCACGTGGACCTGGGACGACTTCCTCGAGCTGTGCCAGCAGATCTCGGAGTGGGGGAAGTCCACCGGCGAGGACGTGTTCGGCACCAGCTCCTTCGGGCTCGGCTCCGCCGACCTCGCCGCCTGGGCCCGCCAGTCCGACAACCAGCAGCTGTTCCCGCGCGAGGACGAGGAGCTGGTCACCAAGGACACGATCGTCGACCTGCTCGAGTTCAGCCGCAGTCTGGCTACCACCAGCGCCGCGCCAGGCGCCTCAGCGCAGATGGAGGACGACTCCGCAAGCCTCGAGCAGGGACGCTTCGCGACCAACCGCTGCGCCTTCATGCAGGTTCCGAGCTCGCAGATCCTCACGTTCCAGGAGTCCTCCGGCTCCCCGCTGCAGCTGCTGCGCATGCCGGCCCGCACCAGCGGAGAATCCCGCATGGTCAACAAGGCATCGATGTACTGGTCCATCGGCAAGTCCACCGGGGACACCGCGCAGGCGGCCGACCTGACCAGCTTCCTGCTCGCCGATGACGCGGCGGCCGAGGTCCTGAAGATCGAGCGCGGGATCCCGGCCTTCCCGGAGCTGCAGGAGACGGTGCGGCCCCTGCTGAGCGAGAACGAGCTGGTCTCTCTCGACTTCGCTCAGAAGATGCAGGAAGAGGTGGTCAAGCCTCCTGCGGTGACTCCCGCAACCGGTGTGGGCTTCGGCGACGAGTACGCCAATCTCGCCGAGGAATCCCTGTTCGGCAAGCGCTCGACCTCGGAGATCGCCGACGACATCCTCAGCACGCTCGAGAACATGCAGCCGCAGCACTGACCTCCGTCACGCGCCCTTCCTCGGCGCCCTGCGTCGGCGCCGCCCGTCACGCACCGACCTTCGCGCGCCGACCTCCGCGCGCCCTGCGCCGGCGCCCGCGTCATGCGCCGAGATCCGCGACCTGGTGGAAATGAGCGAGACATTTCAACCAGGTCACGGATCTTGCGCGCGCCCTACCGCTCAGGGGCGCCCGGAGCGGACCATCCACGGCGCGATCACGCTCGTTCAGTCACCCTCGCGCGATCACCTCGTGCGGTCACCCTCGTCCGGTCACTCCGCGACCGGCTCGATCGTGCCGCGGAACATCTCCAGCACCACGAAGTTGTCCGCATACGGGGCGTTGGCCAGGATCGGATCGTCCGTCGCCGGGAAGCCCTGGACGCGCACGCCCTCCAGGGCCGGGTTGTTCCCGTACCGCTCGAAGATCGGGATGATCGGCAGCAGCTCGTTGAACGCGAGCGCCACGGTGGAGACGTTCTGCTTCTGCTCCTCCACGTCCAGGCCCTCGCCCGAGGTGGTCACCAGGGCCTCCAGGTCGACGGTGCCCGCGGACGTCTCGACGTCCTGCAGCGGGAACGCGTACCCCTTGCCGCCCTGGTTCTTGGCGATCGGGATGTTGTGCAGGAACAGGTCCGTCACGTACGAGAAGTAGGGATGGGGGTGCGTGGAGGAGCCCCAGGCCTGGATGGCCATCTGGAAGTCGCCCTTGTCGATGTCGATGGGCGCCTGCTTGTCGTCCAACCCGCGAGCGGTCACCTGGATGCCGAACTCCGTGAGCTGCTCGGCGATGTTGGTTCCCGAGGCGGACCAGTCCGCGTACGTCTGGGGGAACTGGATCTCGTACTGGGCAGGGTTGCCCTCGGGCGTCATCCATGCATCGCCCTCCTTGGTCCAGCCGGCCTCCTCGAGCAGCGCGGTGGCCTTGTCCAGGTCCTGCTCGTACGTATCGAGCTTGCCCTTGACGTCCTCGGTCAGCCACTGCTCCACGAAGTTGTCGGAGAAACCGACCATGTTGACCACGGCCTTGCCGGAATCGGCCAGGGCGACCTGACCGTTGACCTCCCGGTCGATGAGATAGGCGAAGGCGCGGCGGGTGCGCACGTCGGCGAACTCCGGGAACTGATCCTGGTTGAGGTACAGGGCCGGGCCGGAATACACCGGGGGCCGCAGGATCGTGTACCCGGCGGCTTCGAAGGGCTCCTCCGAGGCAGGGGCGAACCCGTGGGTGGCGTAATCGATGTCCCCGGACTGGACCAGCGAGGTGATCTCGGTGGTCTCCCCGTTGTAGATCACGATGTTGTCGAAGGTGACCTTGTCCGCGCCGTACCCGGAGTCGTTGCGCACCAGGGTGAGCTGGGTGTTGGTGATGGTGTCGTAGTCGAAGTCGTACGGGCCCGAGACGATCACGTTCTCGGGCTTGAAGCTCTGGAACTCGGTGCCCAGGGCCTCGCCGTCGCCCTCGTCCATCGTGCCGCCGGCATCGACGATCGCCTTGGCGCGATCGGCCCACTCGCCGTACTGCGCGGTCGAGAGGATGTTGCTCTTGAGGATGTAGCGCTCGAGCACCGCCGGCGGGTTCTCGAAGTTGACCACGAACGTGGTGTCGTCCGGCGCTTCCATGCCCTTGATGAAGTCCCAGGCCGGGGAGCGCTGGATGAACTGGACGTAGAACGTGGTGAGGTAGTCCTGGGAGGTCAACGGCTCGCCGTCGCTCCAGGTCAGTCCGTCCTTGAGCGTCACGGTCAGGGTTCCGGCATCGGTGTCGAGGGTGTGGGAGTCCGCGATCAGGTATTCCCACTTCTCTTCGTCCCACAGCCACAGTGCGGGCGGCGGGACCAGCAGGTCCCGGTAGAGCCCGTCCCCGAGGATGGAGGTGGGCACGGCCGCGTACGGGATGCCGGCGAAGTTGAAGTGCCCCTCGGGAGGCTGCTTGTACGGCCACGCGCCGTGGAACGCCCCGCCGCCGCTGCCGCCCTCACCACCGCCCTCGGGCTCGGCCGGCGCGCACGCGGCGACCCCGGCTCCGGCGACCGAGGTCAGGCCGACCGCCTTCAGGACATCACGCCTGCTCCAGGTAGTGCTCATGTCTCCTCCTTGTGTGTGACGACGGAGTCGTCGGTGGGGTCGGACATCGCGTCCTCGCGATGTCGTCGTCGGGTGCTGATGCGCTGCGCCGCCACCGAGGCGATGACGATGCCGATGCCGAGCAGGAGCGCGATGATGCTGACGATCCGTTCGGCGGTCCCGGCGCTGGTACCGGGGATCATGAGGGCCGAGCCGACGGCCACGAAGCAGCCCAGGGACAGCAGGGCTCGGGCCGCGGTGTCGATCATGGCGAGGCACCTCCCCCGCCGGTGGGTGCCGGGGCGCGGGGCCCCGGCGTCGGACTAGCCGGATCAGCTGCCCCGGCCGGGTCGGTGAGCACGGTGCAGGCGACGTCCTGCGCAGGGGCCTGCGGCGAGGGCAGCAGCACCGGGCGGATCTCCCGGCAGCGGTCCTCGGCCAGCGGGCAGCGAGGGTGGAAGGTGCACCCGCTGGGCAGGTCGGACAGGCTCGGGAGGTCGGCGCTGAGCAGCCCTCCCCCGGCCTTCTTCTGCTTGCTCAGCTCCGGGTCCGGCTCGGGGACGGCCTCGAGCAGCGCCCGGGTGTAGGGATGCTGAGGATTGTTGATCACCTGCGGGGTCGGGCCGGCCTCGACGATCTTGCCGAGGTACATCACCGCGGTGCGCCCCTCCCAGGCGAAGTACTTCGCCAGGGCCAGGTCGTGGGTGATGTAGATGAAGCCGACGCCCTCCTCCTTCCGCAGGCGGGTGAGCATGTTCAGCAGGCTCACCCGGATGGAGACGTCGAGCATCGAGGTGGACTCGTCGGCGATCAGCAGTCGCGGCGAGAGGGTGAGTCCGCGAGCGACGGAGACGCGCTGGCGCTGCCCGCCGGACATCTGGTGGGGGAACTTCGCGCGGTAGCTCTCCGGTGGGGTGAGGTCGACCCGCGTGAGCAGCTCGTCCACCTGCTGGTCGACCTCGGCGGCGCTGCGGGCCAGGCCGTGGCGCCGCAGCGGGACCGCAAGGGTGCTGCGGATGGAACGGATCGGGTTCAGCGAGGCGTAGGGATCCTGGTGGATGTACTGGACCGCACGCCGGTACTCACGGCGTTCGGCGCGGGTCATCTCGGCCAGGTCCTTGCCCTCGAAGCGCACCGAGCCGGAGGTCGGAGAGGCGAGGCCCGCGGCCAGGCGGGCAGTGGTCGTCTTGCCGCTGCCGGATTCGCCCACCAGGCACAGCACCTCGCCGGAACCGACGCTGAGGGAGACGTCCGAGACGGCGGGCAGATCCTTGCCTTTGACGTGGAAGACCTGGGAGGCGTGGTCCAACTCGATCAGCGGTGTGGAGGGCGACGGCGCATCGTGGCTCGTCGCCGGGTCGTGGGCGGCCTCAAGCACGGGCGATCACCTTCCGTTCGTGGTTGACCTGGTCGTGGTGGATGCAGGCCGCCGCGTGGGTCATGTCGCGGGGGCGCTGGGTCAGGGTGATCAGCTCGGGCTCGACCGGCAGGCACTCGTCGGTGGCCAGTTCGCACCGGGGCGCGAAGGCGCAGCCGGGTGGCAGTGTGGCCAGGGACGGCGGAGCGCCGGGGATGGAGGCCAGCTCCGGCAGGTCGCCGACGACGGGCGGGACTGCGTTGATGAGCTTCGAGGTGTACGGGTGCTTGGGCGCCGAGAAGATGTCCCGGGTGGAGCCGGTCTCGATGACCTTGCCGGCGTACATCGTGATCACCCGATCCGCGAGCTCCGCGGCGAGTGCGAGATCGTGGGAGATGAAGATCATCGCGAACTTGAACTCCTCGCGCAGCTCCGCGAGCAGGTCGATCACGGTGCGCTGGGTGAGGATGTCCAGTGCCGTGGTCGGTTCGTCCAGCACCAGCAGCCGCGGGCGCAGCAGCAGACCGGTCGCGATCAGCGCACGCTGCTTCATCCCGCCCGACATCTCGTGCGGATAGCTGCCGAGGACCCGTTTCGGCTCCAGCCGCACCGAGCGCAGTGCCTCGCTGGAGCGTTCGATGATCTCGCGCCGCGAGATGCGACCGTGGGCATGGTCGATGAGGGTGTCGGCCATCTGCTGTCCGATGGTCAGCACAGGGTTGAAGGCGTTCTGCGCGCCCTGGAACACCATGGCCGCCTCCGACCACCGCCAGCGGCGCAGCTGGGAGGTCGACATGGCGGTGACGTCCTGCCGGACGCCGTCATCCCCGGTGTAGGTCACGGTGCCGCCGGTGATCTCGCCGAGGGTGGGCAGCAGGCGCAGCAGAGCCAGCCCCAGGGTGGTCTTGCCGCAGCCGGATTCGCCGACCAGCGCCAGCGAGGATTCCGGGTAGAGGTCGAAGCTCACCCCGCGCAGGGCGCGCACGGCGGTGTCCTTGCCGGTGCGGTAGGCGACCTGGAGATCGCGCGCGGACAGCACGGGAGCGTCCTCGGTGGAGGCGGGCCGGCTGGTCTCGGACGTCGTGGAGGCAGTCATCAGCGGTCCCTCAGTCGTGGGTTCAGGATCTCTTCCAAGGTGCGGGTCAGCAGGATCAGCCCGAGCTGGAGGAGGACGATCATCGTCACCGGCGCGACGATGTACGGCATCGCATCGGGGTTGAACATCGCGCCCTTGGTCCACGCGTCGTTGATCATGATTCCCCAGTTGGTCCCGCGCTGCGGGGCCAGGCCCAGCAGGTACAGGCCGACCATCGCGTAGATCGCGTTGGTCACGGCGATGATGAAGTTGATGAGGATGTAGCTGGCCATGTTGGGCACGATCTCGCCGAACACGATGCGCAGCCATCCCACGTCCAGCAGCTGCGCGGCCTCGACGAACTCGCGCTCCTTGAGGGAGAGCACCTGGGCGCGGATCGACCGCATCAGCACCGGCCAGGTCAGCACGCCGATGATGACTCCCAGCAGGAGGGGCGAGTCGAGCTTGTAGAACGCTCCGACCACCGCGAGCAGCACGATCTGGGGAATCGTCATGACGATGTCGGTCAGCTGCAGCATGGCGGCGTCGAAGCGGCCACCGAAGTAGCCGGCCAGGGAGCCGATGGCCACGGCGATCACGGTGGTGATGGCGGCGGCCAGGAAGCCGACCATCAGCACGGTGCGTCCGCCGATGATCACGAGGTGGACGGTGTCCTTGCCGTTGCCCTCCAGGCCCAGCCAGTGCTGGGCGCTGGGGCCTTCCCAGGCGCGGGCCGCGTCGCCCGGCACGGAGGTGCCCATGACGAGAGGACCGATCAGGGAGATCGCGAGGATCAGCAGCACCAGGCACAGTCCGACGAAGCCGGAGGTGCTGCGGGTGAGTTCGCTGAACAGACGGCGCAGCGGATTGGTGCCCTTCGCCGCGGTCGTGCCCTCGGTGGGGGCCGGGACGGCGGGCCCGGGAGCCGTCGGCGGTGCCTCGGCGCTCATGCCGCACCTCCTTCGCCCAGTCGGATCCGCGGGTCGAGGGCGGCGTTGATCAGGTCGGCCGCCAGGTTCGCGAGCACGACGGTGATGGTCACCACCAGCAGAACTCCTTGGATGGTCGGGTAGTCGCGGGTGTTGATCGACTCGAACAGCAGCAGGCCGACGCCCTCGTAGGAGAACGTCTGCTCCACGAAGATGGCGCCGCCGACGACGAAGCCGGCCTGGGTGGCGATCTGGGCGATCAGCGGCAGCAGGGCGTTGCGGCCGACGTAGTTGCCTTGGATGCGGGACTCCCGCAGACCGCGCGCCTTGGCGACGGTCACGTAGTCCTCGCCCAGGACCTGGGTGGTCGAGGACTTCATGATCAGCGCCCAGGTGCCCACCGTGGTGAGGATGTAGGTGATCATCGGGAGCGTGGCGTGGTATCCGATGTCCGAGAGGAACCGCAGCGAGAACTCGGGGTCGACGCCGGGCGAGACGTTCCCGCGCATCCGGGTGTAGTCGATGACGCCGAGCTGGACGGCGCCAACCACCACGATGAGGATCGCCAGCAGGTAGTTGGGGATGGCGTGCAGGCCGCTGCCGATGACGGAGACGGCGTGGTCGATGACGCCCCCGCGGCGGTAGGCCATGATCATGCCGAGCAGGAGCCCGATGGTGATCGAGATGAGCAGGGCCATTCCCACGCTGTACAGGGTCCACGGGAGGTAGGTCGCGATCTTCTCGGTGACCGTGACGCCGGGGGTCGCGATCGACGTGCCGAGGTCGCCGCGGAGCACGCCCGCCATGTAGTCGATGTACTGGCGCCACAGCGGCGTGGACGGATCGAACCGGAAGAAGGTGGCGGCCTCGGAGGCAGCCTGGTCGTACGACTTCCCGTACAGCGCGATCTGCTGATTGATGTAGACGTCCACCGGGTTGCCCGGCAGCAGGCGGACCATCAGGAACACCCCGGAGGCCACCACCCAGATCACGAACAGCGACCGCAGCAGGCGGCGCAGGATGAATGAGTGGTAGATGCGGTGCCCGAGAGACGGTCGGGGCGCGGCATCCTGCGGTGGGGCTACCGATGTCGATACGTCGGTGCTCATGCTCCTCCTCGGGCAAGCGACAGTGCTCGTAGCGAACACTAGCCACGAAGCCACCGTGTGAACGTCATACATTGCGTAACAGTTTGAGCACTTTTGCTCATTTGATCCCTCGAGCGGTCACGCTCACCCATCAAGGCCCGTCACGACGATGATCACGCGCAGCGCCGAGGCGGTCGCTACCGAAGGGGCGTCGTTGCGCATTCGTGACCCTCGGGCACGCTCCTCGGCCCGGCACGCCCAGGTGGCTGGTCACGGGCCTCACCGCCCGGCGCACTCAGCACCCGTTGCCGGAACCTCCCACCTCACGCCCCGGTCCGCTCAACGCCTCACCCGGCCCCACAGTCACCTCGTCGTCGCCGGGTCCCACGGCTCGCGCACTCGGCCTCGTCGTCGCCGGGTCCCACGGCTCGCACTCGCCGGGATGCTCCGACCCCGCCGTCGTCGCCGACTACTGGCGGCTCAGCGGGTGCCGATCGCTATATGGCAACGGCACCCGCTGACGCGCCAGCCCGGAGATGACGACGACGAGGGTGGTGGTCAGAGAGAGCGGCAGGGCGGCGCTGACCGAG
>NZ_JBHTCW010000003.1:0-139796 GCF_042666305.1 Brachybacterium sp. GCM10030268 | reverse complement strand
CGACATAGCGGGTGCCGATCGCTATATGGCAACGGCACCCGCTGAGCCGCCAGTAGTCGACGGGATCGTGTGCCCGGCCGGGTCGTCCAGCGATCCCGGCCTGGGCTGCCCCGGCGAGCAGGCGCCCCGGGCTCAGCCCGACGGGGTCCGGCGCACCCGCAGCAGTACCGGGACGGCCTGCAGTCCCGAGGAGACCTGGTCCATCGCCAGGTCGAGGTCCTGCTGCTGGAAGCGGGCACCGTAGGCCCGGTGGCTCTCGTCGACGATCAGCGCGGCGTGCTCGTCCGCGGCGACGGCTCCGGCGGCGGTGTTGTACACGGCCAGCTCCAGGGTGTTCGCGCCGGCGCGCAGAAGCTCGGTGACGTCGATCCGGTGCGGGGCGTCCCAGAGCACCCCGGCCTCGACACCGTTGACGGAGACCACGGCGACCTCCCGCACCGGCGGCGCGACGAGCGCGCGGTAGCTCTTCACCTCGCGGCTGGTGTTCTCGATGACCCGACTCGGGCCGAGGTCGAGCACCAGGCGGCTGTCCGGCTCGAGCCATGAGGGGTCGATTTCGAGCGTGGCCCGATAGGTACCGGAGCCCGCGAACCGCGGATTCTCCTCGTCCCAGCGGTGCGGTAGGGACACCTCTCTGAGCGTCCCCGCCTCGGAGAGTGACTCCGGGCCGCCGCTGACGGTGGGAGCACCGAGGGCGAAGTGCCACGGCCCCTCGAGCCGCAGGGACTCCGTGCTGCCCGCGGTATCCGCGGTGCCCGCGGGGCCTTCCCCGGGCGCGTCGCCAGGTCCGCGGAGCTCTCCGGTGGCGACGAGAACGGTGGCCTCGTACGGATGCAGAGTCACCACCACGGCCTCACCGCTGCGCTCGGCCGCCGTCACCGGTGCGCCGCGCGGGTCCCACACCTCGTAGCAGGTCCGCCGGGTGCGCGGCGTGAGGTACACGGTGCGCACTTCGGGCCCGGTGTTGGCCACGAAGTACAGGTCGCCGTCGGCCAGCCGCCGGTGGACGACGCCGACCTCCCCGCCGTCCCCCTCCAGCGCGACGTCGGGAGCCAGGGCGGCGCGCAAGGCGTCGGGGAAGCTCTCGGCGCTGGTCGCCATGGCCTCGGGGTAGGCCGGGGACTCGACCGCGATGACCATGCCGCCGGCCTCGCGGACGGTGTCGAGCCAGGCCCGGGTGCGCACCGGCAGGGTCGTCACACGCGGCAGCACCACCACGGGCGCCGCGTCGGTAGCCAGCACGTCCAGGGCGTCGTCGTCGATCAGATCGAGGTCGTAGCCGGCGCGTCGGATCGTCGCCGGGATCTCCGGGCCGATGTGGTCGCGGCAGGCCTTCCACAGATCGAAGCCCTCGCCGTGGCCGGAGTAGACATCGGCGGAGGGCAGGTAGAGCTTCACGTCGGCGACCGGTTCCCCCTGGCGCAGCACGCTGCACAGCCGGGTCAGGTATGCGGTCAGCTCGGGCATGGCCGGCCACCACGGATTGCGGTCATCCAGCGCGCCGGCGGCGTAGAAGTACCAGCCCACCCCGGGGATCTCTGGCGGCGAGTACGGCCAGCCGTGCCCGACGAAGTGGGTGATGCCCAGCAGCAGGTGCTCGTGCGCCTCGCCCTTGAGATCCAGCGGGGTGGCCCGGAACGACGGGGAGTGCACCCAGGTCCAGGTCTCGCTGGAGATCACCTCCCGGCCGTACAGGTGCCCGGCGGAGGTCGCCCACTTCGACTGCGGCAGCCCGTCCCAGCCCCAGCCCTCGCCCTCGATGTGGTCGGTGAAACGGTTCGAGCTGACCGTGACCGGAGGCTCGCCGTAGGCCTGGATCCGCAGCGGGACGTCGTGCTCGCGCGCCCAGTCCCGGCAGGTGGCCACGAAGTTCTCCTCGACCAGCTCGGTCAGGGTGCGGCCGACGTCGATGCGCAGCTCGGCCGAGCCCGGCTCATCGACGACCAGGCGGTGCAGCACGGGCAGCGGGTCGTAGCCGCGGCGCCTGGCGAACTCCTCGGGGAAACGCGGGGTCCAGTTCGCGCCGTACACCTCGAGGCTGTCGCAGAACACGGACCCGAGCAGCTCGCCGGGGACGGCCTCGAGCAGCGCCTCGCCGACCACGTCCAGATGGTGCCGGGTCGCCTCGGCCGAGAGGTGATCGAGGACCGGGCCCTTGGCGCCGGCGGAGGAGCGCTTGACGTGCTGACCGGTCACCCGCGACCAGGCCAGCAGCACGGTGCGCGGGCCGTTGCCGGCCGGGATGCGGAGGGACTCGCCGTCCAGGGTCAGCGGCTGCCAGTCCGTGGCCGGGATGCCGTGGCCGACGAAGGCGGCGACGAGCTGGTCGCCGGGCCAGGGGGTGGTCACGGGCACCTCGAGCGGGGCGACGGAGATCTCGCGTCGCTCCCAGTGCAGGCGGCGGGAGGCGTGCTCGGGGCCGATGTGCCCGCCGCCGTAGGACCAGCCGCTGGAGAGGGTCACGTCCAGCCGCAGCCCGAGCTCGCGGGCGGTCTCGGCGGCATGGCGCAGATGGGTGAGCATGGTGGTGGAGAGGAACTCGTCGGAGCCAGCGCGCAGGGGGTAGACGAAGGCGACCTCGGCGCCGCCGAGACCGGCCTCGGCCATGGCGCGGAGCTCGCGGTCGAGCTCGGCGTCCTCGACGTCGGGCCCGAACCACCACCAGCGCATCATGGGTCGCGCGGCGGGGTCGGGCCGCTCGAAGCTCTCACGGGCCTGGGTGACCGTCGCCGGGCCGCTCAGCGACCGGGTGACCGTCGCGGGGCCGCTCCCCGTCCGGGTGCTCGTGGTCGCTCCGCTCGTGGCCTGATCGATCGTGGCCTGATCGATCGTGGCTCGGTCGTTCGTCGCCGGGGTGATGGTCGTGCCGGTCATATCGCTCCTCGTCCGGGGTGCCGGGCGCGTCCCTGCGGGCCGCGCCGCGACCGGGGTCAGCCTCGACGGATCCCGGGGGCGGGAGGCGTCCAGGTGCGGACCGCGTCGGGCCGGGCCCAGGGGACGCCGAGCTCGCTGAAGGCCTGCCCGGCGTCGAGGGCGGCGAGCAGAGTCTGCTCGATGTCGCGCACGACCGGGACAGCGGCCTCGCCCTCGCCCTGGATGTCCACGGCGTCGCCGTCGATGGGCAGCGGGTCGGGCGCGCTCTGGATCGCTTCGAGCACGGTGCTGAAGGCGCCGGTGGTCTCGAGCGGGGAGATCAGGGGGACGCTGCGGTCCCGAACGTGAGCGGCGAGGTTCTCCATGAGATCCGTGCGCTCGTGCCGGAGCTGCTGTGTGCCGCCGTCGGGCCCGGTGCGCACAGAGACGTCGTCGGTGTAGTAGAGCCGATGGCTCCCCCGGGGGCCGACGGCTTCGACCCAGGCGGTTCTCTGCTCCGGTGCGGTGGTGGTCAGGGCACAGACGACGGCGGGGCCGTCCCCGGCCGGGTCGATCCGCAGGAAGGTCGTGTCGTCGGCCTCGATGTCGTGGGCGCGGCGCAGCTCGGTGGTCACCGAGGCGATGTCGCGGGCCTCGTCGATGCCGGCGATGACGAGGCCGGCGTGGACGGCGTGGGCGAGGGGGTTGGTGGCGACCCCGTCCGCCACCCTCCGCCCGTCCAGCTGCCGTTTCCCGGCCCAGGCAGAGCGACGGTAGTAGGCGCGGTCCCGGCGCCACGCCCCATGGACCCGCACCGTGTCGACCGGGCCGAGCGCACCGGTGGCGACCTCGTCGCGCAGCACGTCCACGCCCGCGCCGCCGCGGGCCTGGAACCCCACCTGGACGGAGCGCCCGGCGGCCTCGGCCGCGGCCAGCAGCTCCCAGTGGTCCTCGAGGGCGGGCACGGGCGGCTTCTCGAGGTAGACGTCGATGCCGGCGTCCAGAGCCTGCCTCGCCAGCGGCAGATGCGTGCCGATCGGGGTGGCAATCGCGACGATCTCGGGACGGTCCGCGGCGGGCACAGCCGCCAGCAGGTCGGGCAGCGAGCGATGGTGGATCCCGGCCACCTCCTCCGGCGGCTCGGCCACGTCGACGACTCCGACCAGTCGGGAGATCCCGGCGGATCCGAGGCGGGCGAGGTTCTTCAGGTGGATCCGGCCGAAGCCGTGGGTGCCGATCAGGGCGACGCGGACGGGACCTGCCGGCCGACTGCTGGAGGCCGAGGCCGGCCCGGGGGACGTGGCCGCGCCAGGGGCGGTGGCCAGCGCCGCGCCGGCGATGGCCGTCGTCCCCGGGCCGGAAGCGCCCGCCATCTCCGGCCCCGTCATCGGGCCGCCCCGGCTGCCGCGGCGGCGAGGGGCCCGGATGGCGCGGGACGGGTGAGGTCCACGCCCATGTGCTCGGCGACGTCGACGGCCTGCCCCGTCTCCAGCGAGGCGTTGCCGCAGACACCGACGGCGATGGCGCGCAGGCCGTCCCGGTGATCGGAGGCCCGTCCCAGCGGGTCGTCGGAGACGCCCTGGAAGATGTCGCGCAGCATGAGGGCGTCGCCGCCGCCGTGGCTGCCCTCGCCGGTGGGGATCTCGATCTCGCGGGCGGGTTCGAAGTGCTTCTGGACCACGAGCCGGTCTCCGCGGGTCCGCGCCCCGTCGTCGGCCGCCGTGACCGCGCTCGCGCTGGGATCGACCACGGTCTCGTCTCCCTTGGCGACGACCTCCGCGCGCTCGACCACCTCGAGCTCGGCGCGGCCGGCGGTGCCGTTGACAGCGACCCGGTAGCCCTCCCACGGGCAGTGCGCGTTCAGCGCGTAGGTCAGCACGACGTCTCCGCTGTAGTCGACGATGGCGGTGAAGTTGTCCTCGGTGGTGATGCCGGGGCCGAACACGGACTGGTCACGGTGGTACCCGTCGTGCTGCTCCGTCTCGAGGTAGAGGCTCCTGAGTCGCTCGTCCTCGCGCAGGTCCAGTTCGAAGGGGTCGTGGTCGCCGTCGTGGGTGCCGCGCTCCGGCAGCGGGTCGCGGCCCTGGCGGGCGGCGTTGTCCTGCCCGTAGAAGCGCAGCCCGCCGCGGGCGTAGACCCGCTGGGGCACCGCCGCGGTCCACCAGTTGACCAGGTCGAAATGGTGGGAGGCCTTGTGCACGAACAGCCCGCCGCTGTTGACCTTGTCGCGGTGCCAGCGGCGGAAGTAATCGGCGCCGTGGGAGGTGTCCAGCACCCACTCGAAGTTCACCGAGACCACGTCACCGATCTCCCCGGAGGCGATGATCTCCTTCAGTGCGGTGTTGCGGGGGCTGTAGCGGTAGTTGAAGGTCACCAGCACCTTGTGGCCGGTGCGGGAGATGGCGTCCTCGATGCGGCGGGCGCTGGGCGCATCGATCGTCAGGGGCTTCTCGACGATGACGTCGGCCCCGGCCTCCAGCGCACGCACTACGTAGTCGGCGTGGTAGCGGTCCGGGGTGGTGACGATGACTCGGTCGACCCCGTTGCCGATGACCTGCTCGAGCTCGTCCGGTCCCGCGAGGGTGACGTCGGCGAATACCTCGTACCGGTCGCGGTGGAACTGGCGGCGGCCCGGATTGGAGTCGAGCAGCGCCACCAGCTCGGCGTCGGCGGCGTGGTCTCCGGCGATCGCGTCGAGATACATCTGGGCGCGGTGGCCGGTGCCGATCAGTGCATAGCGGGTGGGCATGTCTCTCCTGGGTCGGATCGTACGTGGGGTCAGGTGCGGGAAGCGGGAGGGGGAGCAGCGAGCGGGTGGACACGTGCCGCGAGGGCCGGCGGGACCGTGGCCCCGCCGGCCGCCGCGGTCGCGTTACTTGATGCCGGTGGTGGCGAATCCCTTGACCAGGAATCTCTGGCCGAACAGGAACACCAGGAACAGCGGGACGAGGGACAGGATGGACATCGCGAACATGGCGCCCCAGTTCGAGGTGCCCTGCGTATCGAGGAAGGACTGCAGGGCCAGCGGCACGGTGAAGTTCTCCGGGGTGGTGAGGTAGATCAGGGACCCGAAGAAGTCGTTCCACATCCACATGAACGTGAAGATGGTCGTGGTCGCCAGTGCCGGCAGCATCAGGGGCAGGATCACCTGGATGAAGATCCGGAAGTGGCCGCAGCCGTCGATGCGCGCGGCCTCGTCGAGCTCGCGCGGGATGCCGCGGATGAACTGGACCATGAGGAACACGAAGAACGCGTCGGTGGCCAGGAACTTCGGCAGGATCAGCGGCAGCAGGGTGTTCACCCATCCGGTCTGGGAGAACATGATGTACTGCGGCACGATCACCACGTGGATCGGCAGCATCAGCGTCATCAGCATGATCGCGAACGCGATGTTGCGGCCCCAGAATCGCAGCCGCGCGAACGCATAGGCCGTCAGCGAGCACGCGATCAGATTGCCGATCACGCAGCCCAGCACCAGCAGCGTCGAGTTCATCAGGTAGTGGGAGAACGGCTGCGCGAGCGCGTTCCACCCCTCGACATAGTTCTCCGTGTTGAAGCTGATCGGGAGCAGGCCCGGGTTGCGGAAGATCTCGTCGTTGGGCCGCAGGGAGGAGACGATCATCCACAGCAGCGGGTAGATCATCGCGATGCTGGCCGCGATCATCACCAGGTGCTTGAGGGTGCGGCGGACCAGGCGCCGGGGACGGGGCTTCGGGACGATCGGCGCGGACGCCGTGTCATCGCGGGAGGCGGCTGCCGGGCTCGGCCGGCTCTGCAGATCAGTCATCGTAGAACACCCAGAACTTGGAGACGAAGAAGTTGATCGCGGTGAAGATCGCGACGATGATCAGCAGCAGCCACGCCATCGCCGACGCATAGCCCATGTCGAACTGGGCGAAGCCCTTCTGATACAGGTACAGCGTGTAGAACATCGTCGAATCCGAGGGCCCGCCGGTGCCGCCCGAGACGACGAACGCCTGGGTGAACGACTGGAAGGCGTTGATCACCTGCAGCACCACGTTGAAGAAGATGATCGGGGTCAGCAGCGGGATCGTGATCCGGAAGAACTGCGCCACCTTCGAGGCGCCGTCGACCGAGGCCGCCTCGTAGTACATCTGCGGGATCTGCCGCAGCCCGGCGAGGAAGATGATCATCGGAGACCCGAACGTCCACACGTGCAGCAGGATGATCGTGCCCAGCGCCGTATCGGGATTGGACACCCAGCCGGGCAGGTTCTCGAATCCCAGCATCTCGCCGATCTGATTGACCAGACCGCTGGCGCCGAACATCTGGCGCCACAGGATCGCGATCGCGACCGAGCCGCCCAGCAGGGACGGCAGATAGAACACCGAGCGGTAGAACGCCAGTGCCTTCATGCCCTGGTTCAGCACCACCGCCAGCAGCAGCGCCGCCAGCAGCTGCAAAGGCGTACCGACGAACACGTAGATGAACGTGACCACCAGCGAGTTGTGCAACCGCGAATCACCGATCATCTCCTTGATGTTCGCCAGTCCCACGAACTCCGGCGGAGCCAGCAGGCTGTAATCGGTGAATGCCAGGGCGAACGAGGCGATCATCGGGATCAGCGTGATCCCGAGGAACCCCAGCAACCACGGCAGCATGAACAGCATCGCCGGCTTGTTGTCGGGGTGCTTCTCCTTGACACCACCCTTCTGGCGGCGCCGCGACGCCAGCTGCGTCAGCTCTCCCACAGCGCTCATGAACTACTTCCCTTCTCGGATTCTGCGATGCCGCCGGCCCGGTGAGGAGTTCTCCCCACCGGGGCCGGCGACGTGCGGCTGGGCTCAGGTCGGATCACGATGAGCCGGATCAGCCGATGGCCGCGTCGAGCTCGTCGAGCAGTCGCTGCCCGCCCTCCTCGGCGGTGATCGTGCCGAACAGAACGTCCTCCCCGACCCGCTTGAGGATCGCCTCGAACTCGCCGCCGCCCTGCGGGGTGAGCTCGGGGGACGGTCCGAGCTCGCTCTCGATGGACTCGAGGAAGTCCACGGCCTTGAGGTTCGCCTCGTCGAGGTCGGGGACGATGGCCTCGCGCACCGTGAGGTTGCCGGGGACCCCGCGCTCGACGGAGAGGATCTTGCCCGCTTCGGGTGAGTTCACGAGGAAGTCCACGAAGGCGACGGCTGCCTCGGGGTTCTGGGACGCCTGGGAGACCGCCCAGTACATCGAGGCCTTGTACCACAGCTGCGCATCGGCGGCGGAGCCCGTCATCGACGGCGGCCGCAGCACCTGGACGCCCCCGGGGATGACGGCGTCGTGCGCGACGACCTGGTTGGACCAGGCCACGGTCATGGCGGCGCGCCCGGTCGAGAACAGGGTCTGGTCCAGAGTCTGGTTGGCGTCCTCGACCGACGTGCTCGCGTCGGGCCCGGCCCCCGAGTCCTGGATCCGCAGCGCGTACTCGAGCAAGGAGGTCGCCACCGAGGCGTCGAAGCCCGGGCCCCCGTCCTTGTACTGGTCCTGGCCCTGCTGACGCGCCCAGACCTGGAACATGCCCTGGACGGGGCCCAGTTGGGAGACGCCCCAGGTGCCATCCGGCGTGGCCTCGGAGATCTGAACGGCCGTGTCGATGAGGTCGTCCCAGGTCCAGGTGGTGTCGTCGGGGATCTCGACCCCGGCCTCCTCGAACATGGCGGGACTGATGAGGAAGGTGAAGGAGTTCAGTCCGGCGTTGATCGCGACCAGGCCCTTGCCCTCGACCTCGCCGACCTCCACCGAGCCCTCGGCGAACTCGTCGGTGGCCAGGCCCGCCTCGGCGAGGTCCAGCAGCTGGTCACGGCCGCCGTATTCGCTGAGGTACTTCTCGTCCATCTGGACGATGTCGGGGAAGTCTCCGCCGGCGGCCTGGGTGGCCAGCTTGTCCCAGTAGCCGCCCCACTCCCCCGGCTCCGGCGTGATCGTCACGGAATCGTCGACCTCCTTGTAGGCCTCGATCACGTTGGCGGTGTTCTCGTCACGAGTGGGGTTGCCCCACCAGGCCAGGCGGAGGCTGGCGTCCCCGTCGGAGCCGCCGGAGCCGGGTCCGCCGGAGGCGTTGGGGCCGCAGGCGGCGAGCCCGGCCAGACCGGGAGCGGCGAGGCCGAGCGCGAGGGCTGAGCGTCGGGTGTACATGAGATCTCCTTTGATCGTCGAGAGCGCCGCCGGGGCGGCTGGGTACGGAATTCTGGAGCCGCCCCGAGCGAGAGGCGGCGGGTCGGGACGACCGCCGTGGTCGCCGTCGACCGGAACGGCCTCCGGGTCCCGGGTCCTGGCTCCCGGTGCTGGGTCCTGACTCCTGTGTCGTGGGTCCTGGTTCCCGGGTGCTGGGCGCTGCGTGGCTCGCGGCGCCGGGATCCCGGTGATGGAGCTCTTTCATGATGAGACGTGGCGTGAACGGTGCCGGCTCCGTGGCCGGTGCCTGCACCGGATCGTGTGGTGGCCGTCACGGAGAACGACCACCTAAGGAAAGCGCTTGACCGTCGGCTTGTCAACCCGACTCCCGAGGGGCCCCGACGCAGGATTTCCCACCGTTGCCCAACCGTTGCCTTGCGCGACTCGGCGGGCTCTTGTGTGTCCCGCACCACATGATTAGTCTGAGCCCACAACTAACCCTGAAACGACTCAGTCCGTCTCCCGCCCATTATGCCCTGCCCCCACCCCGCAGGGGGGCCGGGATCGCCCGCTCCTCAGCTCCGTCAGCCGCGTGCTGACGGGCCCGCCCCTTGTCGAAGGATCAATGATGATCTCCCGCCGAAGCACGCTCGGACTGCTCGCCGCAGCCGGCACCTTTCCTGCTCTGTCCACGCTCGCCGCCTGCGGCCCGAACGCCGCCGACGAGGGCGACGAGAACTCCGTGCGGATCTACTGGTGGGGCGGTGAGCTCCGGGACGGCATGACCCGGGAGGCCCTCGACCTCTTCTCCGAGTCCCACCCGGACATCAGCGTCTCCCCCGAGTACAGCGAATGGACCGGCTATTGGGACAAGCTCGCCACGCAGACCGCCGGCGGCGACTCGCCCGATGTCATGCAGATGGACGAGGCCTACATCGACTCCTACGGCACCCGCGGGTCCCTCCTCGACCTCGAGAGCGTCTCGGACGTGCTGGATCTCAGCGCCATGGACGAGGACATGCTCGAGACCGGGCGCCTGGCCGACGGCACCCTCGTCGGTGCACCGCTGGGCATCGGGATCTTCGCCGTCGGGGTGAACCCCACGATCCTCGAGCAGGCCGGGGTCGAGATGCCGGACGACACCGCCTGGACCTGGGACGAGTTCGCGCAGATCGCCACGTCGGTCACCGACTGGGCGCAGGGCGCCGGCGAGGACGTCGTCGGCTTCGACTTCTTCGGGACCTCCGCCGCGGAGCTCGCCGCCTGGGCCCGCCAGAGCGGTGAGCAGCTGTTCCCGCGCGAGGACGAGACACTGATCAGCAAGGACACGATCGTCGCCTACCTCGAGTACGCGCTGGGCCTGGTCGAGAGCGGCGCCGTCCTCGCCCCCGGCGAGCAGCTGGAGGACTTCAACGCCGGCGTGGAGCAGGGCCGGTTCGGCAACAACCGCTCGGCCTTCCACCTCCAGTTCCATACCCAGGTCCAGACGTTCCAGGCCTCCTCGGGCTCCCCGCTGCAGCTGCTGCGGCTGCCCGCCCGCAGCAGCGGTGACCACCAGATGGTCAACAAGGCCTCGATGTACTGGTCGATCTCCGCCGACACCGCCAACCCGGACGGCTCGGCGACGCTCGTGGACTTCCTGCTGCGCGATCCCGAGGCGGCCAAGATCCTCAAGATCGAACGCGGGGTGACGGCCTTCCCCGACCTGCAGGAGGAGATCGAGCCCGCCCTCGACGAGAACGAGATGGTCTCGCTCGACTTCGCCCGCGACATGCAGGCCGAGGTAGTACGGCCACCACTGGTCACACCCGCCTCGGGAGTCGGCTTCGGCGACGAGTTCAGCCGGCTCAGCGAGGAGTCGCTGTTCGGCAGCCGCCCGCCGGAGGACGTCGCCGACGAGATCCTCACCCAGCTCGAGAGCATGCAGCCCGAGACCTGAGGCAGCCCGTTCTCCGAGGCAGCCCGCATGCAGGAGGAACCATGACGTTGACCAGACGCACCGCGATGACCACGGTGCCCCTCGGCGCCCTCGCCCTGAGCGGTCTGGCCGCCTGCGGCCCCAACAGCGGCGGTGGAGGCTCGGGCGAGGACGGCGGCGACTCGCTGCGCTTCTCCTGGTGGGGGAATCCTGAACGCGCCGAGACCACCCAAGCCGTGATCGACCTGTTCATCGAGCGCAACCCCGACGTCACCATCAGCGGTGAGCCCGCGGACCTCGCCGGCTACTTCGACCGGCTCGCGACGTCGGTCGCCGCCGGGGACGAGCCCGACGTGATCACGATGGGCGGTGCCTATCCCGCCGAGTACGTCGCCCGCGACGTCCTGCTTGACCTCAGCACCGTCGAAGACACCCTCGACCTCTCCGAGATGGACGACGTGGCTCTGACCAACGGTCAGGTCGACGGCATCCAGTACGCCGTGACCACGGGCATCAACGCCCCCGGGATGATCGTCAATCCTGCCGTGCTGGAGGCCGCCGGCGTCGAGATGCCCGATACGGAGACCTGGACCTGGGAGGACTACCGCGAGATCGCCACAGCCGTGAGCGAGGGCAGCCCCGAGGGCACCTTCGGGTCCGGCACGGTGTTCACGCACGACTCGGTGGACCTATGGGCGCGTCAGCACGGGGAGATCCTCTACACCGAGGACGGGCAGATCGGTGTGAGTGCCGAGACCGTGGAGGCGTTCTTCGAGTACTCGACATCGTTGATCGATTCCGGGGCGAGCCCGAGCGCCGAGCAGATCGTGGAGCTCACCGATGTCGGGCCCGAGCAGACCCTCATGGGCCGCGGGCTCGCCGGCTTCGCCCTCGACTGGTCCAGCTCTCTGACCGCCCTGGCCACGGCCTCCGGCGCCGCCCTGGAGATCGTCAAGATCCCCGGCGAGTCGCAGGAGCCGGGCGCCTGGCTGCAGTCCTCCCAGTTCTACACGATCTCCGCTCGCACGGCGTCCCCTGACCTCGCCGCGAAGTTCGTCAGTTTCCTGGTCAGCGACCCGGACGCCGCGAAGCTCATCCTCACCGACCGCGGGGTCCCGGCCATCGAATCGGTGCGCCAGGCGATCCTCGAGGAGCTCTCCGAGACCGCACAGCGCGAGGTCGAGTACATCTCCGCACTCGGCGAGATGGACCTGAAACAGACCTGGATCGGTCCCGCGGGGTCCACCGCGGTCGAGGAGATCACCCCGCGCCACCAGAACGCCGTGCTGTTCGGTGATGCGACTCCCGCCGACGCCGCGGAAGCGTGGCACGAGGAGGCCGTGGCGGCCGTAGAGGGATGACCCCGTCCGCTGCCGGCACCCCGCCCGCTGCCGGCACCCTGCCCGCCGCGAGCCCCCGCCCGCTGCCGGCACCCTGCCCGCTGCGAGCCCCCGCCCGCTGCTGGCACCGGACCCGCTGCGAGCGCCCCCTCCCGGAGGCCGTTATGGGGAGGTCGAAGCGGCCCTGCAGAGGGGGTGCTCCTCCGACGCCCCGGGCCGCCACGGCGACGGCGCGCGCCCGGCCCCGGGTCGCCGCCGGCCACGCGCCGTTAAACTCCGCGACACACCGGAGCGCTAACGTGCCCTGACACGACTGGCCGGGCGGACGGAGACGGGCATGAACTTCACCGAGTGGTCCCTCCGCCTCATGGACTTCCTCGGCGGGCCGGGACTGGCCCTGGTCATCGCCGCCGAAGCACTGTTCCCCCCGGTCCCCGGCGAGATTCTGCTGCCGTTCTCCGGGGTCAGCGCCGCGGCGAACGGGCAGAGCTTCCTGGTGCCGCTGTTCTGGACCACGCTGGGATCGGTGGTCGGTGGGCTCGGGGTGTACACCGTCGGCCGGGCACTGGGCCTGGCCCGCACGCAGGCCCTCGTCCGCCGGATCCCGCTGATGGAGACCAAGGACGTCGACGTCGCGATGCGGTTCTTCGAGAGGTGGGGGTTCCCGGCGGTGGCGATCGCCCGCTTCGTGCCGATGGTGCGCACCTTCATCTCCATCCCGGCGGGGATCGAGAAGATGCCCGTCTCCCTGTTCGCCCTGGCCACCGGGCTCGGCTCGGGCATCTGGAACGCCGCGTTCGTCATCGCCGGGTACTTCTTCGGCCAGGCCGGCGGGGAGGCGCTCGAAGCGTTCGTGCGGATCTACTCCTCGATCCTCGCGGGCATCGGGATCCTGGCGCTGATCGGTTTCATCATCCAGCGGGTGCGGGGCTCGCGCGAACTCGCCGACGGCGAGAAGACGGCGCTCGACGAGGACGAGGACCGGGCCGAGGAGCCCGCCGACGACGAGGGCGAGGGCCGGCGCCGGACACAGAGCGAGAACCAGCCTGCCGCCGGGGCCGACGGCACGGGCGGCGCCGCGCCCTTCCCCGCCGCCGATCCCGGGAGCCGGGCCGATGCCGAGCGCGGCAGCGGCGCGGGGACCGGCGCCGACTGCGAGAACGAGGTGCGCGCCGACCCCGGGACCGGCCCCGATCCTGATGCCGGTCACCGCAGCGGTCCCGGTCCTGGGCGCGTGCGGCCTACATTGGAGAGATGAGCACCGCGCACGACCCCGTCGAGGACGGTCGCCCCGGAACCGGCGCCTCCGCCGGCCGGACCGGTTCCGCGGCGGGCGCCGGCCGGACCGGTTCCGCTACGGGCTCCGGCCGGGCACGGCACGCGGCCGATGCCGATCCTCGCGCGCATGCGGCGGACACGGGCCGGGCCGGCCCTGCGGGAGACGTCGGCCGCTGGTTCTCGACCGCCGCTCCCGTCGGCCACTCCCCCGCCCCAGCACGTTCCCCGCGTCACAGTCGCCGGGCCGCCTGGGGGCCGATGTCCAGCGCGCAGTACGGGCTCGAGAGCCCGATGGCGGATATCGAGGCGGGTCTCGATCTGCTGCGTGGGAAACCGGTGGCGGTGCTGACCGGTGCGGGGATGTCCACCGGTTCGGGACTGCCGGACTACCGCGGCCGCGACGCCGTGCCCCGTTCGCCGATGACCTATCAGGAATTCATGGGCCGCGACCTGGCCCGCCGCCGCTACTGGGCGCGGTCCTCCGTGGGCTGGGAGCAGTTCGCCCGGGCCCGCCCCGGCCCCGCGCACCACCTGCTGGCCGCCCTGGCCGGCCCCGCCGTCACCACCACCGGGGTGATCACCCAGAACGTCGACGGCCTCCACCAGGCGGCCGGTTCCCATCCGGTGATCGACCTGCACGGTCGCCTGGACCGGGTGCGCTGCCAGCAGTGCGGCACCCTCACCTCCCGCGCGACGCTGCACTCACGGATGCTGGTGATGAATCCGGAGCTGGCGGCGCGGCTGCCGGAGCTGGCGGCCGACGCCGCCCAGGCGCCCGACGGGGACGCCGAGGTGGACCGCACCAGCAGGTTCCGCTACCCGGGCTGCCCGTTGTGCGGCGGGATCCTCAAGCCCGACGTGGTGTTCTTCGGCGAGTCCGCGCGAGGCGAGGTGGTCGCGGCGGCGTTCGCAGCGCTCGAGGCGGCCGACGCGCTGCTGGTGCTCGGCTCGAGCCTCTCGGTGCAGTCGGGACTGCGTTTCGTGCGCGCCGCCGGCCGACAGGGAAAGCCGGTGGTCATCCTCAACGACGGCCCCACCCGAGCGGACCCCGACGCCACGGTGCGCCTGCACGGGCGGATCGAGGAGGTGCTCGCCGTGTGGGCGCGAGCGACCGGGGCCGGGTCCGGTTCCTGACAGGTCGGCCCGGGGTCAGCGGCCCTGCCCGGCGTCAGCCGCCCTGCGCAGGGTCAGCGGCCCTGCGGGCTCCAGGCCGAATAGCCGCCCTCGAGGTGGCGCAGGCGCCCTTTGCGCCCGTGCCAGGATCCGCGCAGCCGTTCCAGGGCCCGGGCTGAGCGTGACCCGGCCTGGCAGTACAGGACGGTCTCGGTACCCAGCGTGCCGTCGGGAAGCGCGTCCGCGCCATGCTCGAGGATCTCCCCGACCGGCACGTGCACTGCCCCCTCGATGGTGCCGGCGGCGACCTCCCAGTCCTCGCGCACATCGATCAGCGTGATCCCCGCGCTCCGCGCGAGCAGCTCCCGCAGCGCGGAGGCATCGAGGGTCTCCTCCGGCCCCGGACCGCCGCTGCGGCACACGGGGTCCGCGGCGGCCGGGACCTGCACCCGGGTGGCCGGGGCGCGATCCGGGTCCAGCTCCAGGCGCAGCGTGCGCGAGCTGCTGGTGGCCTCGTCCCACAGCAGCAGTCGCCCCACCAGCGGGTCGCCGGTGCCGGTGACCAGCTGGATCACCTGGGCGGCCATGATCGTCCCCAGCAGTCCGGGCAGGGAGCCCAGCACGCCCGCCTCGGCGCAGGAGGGTGCGTCCCCGGGGGCCGGGGGCTCGGGGAACAGGTCGCGGTAGTGGGCGCCGCGGCCGGGCCAGAACACGCTGGCCTGTCCCTGGCCGCGCAGCACGGCCGCCCACACCATCGGCACCCCGGTGATCTCGCTGGCATCGGCGACCATGTAGCGGGTGGCGAAGTTGTCCGAGCCGTCCACGACCACGTCGTAGCGCCCGACGAGGTCGACAGCACCCTCCGGGCTGAGCCGCTGGTGGTGCGCCTCGACCGCGACCTCGGGGTTCAGCCGATGGGCGGCGCGGGCGGCCGATGCGACCTTCGGGGTGCCGACGTCCTCAGTGCCGTGGATGACCTGGCGATGGAGGTTGGAGACGTCGACGTCGTCGTCATCGATGATGCCGATCGTGCCGATCCCGGCTCCGGCGAGATAGCTCAGCGCCGGGCTGCCCAGGCCGCCGGCCCCGATCAGCAGCACCCGCGCCGCGCGCAGGCGGCGCTGGCCCAGGGTGCCGATCTGGTCGAGGGTGATCTGGCGCCGGTAGCGCTCGATCTGCTCCGCCGTCAGCTCGGGGCCGGGTTCGGCGAGCGGTGGGAGCCTCTGGCCGTGGGAGACGGCGGCCGACGGGCTGCGGCCGGGGACTGCGCTCACCATGACTCGGCCATCCGTCCGGTCGCGGCGGGCGCCCCGGCCGCGCCGACCGCCTCGGTGTCCCCGGCATCGTCGGCGTCGACGGCGTCGCTCTCGATGAGTCCCTCGAAGCTGGAGGAGGCCAGCGCCAGGCGGCGCTGCGGGATCCGTCCCGCCCCGGCGGCGGCGCGTCCCGCGCGCACGGCCCAGTCCATCGCCCGGGCCATGGCCTCGGGGTCCTGGGCGCGGGTGACGGCGCTGGCCACGAGAACGGCGTCGCATCCCAGCTCCATGGCCAGCGCCGCGTCCGAGGCGGTGCCGATCCCGGCGTCGAGCACGATCGGGACGCTGGCCTGGGCGGTGATCAGCTCGATGTTGTGCGGGTTCAGGATGCCCAGGCCCGTCCCGATCGGTGAGCCGAGCGGCATCACCGCGGCGGCGCCGGCGTCGGCGAGGTGACGGGCCAGGACGGGATCGTCGGTGGTGTAGGGCAGCACGGTGAAGCCGCGCCGGACCAGCTCGGCGGTCGCCTCGACCAGTTCGATGCCGTCGGGCAGGAGGGTGTCCTCGTCGGCGATGACCTCGAGCTTGATCCAGTCCGTCTCCAGCGCTTCACGGGCGAGCTCCGCGGTGAGGATGGCGTCGCGGGCGCTGAAGCAGCCGGCGGTGTTGGGCAGCACCTTGATCCCGAGCCGCTCGAGCAGCGTGAACACCGAGTTGCCGGTGGCCGCGGAGAAGCGGCGCATCGCGACGGTGGTCAGCGCGGTGCCGGAGGCGACCAGGGCGCGTTCGAGCGCGGCGAGGTCGGTGGCCCCGCCGGTGCCCATGATCAGGCGCGATGTCAGGGGCGTGCCGGCGATGGTGAACGAGTCGTCGGCGAGGTCGGGACGTGCGGAGGGACGGGTCATGGGTCAGCCTCCCTGCACGGCGGTGACGAACTCGCAGCGCGCGCCATCGGGCACGGGCGTCGTGGCCCAGCGGGTGCGGGGCACGACGGTGTCGTCCAGGGCGACGGCGACGCCGAGCGGACTGCCGTCGCTCGCGCGGCCGTCCTCGCCGATCTCCTGGCCGAGGCGGGAGCTGACCAGGTCGCGGACGGTGCTTCCCGGCGGGAGTGCGACCTCGTCGCCGTTGACGGTCAGGGACAGATTCATGGGTTCTCCTGGGCGGATGAGGCGGTGGCGCTGGGTACGGGGGATGGCGGGAGGGACGCCGTCGGCGGTGGGATGGTGAAGCGTTCGGGCCGGACCGCGTCGAGCAGCTGCGAGCGGGGCGCGGCGGGGTCCTCGAGCAGCTCGGCGGTGCGCTGGGCGGCCCAAGCGGACAGCAGGATCCCGTGGCGGTGGTAGCCGGTCGAGACGATCACGCGGTCATCGCCGGGCACGGGGCCCAGCAGCGGGAGGTCGTCGGGGGTGCCGGGGCGTGCCCGGGTGGTGACCTCGACCAGTTCGGTCTCCCGCACGGACGGGGCGATCTCGATCGCGTCCTGGAGCAGCTGGTGGACGCCGCCGGTGGAGGTGCCGGCGAGGTCGTCCTCGCGGCTGGTGGCACCGATGACCAGGTGGCGATCGGCGCGCGGGACCAGGTAGACGGATCGTCCCCGCACGGTGGCGCGCACGGTGCGGGCCACCAGGTTGTCCTCGCCCGGGGCCAGCAGCGAGGTCGGCACGCGCACGCGCAGGATGTCGCCGTGGACGGGGCGCAGGGCGAGGCCGAGGCGGCGGTGCGGGCCCGCGATCTCTCCCGCACCCAGCCCTGCGGCCAGCACGATCCGCTCGGCGTCGATCTCCTCGAGCGAGGTGAGGCGGCGACGGTGGATGGCAACGGCGGGGCCGTCCCCGGGTCCGCCCGCTCCGGCCAGGATGTCTTGGACGGCGGCGGCCAGGCGCCGCGGGTCGACCTGGTGGTCGTGCTCGATCAGCTGCGCGCCGGCGATGCCGCGGGCCAGGGCGGGCTCGAGACGGCGCAGCTCCCGGGGTGTGAGCTCGCGGACGGCCGCTCCGGTGGAGCGCTGGATCTCGGCCAGGTCGCGCAGCGCGGCGGCGTCGGCGTGGTCCCGTCCGATCATCACGGTCGAATCGTCCCGGTAGCCGGGGTCCACGCTGGTGCGCGCGGCGAGGCGGCTCGCGAGATCGCGGTGCGCCTGGGAGGCCTCGCGCATGATGGCCCACAGCGGGCCCTGCCCGACCTGGATCTCCGCGGCGGGGGCGAGCATCCCGGCGGCCGCGAACGTGGCCCCGTCGGCGACCCCCTCGGCGTGGATCTCCACGCGGTGACCACGCGCTCGCAGCTCGGCGGCGGTGAGCAGGCCGACGATGCCCGCGCCGATGACGGCGACATGCATGGCACGCATCCTGAGATTCCTCCTGACGGCGGCATGATCCGCATCCAGTGCTGGTGGTCGGCGCGCTGCGCCCTCTCAGCCCGGCGTCTCGGGCTCCCACGGAACCCCTCGAGTCTACGCGCCGGCGCAGACGCCGACGAGCCGGCGGGCCAGTGCCTGCGGCACGGTGCCGGCGGCACGGCGCCGGCAGGCCGGAGGTTCCGGGTCCCGGTCACGCTCTGTGCCAGGCTGTGCCCATGAACGCTCACTCGTCGGCGACCAGCGAGGCCGGTGCCCGGCGCCGCGAAGCCCTGCGCGCCTCCCGCCTGTACGTCTGCGTCGACCTCTCGCGCGGGCTCGAGGGCCTGCTGGCTTTCGCCGAGGCCGCCTTCCGCGGCGGAGTGGACATCCTGCAGGTGCGGGACAAGGCGGCCGAGGCCCGCGCCGAGGTCGAGGCCCTGCGGGCGCTGCGGCCGATCGCCGACGCGCACGGCACGCTGCTGGCGGCCAATGACCGGGCCGACGTCGCCGCGCTGGCCGGCGCGGACATCCTCCACCTCGGCCAGGGCGACCTGAGCACGCTGGATGCCCGTGCGCTGCTGGGCCGCGACGTCCTGATCGGCCGCTCGACCCGCACCATCGAGCAGATGGAGGCGGCCGACGCCGATGCGGGTCTGGACTACTTCTGCACCGGTCCGGTGTGGGCGACGCCGACGAAGCCGGACCGCGCCCCCGTCGGCCTCGACCTGCCGCGCGCCGCCGCCCAGCGGACGGGGGACGCGAAGCCGTTCTTCGCCATCGGCGGAGTCGACGCGGAACGTGTCCCCGAGCTGCTCGGCGCCGGTGTCGAGCGGATCGTGGTGGTCCGCGCCGTGACCGAGGCCGACGATCCCGAGGCAGCGGCCCGGACGCTGCGGGACGCCCTCACGAGCTGACCGACGCTGAGACGTCCTCACGAGCTGAGGGGCCCCGCGGAAGCCTCTGACCAGCGCGATGGGCCGCGCGCGGGCCGGCGAATCCTGCGGGAGGCGCTCAGGAGACGACGGCCGCGGCGAGTGCGACCAGGTCGCCCGCGTCGACGGGCCGGAACTCCAGCGGCGGGTCCTCGGCGGCCGGGTCCAGCGCCTCCATCGTGAGCACCTCGCTGCCGGTGACATACACGCTGACCTGCTGCACGCTGTCGTCGTCGGCGTGCACTGTGGTCAGCACGCTCTGGGCACGGGTGTCGGCGAGCCGGGCGGCGAGCGGGTGTCCTGAGGCGAGCTCGGTGCGGCGCACGGTGACCGGGGCGCCGCCCTGGCCGGCGACGGAGTTCGGGTCGATCAGCGTGGCGATCCGGGCGGGGACCTGCTCGACCCGCAACGGTGTGAAGTGGTGGATGCCCGACGGGGTCACTTCCTCCTCGAGCACACCGGTCTCATGGACGTAGTAGTACGCGCGGCTGACCAGCGGGCCGCTCTCGGACTGCACCGTGCGCTCCGCGGTGGCGAATCGCGCGGCGGTGCGGCGCAGCAGCTGGCAGCCGCGGAGCTCGGTGCCGGCCACCCATCGCAGCCGCCCGGTCGCCCCGTCCCGGGCAGCGCTGACCCGCCCGTCGGCGATCAGCGAGCGCAGTCCGACGTCGGCCGCGACGGCGGCCTGGTCGGGGCGCTGGTCGAGCCAGGGCATGGCGGTGAACTGGGGCTGCTGGTGCCCGTCGAGACCGGCCAGCTGCTCATCGCTCAGCGACAGCAGCCGGCGGGGCTCGCCGCCGTCGGCCTGGTCCAGGACGTGGTGCGCGGCGGAGCTGTCCGGCGCCGAGGAGCCCGCGCGCGGCGACGGATCGGTCTGGTCGGTCGGGCGCTCGCTCATGGCCGCGACACTACCGCCCGTCACCCCTGGCCGCGCCGGCGCCGTGCGCGGACAATGAGCGGTGACCCCGTCGTCGTGGCGGGCAGAGCGAAGGAGAGCAGCCGCATGAGCGCCGACCATCCCGTGTGCGACCTCAACGCCGATCTGGGTGAGGGCTTCGGCGCGTGGTCGATGGGTGATGACGCGGCCATGCTCGAGGTGGTGACCACGGCGAACATCGCCTGCGGAGGGCACGCCGGGGATCCGGGGACGATGCGCGCCGCCTGCCGGGCCGCCGCCGAGCACGGGGTCGCGATCACCGCGCACGTCGCCTACCCGGACCTGGCCGGTTTCGGCCGGAGATTCCTGGACATCGCCCCGGCCGACCTCACCGATCTGCTGATCGTCCAGGTCGGCGCGCTGGAGGCGATGGCCCGCGCCGAGGGCACCGCGGTGCGGGGCGTGAAGCCCCACGGCGCCCTGTACAACACCCTGGCTCGCCACGAGGCCCAGGCCGGCGCCGTGATCCAGGCGCTACGCGACCTCGGGGACCTCCCGCTGGTCGCCGCGCCGGGCGCCGTGGTCGTGGAGAGGGCACGGGAGGCCGGGATCGAGGTGGTGCTCGAGGGCTTCGCCGACCGCGCCTACCTGGGCGATGGCACCCTGATGCCGCGCAGTCGTCCGGGCGCTGTGCTCACCGACCCGGAGGCGGTCGCCGAGCAGGCACTGTCGATCGCCTCCGAGGGACGGGTGCGCACGGCCGACGGCAGCGGGCTCGACCTGCCGTGCCGCTCCCTGTGCCTGCACGGGGACGCTCCCGGGGCGGTCGCGCTGGCCCGCACCGTCCGGGACCGGCTCGAGGCGGCGGGCGTGCACCTGGAGGCGGCGCTGTGACCGGCGCCGCCGCGCCCGAGGCGGGATGGCTGCTGGCCCCGCCGCTGCGCGTGCACCGGGCCGGGGAGACCGCGATCCTGGCCGAGTACCCCGACACCCGTGCCGTGCTGGCCGCCGCGGCCGCGGTGCGCGGGCTGGCTCCCCCTGCCCTGATCGAGCTGGTCCCGGCGGAGCGGACCCTGCTGCTTCGAGGCTCCGTCGCGCGGGACCTGCGGGAGCTGACGGAGCTGCTTCAGCACCTGCGCGCGGCTCCGGGCGAATCGGCCGGGGACACGGAGCACCGGATCGGCGTCGTCTACGACGGGGAGGATCTCGTCGAGACCGCCGAACTGCTGGGCATGAGCACCGAGACGCTGATCCATTCCCACACCGCGACCACCTGGACCGCGGCCTTCGGCGGCTTCGCCCCCGGTTTCGCCTATCTCGTGGCCGACGAGGCGGGGGATCCCGACGGGGCAGGACGCACTGCCGGGGCAGGACGCACCGCCGGGCCTCCGTGGGAGGTGCCGCGCCGCACCGAACCGCGGGCCACCGTGCCGGCCGGCGCCGTCGGCCTCGCCTCCCGCTACTGCGGGATCTACCCGCGCCCCTCCCCCGGCGGCTGGCAGCTCATCGGCCGCACCGACGTCGACCTCTTCGATCCCAGCCGTGAGCCGCCCGCCCTGCTGACGCCCGGCACCCGGGTGCGGTTCACCGCGCAGCGGCCGACGGCGCGGACCGCCCGGCCGGCCACGACCCTCGCGCGCGCCGGGCGCGAGGCCGCGGCCGCGCCCGCCCGGCTCACCCGACGGCGAGGCGCAACCGGGACGCCGAACACCGAGGGCACCCCGGCGCTGGAGGTCCTCTCCCCCGGTCCGCTCACCCTCCTCCAGGACGACGGCCGGCCCGGTCGCGGCGCGATCGGCGTGAGCCCGTCGGGAGCGTTCGACCGCGGCGCCCTGGTCCAGGCGAACCTCGCGGTGGGCAACCCCGCCCACGCCACCGTGCTCGAGACGCTGGTGGGACCGCTGCGGCTGCGTGCGTCGGCCGCCACGGTGATCGCGGTGGCCGGGGCCCCGGCCCGGCTCACGGTGCGGCGGGACGACCCCGAGGCCGCCCCGCTCGACCTCACCGCCGGAGAGGGACGCGGCGCCCCGATCGCCCTGGACCGCGGCGACGAGGTCGAGCTCGGGCCAGCGGCGGCCGGACTGCGCCTGGTCCTGGCCGTCCGGGGCGGGATCCGCGCGGTGCGACGGTCCGAGCGCTCCGGCGAGACCGACGCCTCGGCGGAGCAGCCCGACGGGACCGTCGGCCGGGCCGGCGACGCGAGCAGGGCCGCAGCGGCGACCCCGACCGGCGGGGCGGTGCTCGGGTCGCGCTCGCGCGACACCCTCTCCGGTCTCGGCCCCGAGCCGCTGGCCGCCGGGGACCTCCTGCTGGCCGGTCCCGTGCGCGGGCTCGATGCGGTCCCCGGCCAGATCGCGCTGCTGGTGATCGATGCTCCCGCCGGCGGGGACTCCCTGCCCGCCCCGTCACCGCTCGAGATCCCGATCCATCCCGGCCCGCGCGATGACCTGCTCGGCCCGTCGGCCCTGGAGGCGCTGCTCGCCACGGAGTGGACGGTGCGCCCGGACTCGGATCGCATCGGCGTGCGCCTGGACGGCACTCCCCTGCCCGTGCCCGACGGCGCGGCGAGTCTGCCCAGCGAGGCGATGGTCCTCGGGGCGATCCAGGTGCCGCCCTCGGGGCTGCCGGTCGTGTTCGGCCCGGATCACCCCACCACCGGCGGCTACCCCGTGATCGCGGTGGCCACCCGCACCGGGCTCGATCTCCTGGCGCAGGCCGCGCCCGGGGTGACCGTGCGCTTCGTACGCGCAGAGTGACGCCGACAGTGACACGCCGACAGTGACACGATGGGGCCATGCCGCGACTGCTGCCCGATCCCGCCTACTTCGCCTCCCTGCCCAAGGTCATCAGTTCGGGGGCTGTGATCCTGCGTGACGAGGACGACCGGTTCGTGGTCGAGAAGCCCAACTATCGCGATCACTGGCTGCTGCCCGGCGGCGGCGTGGACCCCGGCGAGGATGCCCGCCAGTGCGCGCAGCGGGAGGTGCTCGAGGAGCTCGGGCTCGACCTCGAGGTGGGCCGGCTGCTCGCGGCGAACTGGTCCCCGGCGGACCCGGCGCGCAGCGCCCCGATGGCGGTCCACTTCGTCTTCGACGCCGGGGTGGTCCCCCGCGCCGAGCTGGAGGCGAACATCGTGCCGCAGGCCTCCGAGCTCGACGACTGGGCACTGATCGACGAGGCCGACGCCGACATCCTCTCCCCCTGGGGAGGGGCCCGCGCGCGCCGCGCCCTGGCCGTCCTGCGCGGCGAGGCCCAGCCCGACCTGTTCTGACGGGCCGGTCTGGTCCGAGGCGCTGACCTGATCCAGTGCCGAGCCGGACGCGCCGTGGCAGGCCTGACCGGCCTGCCCGGGCGCGCTCAGCTGCCGGTGACCGCCCGGCGGATCTCCGAGATCGGCATCTTCGGGGTGCGGTCCGCATTCAGCAGCCCGTTGGTCTCCTGCATGGTGTCGGTCAGCTGCGTGTAACAGGAGCCGGACAGGAAGCTGCTGGCCCGGATCCCGTCGTACAGCGCGGTGATCCGTTCGATCCAGTCCTCGCCGTCGGTGGCGCGGGTGTAGCCCCACCCGTCGGCCCGCCGGGTCCCGTCCTGATAGTTCACGCCGCCGAACTCGGTGAGCATGACCGGCTGCCCGTGGTCCTCGGCGCCGCCGACGAGCTGGAACCGGCCGGACGGCGCGATCCCCTCGACGGCGCGCGTGCGGGCGGCCTCGTCGGCATAGGTGCGGGCCAGGGCGGCGCCGTCGCCCTCGTAGTCGTGGATCGTGAGGATGTCGGTGTTCTGCTGCTGCCAGCCGTCGTTGCAGACCACGGGGCGGCTGGGGTCCAGAGCGCGCGTGAGATCGGTCAGCGCCCGGGCGTAGGCCTGCTGGGCCGGGTCGTCGGTGACGTGCTGGATGCCCCAGGACTCGTTGAACGGCACCCAGGTCACGATCGAGGGATGGGAGACGTCCCGCTCGACGGCCGCCATCCACTCCGAGGTCAGCCGCTGGACGGCGAGGGCAGAGAACTCGTACGCCCCCGGCGCCTCGCCCCAGACCAGCAGACCGAGCCGGTCGGCCCAGTACAGGAAGCGCGGGTCCTCGATCTTCTGATGCATGCGGGCCGCGTTGAACCCGAGCGCCTTGATCAGCTCCACCTCGCGGCGGTGAGCCAGCGGCTCGGGCGCCGCCAGGTGGGACTCCGGCCAGAAGGCCTGGTCCAGCACGCTGCGGACGTCGTAGGGCTGGCCGTTCAGCAGGAACGCCCCACCGCCCACGGCGGTCGAGCGCATCCCGAAGTAGCTGGTGACCAGGTCCAGCGGGCGGGAGCGGCCATCCAGCAGGGTGACCTCGGCGTCGACCAGACGGGGCTTCTCGGGAGACCACGTCAGCTCGTCCTGGGCCTGGCCGTTGCGCTGGCGCGCGACGGGGACCGTGAGCTCGAGCGTGGGGCGGGCATTCGTGGCCTCGACCTCGATCGTGCCGAGGTCCTCCTCACGCTCGAGGAAGCGCAGCGTCACCCGCAGGCGGGACCCGGCCGGCGGGGTGCCGCGGAACCGGACCGTCAGGGACTGGGTCGTGGGTGTCGCCGGGCTCCAGCGCAGGTCGCGCACGGAGACGTCGGGGACAGCCTCGAGCCACACCGTCTGCCAGATGCCGGTGGTGCGGCGATACCAGATGGCATGCGCCTCCTCGTGCCAGTCCTGCTTGCCGCGCGGCTGGGTCACATCCAGCGGATCGTCGGCGGCGCGGACGACCAGCAGGTGCTCGCCCTCCGGCGCGAGCAGCTCCGTGACGTCGAAGCTGAACGGCGTGTGGCCGCCCTCGTGCTCGCCGACGAACTGCCCGTCGATCCAGACCGAGGCGCGGTAGTCGACAGCGCCGAAGTGCAGCAGCAGACGGGGCGCGTCGTCACCGGAGCCGGCCTCGGCCAGCTCCGTGGCTCCGATGGTCCGTGAGTACCACACGACCGGATGGAAGCCGGGCTCGGCGATCCCCGAGGCCTCGGACTCCGGCGGGAAGGGGACCTGGATCTCGCGCGGCCGGTCGAACCCGCGGCTCCAGCCCTCGGCGAGGCCGACGTCCGCGTCGTCATGGCGGAAGGACCAGGTCCCGGTGAGGTCGGCCCACTGCTCCCGCAGCAGCTGCGGCCTCGGGTAGGAGCCGTCCTGGCGGCTGGCCGGCGTCGGCGCGGGGCGGGCGGCTCCGTCGGCGGGGCCGGCAGTGGTTGCGGTGCCCGCAGGCTCGACGGGGCCGGCGGGGTCTGCGGAGGCGTCAGCGGTGCTCATGCCCGCCGAATTTACAGCGCTGGAAACTCCCGGTCAATCGGGATCCGGAAACGTCGCGGTCCGGGTACCGTTGGACGGATGAGCCGGGTCACGCTGCAGGACGTCGCCGACCACGCGGGCGTCTCGATGAAGACGGTCTCCAATGTGGTGCGCGGGTATCAGCACGTCAGCGACCCCATGCGCACCCGGGTGCAGGCCTCGATCGATGCGCTGGGTTACCGCCCGAACGTCTCCGGGCGCAGCCTGGCCACGGGCCGGTCGAACATGCTGGCCTTCGCCTTCGCCGACCTGCGCCGGCCCTACTTCGCCGAGCTCGCCCACGTCATCTCCCGGGTCTGCGCGGCTCGTGGCTACCACCTGCTGTTCGAGGAGACCGGCGGCACGGCCGACGGCGAGCGCTCCGCGGTGCGCGGGCGCGAGGCCGGGGTGGTCGACGGCGTGATCATCCACCCCCAGGACCTGACCCCGGCCGAGCTCGACGAGCTGCGCGGGGACACCGCGGTCGTCTTCCTCGGCGAGGCCGAGCGCCCGCGTCATTCCGACCAGGTCGCCATCGACAACGTCCGCGCAGCGGCCGAGGCGGTTGCGCACCTGGTCGCCCTCGGCCGCCGCCGCATCGGCTTCCTCGGGCACGAGCCCGCTGCGCTGTCGCAGACCTCGCTGCTGCGCCTGCAGGGCTACCGCGACGGGCTGGAAGCGGCCGGCCTGGCCGCCGAGGACTCACTCCTGGTCCCCCGCGGAGTCGGGGACGCCCAGGGGGCCGAGGCGGCCTTCGGACGAGCGCTGGATACGGGCCTGGAGATCGATGCACTGCTGTGCCGCGACGATCTCGCCGCTCTCGGTGCCCTGCGGGCCATGCGCCTGCGCGGGCTCGAGGCCCCGAACGACATCGCCGTGATCGGGTGGGATGCGATCGGTCTGGCGGCGAGCCTGGCCCCCAGTCTCACGTCCGTGGCGCCGGACACCGTCGCCCTCGCCGAGAGCACGCTGGAGCTGCTGCTCGAGCGGATCGAAGGGCACGACGGGCCCGGCCGGCACCGCACGGTCGGCCACCGGCTGCTGGTCGGAGAGAGCGCCCCCTACCCGGACGGGTCGGTCGACGAGCCGAGCACGGACGACTGACAGCGGGCGAGCCTCAGGCCTCGCCGGGCTGGATGCTGCCGAGCAGCTCGATGATCACGGCGCGCAGCGAGGCGGGCAGGCCGACGGTCTCCAGCTCGGCGATCCGCTCCGCCACCGGCGCGTCCCGGGAGACGATCTCCCAGGCGCGCAGCTTCTCGGGGTTGCCGGCCTGGGCCTGCTCGAGCACCTCGCGCACCACGCGGCGGGCATCGAGGCCGATGCGCGGGGGCCCGGCCAGCTCCAGCACCGCACCGTCTGCTGCCTGCACCGGGAGATCGACGCTGAAGCGGCCCGGCGAGCGCTCTGCGACCTCCTGCCCGGTGGCCGGTTCGCCCAGCACGGTGATCCGCCAGGTCCGCTGCTGCGGGACGACGCCCGCCTCGCCCTCGACCGGAGCGATCCGGAGGGTGGAGGTGGCGGCCTCCCAGCTCAGCCGGGTGCGGCCGACGTCGTGCTCGGCGCCCTCGCGGTCCTCGACGAGCTCGAAGGTCCCGTCGGCCGTGGGGTTCAGGAGCAGCTCGAGCGTGTCGGGGTTCTGGGTGACGTCGAGCTGGTCCTCGGCCGCGAGCGGGAGGATGCCGCCGGGGCGGAGCAGGGCGGGGATGGTCTCCAGTGGCCGGTGGAGGTCCGCGATCCGGTCCCCCGCGTAGGCGGCGGAGGTGAAGATGTCGATCCACTGGCCGGGCGGGAGCCAGGTGCGCGCGCTGCCGTGCAGGCTGGCCGGATCGCGGGGCGAGACGATCGGGGCGATGACCAGCTCCGAGCCGAAGGCGTAGGCGTTCGGGGCCCGGTAGGCCTCGTCGCGACGGGGATGGAGGTGGTACAGCGGCCGCACCAGCGGGGTGCCGTCGGCCGCCCGGTGGTTCATGGTGTGCAGGTAGGGCACCAGGCGGTGCCGCAGCCGCAGGGCCTCGCCCATCGCGGCCCGGTGGCCGGCCGGGAAGGTCCACGGCTCCTTGCGGATGAAAGGGTTGTTGGCCGAGTGCAGGCGCATGATCGGCGAGAACACGCCGAACTGCACCCACCGCGTGGCCAGCTCGTCGTCGCGGATGCCGCGGGTGTGGCCGCCGATGTCGTGGCTCCACCAGCCGTAGCCGATGTTCGCGGCGGTGGCGGTGAACTCGGGCTGGAAGGCCAGCGAGTCCCAGGAGACCACGGCGTCGCCCGAGAAGCCGACGGCGTAGCGATGGCTGCCGGGGCCGGCGTAGCGGGAGAAGGTCATCCCGGCGCCGCCGTCGCGGGCCGAGTCCAGCTGATGGAAGTGGTTCAGCAGCCACAGCGGGTCCACCCCGGGCAGGCGGCTGGTGCTGCCCTGCTGCCAGTCGATCCACCAGAAGTCCACGCCCTGCTCCTCGAGGGGGTGGTGGAGGTGGTCGAAGTAGGCGCGCAGGAAGTCGCGGTCGGTGGGATCGAAGGGGATGGTCTGCTCGGTCTCCGGATCGATCCCCAGCTCGCGGGCCATCTCGGGGTAGGCGTCCTCGAAGGCGCGCACGCCGTCGGCCGGATGCAGGTTCAGCGTGGTGCGCATGCCGCGCCGGTGCAGCTGCTCGAGGAAGCCCGCCGGGTCCGGGAACAGCGAGGGCTCCCAGGAGTACCCGGTCCAGCCGCTGCCGAAGCGGGAGGGGACGGACTCGACCCGGTGCCAGTCCATGTCGATCACCGCGACCGAGAACGGGATCTGCTCCGTCTCGAAGCGGTCCATCAGCTCGAGGTAGCTCTCCGCGCTGTAGGGGTGGTAGCGGCTCCACCAGTTGCCCAGTGCCCAGCGCGGCAGCAGCGAGGGGCGCCCGGAGACGGCGTAGAACGCGTCCAGCGCGGCGTCGTAGTCGCGCCCGTAGGCGAAGATCGTGAGGTCACGGCGGCCCGGGGCGCGGGTGCCGATCCATCCGTCGGCCTCGAACAGGAACGAGTCGCTGTCATCGAGCATGGTGATGCCGTCGCGGGCGAGGATGCCCGGCTCCAGCGGCATCCGCCCGTCGACGTCGTCGAGGGTTCGGCCGGTGCCGCCGAGGTCGCGCGGCTCCTGCCCGTAGGTCCACCGGTTCGCATCCGGGCCCAGGGTCTCCACGCTCAGCCCCGCCGCGGAGAAGCGCTGCCCGTCGTAGCGCAGCTGAGCACGGCCGGTGCTGATCTCGACCCCGGCGCCGCTGCGGACCACCGAGAACTCCGGCACCTCCAGGCGCCGGCGGATCGCGAACGTGGAGGCACGGTCCTCGAAGCCGCCGTCCTCGCTCCACTCCAGCCGGAACAGCCCGTCGGCCAGGACGCTGATGCGCCAGTTCTCCCCCGTGACCACGGCCTCGGGGTGGGCCACCGGGTCGGTGCCGGGAAAGGGACGGACGACGGGCAGGGACGCGGCATCGTGCCGGGAGGGGGTCATGCTGGCTCCTGGTAGGTCTGCGACGGGGAGGGCGGGCGACCGTGGCCGCACGGCCCCGGGATATCGGGGATCAGGACTTCACGGCGCCCTGGGTGATGCCGCTGATCACCCAGCGCTGGGCGATGAGGTACACGATGACCGTCGGCGCCATCGCCATCAAGTAGGACGCGAAGGCGACGTTGTAGTTGGTGCCGAAGTCGCTCTGGAAGATGTTCTGGACCACGGGCAGCGTCTGCAGGCGCGGGTTCGAGGTGATCAGCGAGGCCAGCATGAAGTCGTTCCAGGAGGCCAGGAAGGCGAAGATGCCGACGGTCGCGTTCATCGGGCCCAGCAGCGGCAGGATGATCCGCCAGAAGATCTGCCAGGTCGAGGCGCCGTCGATGCGGGCGCTCTCCTCGAGCTCGCCCGGGATCGAGCGCAGATAGGCCGAGTAGAGCAGCACGGAGAAGGAGAGCTGGAACATCGCGTGCAGGATCGCCACCCCGACGGGGTTGTCCAGACCCAGCTGCGCGGTGAGCTTGATCTGCGGCAGCGCCACCACCGGGAACGGCAGGAACATCGCGGCCAGCAGGTAGATGAACGACCAGCGGAAGAACCGCCGGTGCCAGTTGCGCACGATCGAGTAGGAGGCCAGCGAGCTCAGCAGCAGCGTCAGCGCCACCGTCAGCACGCACACGAGCACCGAGACGCCGAAGGCGACGGGGAAGTGCGTCAGCTTCCAGGCCTCGGCGAAGCTCCCCGGATTGACGGGACTGGGCAGGGAGAGAGCGTTGCCGTCGGCCGACTGCGGGCTGGTCTTGAAGGCCATCGCCACCGTGACGTACAGCGGGATGATCACGGTCAGCGCGGCGAGCGCGAGCAGGATCGTCAGCGGCCAGTTCGCCCGGCCATTGCGGTGGCGCAGGAGACCGGTGCGGCCGGGACCGGAGGGCGTGCTGCCGCCCGGGGCGCCGGCCGGGGCGCCGGCGAGGGACGGAGCGGCCGGGCCGGTGCCGGTGGAGGCGGTGTCGAGAGTGCTCATGCGAGTCGGAGGTTCCTTCCTCGTACAACGACCAGCTGCACGACGGAGATGAGGACCGTGATCACGAAGAAGATCGTCGCGTTGGCCATCTGGTAGGCGTACTCACCGCCGGTGAAGCCGGAGAAGATGCTCATGGCCACGCTGCGGGTGGAGGTTCCCGGCCCGCCGCCGGTGAGGCCGACGATGACGTCGTAGGCGCCCAGGTAGCCCTTCACCCCGAGGATCGTGTTGATCAGCACGAAGCCGCTGATCAACGGCAGCGTGATCGCCCACAGCTGCTTCCAGGTGGAGGCGCCGTCCAGGGAGCTGGCCTCGTAGAGGTCGTCCGGGATGGAGGTGAGCCCGGCGGTGTAGATCAGCAGGGCCCCGGGGACCGTCTGCCAGGCGGTGACGATCACGATCGAGAGCCACGCGAGGTCGGGGTTGCCCAGGATGCTCTCCTGGAGCGGCCCGATGCCGAGCGCGGTCGCCAGCGCCGGGACGGTGTTGGAGAACAGATAGTTGAACACGTAGGCCACGACGATGCCGGAGACCACCATTGGGATCACGAAGATCGTGCGCAGCCCGGCCGCGAACCGCACCCGCTTGGTCAGCGCGATCGCCAGCGCGAGGGCGATGGTCTGCGTGACCACCACGGTGACCAGCGCGAAGCCGAGCGTGAACGAGTAGGAGCTGAGGATGGAGGGATCGGAGAACAGGGCCTGGTAGTTCGCCAGCCCCAGCAGCTTCCACTCGCCGAAGCCGACGTAGTCGGTGAAGCTGTAGAAGATGCCCACGCTCGCCGGGACCACGACGAACCCGGTGAAGGCGAGCAGGGCGGGGACGAGGAACAGGTAGTGGATCAGATCGGTGCGCGGCCCGTGGCGGCGCGAGCCGCGGCCGGCGCTGCTGCCGCGGGTGGCGCGGGTGCCGCGGGTGGCGGACGTGGTGTCGGTGGTGGTCATGTTCGCTCCTGGATCGACGTGTGCCATGGCGCTCAGACCGTCGCGTCCCGGCCGGCCACGCGGCGCCAGTCGGCATCGAGCTGGCGCAGCATCGTGGTGAAGTCCCCGCTGCGGATCGCAGCCTGGAGGTAGTTGCCCAGCGGGATCGAGGTGGGCACGAAGGTGCCGGCGCCCTGGTAGAACGCGGCCTCGTCGACGTAGGCCTGCAGGCCCTCCAGCCGCTCATCGGTCTGCGGCGGCGCGTCCTTCGTGGTCGAGTAGGCGAGGTTGTCGCGGTTGTAGGCGTCGATGATCTCGGGCTGCATGAGGAACTCGACGAGCTCGCGCGCGGTCTCGACGTCCTGCGCCTCCTCGGGGATCCACAGCCCCAGGTCGACATTCACGCGCGCCTGCCGGTCGGCCGGGTCGTTGGTCACCGGCAGCGCGAAGGTGCCGATGTCGAGCGTCTCGTCGATCAGCGCGATCTGGCCCAGTGCCCACGGCCCCTGGAGGTACATCGCCGCCTCGCCCTTGCCGAAGGCGAGGTTGCCGTCGGCGTAGGACCGGGTGGCGTGGTCGGGGTTGAAGAACGAGGAGATGGTCTTCGCGCGCTCCATGGGCACGGCGAAGTCCTTCTCGAAGGAGACCTCCGAGTCGGGGCCGACGTCCTCGCCGATCTCGGTCATCTTCGCGAAGAACTCCGCGGGATCGACGAGGCTGCCCACGGAGTAGTCGAACAGGCCCTGCCACAGGGTCCAGGTGTCGCGGTCGGTGGCGTAGATCGGGGTGATCTCGGCCTTCTGCAGCTCGGTGCACACGTCGACGAACTCGTCCCAGGTCTCCGGCACCGGCAGGTCGTGCTCGGCGAAGATCGTCTTGTTGTAGATGACACCGGCCGCGGCCAGGGAGTACGGCAGCACGCTGGTGCGGCCGGGGTAGTCGGCGTACTGGGTGGCGAGCACGCCGATGCTGTCGCGGATCCGAGCGGCCGACGGCAGATCCGAGAGGTCGCGCAGCACGCCGCGCTCGATGTACCGGGCGAGCTCGAGGTTGGTGTTGAAGCAGCCGACATCCGCCGGGTCCCCGCGCACGAACTGCGGGGCGATCGCCGTGGTGGAGTCGTGGACGACGGAGGTGCCCGGATGGGCGCTCTCGAACTGAGTCAGCAGGTCACCGAAGTACCCGATGACCTCCTACTTCTGCATGAAGAAGCGCAGGCTGCCTCCGCTCGCGGCTCCACTGGAGCAGCCGGCCAGGGCGAGCGCGCCCACGCCGAGGCCTCCTGCGGCGCCGGCGAGGAATCCTCGCCGGGCCACCTGCTCTGGTCCACCACGTGTTCTCGTTCGCACTATCGGGCCTCCTCGGGCGCACCGTCACGCGTCGTCGTCGCGCGTGCTCGCGCCGACGTCGGGCAATCCTCCTCGGCCGCGGGCACCGGCCGGTCGAGGAGACCGGGCAGTGCGTCCGCGACCGCGGTTGCCACGCCCGGCCAAGTTTGCAGCGCTGTAAACCGGCTGTCAAACGGTCTTCCCACGTGAGCATGACGTGATGTGAGACACGCGACGCTGCCGACGGTGGCCGCCTCGCGCCCGGACACGCCGCGGGCGGACTTTCGCAACGGATCCGAGACCTTCGAGGCTTTTTATCACAGTGACCAGGAGTCTTGCGGGGCCGGCCGTGCGCGATCGGCCGCGCGGGGCCCCGAGAGGGGGTTGCGCCCGGTGGGGCGTGCGCCATCATGGCTCGGGAACCGCCCAGCCATCCCGGAGATGACGATGAGCCCCACCCCCGCCTCGCCCGACGCCTCCCCCGTCGGCGCCGCCCGCCCCCTGACCAGGTCGCAGCGCCTGGATCGCCTGCCCTTCACCCGCAAGCACGGGCGGATGCTGGGCGCCTCCGGCATCGGCTGGGCGCTGGATGCGATGGACGTCGGCCTGATCTCCTTCGTCATCGCCGCCCTCAGCGTCCACTGGGAGCTGAGCAAGGGCGACGGCTCGCTGATCGCCTCGGCGGGGTTCGCGGGCATGGCCATCGGGGCGAGCCTGGGCGGGCTGCTCGCCGACCGCCTCGGCCGGCGCAGCGTCTTCGCCCTCACCCTGCTCGTGTACGGCCTGGCCACGGGCGCCTCCGCCCTGGCGATGGGCGTCGGCGTGCTGATCCTGCTGCGCTTCGTGGTGGGCCTGGGACTGGGGGCCGAGCTGCCTGTCGCCTCGACCCTGATGAGCGAGTTCGCCCCGGCCCGTATTCGCGGACGCGTGGTCGTGTGGCTCGAGGCGTTCTGGGCCCTGGGGTGGATCCTGGCCGCGGTGATCGGGACGTTCGTGGCCGCCTCCGGGCCCACGGGCTGGCGCTGGGCGCTGGCCATCGGTCTGGTGCCGGCGCTGTACTCGGTGGTGGTGCGCCTGGGGATGCCGGAGTCGGTGCGCTTCCTGGAGAAGCAGGGCCGTCACGACGAGGCCGAGACCATCGTGCGCGGGTTCGAGGACTCGGCCGGACTCGCCTCCCCGGTGGCCGCTGAGCAGGACTCCTCCGAGTCCTCGCAGCAGGTCTCCCCGGAGTCGCCCGCAGCGCCCGCCGCGCGGGTCACCACCGAACCGCCGCCCGCCGATCCCCTCAGCTCCGAGACCGCCGGGGGGATCTGGTCGCCGCTGCTGCGCCGCCGTACCGCCGGGCTGTGGGCGGTGTGGTTCTGCATCAACCTCTCGTACTACGGGGCCTTCATCTGGATCCCCACGCTGCTGGTCGATCGCGGCTTCACCCTGACCCAGTCGTTCACCTTCACGCTGATCATCACCCTCGCCCAGCTGCCCGGCTACGCCGTCTCCGCGTGGCTGATCGAGGTCATCGGGCGCCGCTGGACGCTGACGCTGTTCCTGGCCGGCTCCGCCCTCTCCGCCACCGCCTACGGCCTGGCGGACACCGAGGTGCTGATCATCGTGGCCGGCTGCTGCCTGAGCTTCTTCAACCTCGGAGCCTGGGGCGCGCTGTACGCGATCGGCCCGGAGCTCTACCCCACGGCCGTGCGGGGCACGGGCACCGGCGCGGCGGCCGGCTTCGGTCGCATCGCCTCGCTGCTGGCACCGTTCATGGTGCCGCTGCTGCTGGCCACCGGCGGGCAGGTGCTGTCCTTCGCCGTCTTCGCGGTGGCCTTCGCCCTGGCGGCGGGCGCCGCGTTCACCCTGCCCGAGCAGCGGGGGCGGGCGCTGGCGGAGTGACGGCCCGACCCCGGGGCGCGTGACCTGGCGGACTGCGCCGAGGTTCGCGGGGCGGACGTCGTCGACCATTGGGCCGCCCGACGGTGCCATCGCGACCGCGGACGCATCGGCCTTCCGGCACACGGGGACGACGGGCCTCACCCCGTAGCCTCGTGCCATGGCAAAAGTCTTCGACTCCATCGACGAGGGTCTCCGGGGCTGGATCGCCGAGCAGCCGATGTGGTTCGTCGCCACCGCCCCTCTCGGCGCCGAAGGGCACGTGAACGTCTCGCCCCGCGGCCATGATTCGTTCTCCGTGCTGGGCCCGCACCGCGTCGCCTGGGTCGACTACACCGGCAGCGGCGTCGAGACCATCGCGCACCTCCGCGAGAACGGGCGCGTGTGCCTGATGTTCCTCTCCTTCGAGGCACGGCCACGCATCGTGCGCCTGCACGGCAACGGCCGTGTCTTCGTCCCGGGAGACACGGAGTTCGACGAGGTCGTGGCACTCCACCCCGCGCATCCCAGCACACGGGCCGTCATCACGGTCGACGTCACGCGGATCAGCGACTCATGCGGCTGGGGCGTGCCGGTCATGGAGATGAGCGGCGAGCGCGACCTGCTCCGGCTGCAGGCCGAGAAGAAGGGCGAGGACGGCATGGAGCGCTACCGCGCCGAGAAGAACACCCACAGTATCGACGGCCTGCCAGGCCTGCCTCAGTGACGCCTCGACCTCGGCGCGCGTGACCTGGCGGACTGCGCCGAGGTTCGCGGGTCGGGCGTCGTCGACCATGGGGACGCCCGACTACTGGCGACATAGCGGGTGCCGTGGCGTATATGGCCACGGCACCCGCTCACACGCCAGTACCCGGTTGTCGGGTCAGGACTTGTCGAGCGACCCGTCGTAGGCGCAGATCGCGTCGACCTTCGCCGCCGAGGAGGAGTTGGGGTCGAACTCGAGGTCCAGCCACACCTTGACCAGTTCCTTGGCGAGCTCGAGGCCCACCACGCGCTCGCCCATGCACAGCACCTGCGCATCGTTGGAGAGCACGGAGCGCTGGACGGAGTAGAGGTCGTCCGCGGTCACGGCACGGATGCCGGGGACCTTGTTCGCGGAGATCGCCACGCCCAGGCCCGTGCCGCAGATCAGCAGCGCCCGGTCGGCCTCGCCGGCGGCGATCTTCTCCGCCGCCTCGATGGCGACGTTGGGGTAGTAGGTGCCGTCCTCCCGGCCGGTGACACCGACGTCGATCACGGAGTCGACGCGGGAGTCGGATTCGAGCAGTTCCTTCAGTGCACTCTTGTGGCCGAATCCGGCGTTGTCGGATCCGGTGATGATCTTCCAGCCCATGGCTGCTCCTTCGGGTGATGGATGAGGATGGCTGACGGAGACGGTGTCGTTCTATGCAGTTGTCAGCGGGCCGGCGGGGCTGCGGCCCGGGACCAGCCCTGCCGGACCGTCGCCGGTCGACCGGACGGTCAGGCCGAGAGCAGTTCGCCGAGGCGGGTCACGATCCGTGCGAAGGAGATCGCGCCCGGGTCGGGCGTGCCCTTGGACTTCTCGCCGTGGGTGCGTGCTCGGCCCAGGTGGGCGACGAGATCCGCGGTGGACTCGGCGGCCGCTGTGGCGTTCTCGGCGGCGGCGGTGACCGCCTCGGCGGCGGGTCCGTCGGCCGACTCCAGGGTCTCACGGAACGGCACCGCCGCGTCGACCATGGTCTTGTCCCCGGGCTTGGCCCCGCCCAGGCGCTCGACCGCCTCGACGGCCTGGGCCAGGGCAGAGGGGATCTGCTCGTCGCTGACGGCCTCGTCGTCGCGGAAACCGCCGCCGACGCTGGTCAGCACCGCGCCCCAGAGGGCACCGGAGGTCCCGCCGGCCTCGGCGGACCAGGCGGCTCCGGCCTGGACCAGCACGGTGCGGGCGCCGGCACCGCGCTCGAGCGCGCGGGAGGCGGCGGCGTGGGCACCGCGCGCGCCGAGGACCATTCCCTGGCCGTGGTCACCGTCGCCGGCGATCGAGTCCAGCTGGCCCAGCTCCGGCTCCAGCTCCTCGAGCAGGCTCTGGAGGTCGGCGAGGATCTCGGTGATGCGGCGGGCGCTGTCACGCGAGGCGTCGGTGGCCTCGGGGATCGGGTCCTCGCCGGGGGTGTAGAGCTCGCCGCGCTCCTGGCCGGCCGGCCCTTCGACCGTGCCGCCGCGACGGAACGCCGGGGTGTCGGCGGGGGCGAGCCAGTGCTGCTCGAGCTCGTCGTCCAGCCGCATCACCGTGAGCGAGAGGCCCGCCATGTCGAGGCTGGTGACGTGCTCGCCGACCTCGGGGCGCACGAGCGTGAGGCCCTTGTCCTGCAGCAGCGCCGAGACGTGCCTCCACACCACGAACATCTCTTCGTACTTCACGGTGCCCAGTCCGTTCAGGACCACCGCAGCCCGCTGCGAGTCGAGCTCGGGCGTCTCCTTCAGCACGCCCTCGACCAGCACCTCGGCGAGCTCGGCGGCGCTGGGCATCGGCTTCTCGTCGATCCCGGGCTCCCCGTGGATGCCCAGGCCGATGGCCATCTTGCCCTCGGGCACGTGGAAGAGGGCATCCTCAGCCCCGGGCAGCGTGCAGCCGTCGAAGGCCACACCCAGGGAGCGGGTGGCGTCGTTGGCCTTCCAGGCCAGGCGCTCGGCCTCGTCGAGGTCGGCCCCGGCCTGGATGGCGGCGCCGGCCACCTTGAACACGACCAGGTCACCGGCGATGCCGCGGCGGTCGCGGTGGTTGTCCTCGGAGTTGGAGGCGATGTCATCACTGACCTTGACGATGCGCACGTCGATGCCTTCCGCGCGCAGCTTCTCGGCGGCGACCCCGAAGTGGAGCACGTCGCCGGCGTAGTTGCCGAAGCCGAGGATCACGCCGCCGCCGTTGTCGGAGTTGCGGGCGACGGAGTAGACCTGGTCGGCCGACGGGGAGGAGAAGATGTTGCCGCACGGGGCGCCGTGGGCGAAGCCGGGACCCACCCAGCCGGCGAAGGCCGGGTAGTGACCGGATCCGCCGCCGACGACCAGCGCCGGGGCGCCCTCCGGAGTGGCCAGTGCGCGCACCACCCCGCCGTGCACCTGCAGCAGTTCGTCGGGGTGGGCGGCCACGAGGCCTTCCACGGCGTCGGCGGGGAACGACTTCGGGTCATCGAAGAGGTAAGTCATCGTCGAACTCTCTCTGCAGGGATATGAGGGGCGGGTACAGGGCCAGCCTGCCTGATGGGCGGTGCGCCGACCAGATGGGCCCGGGTCGTCGGCCGACAGCGGCCGGCACGGCGCCCGTGCCGGGCGATCAGCCCGGAAGGACGGGCGGACCGTCGACGTCGGCCACTGCGTCGGTGCCGCCGGGCGGGACAGGACGGAACGCCTCGCACGCAAGATCCTATAGGAAAGTGTGTGCCGGGAGGCAACCAGGCTCCGTTCGACCCGTCAGACATCGGTGGGCCGGCTCTCAGCGGGCCGCCGCCGGCGTGGCGGCCTCGTCGGAGGACCGGTCCTCACCATGAAGGCTCGGCTGATGGACCTTGAGGAAGTAGGTCATCACGAAGGCGCAGGCGTACAGCAGCACGAACGCCCAGACCACGCCGACGTTCCCGCCCCACGGGCGGACCACGGCGACCACGGCCGAGCCGAGGAACGTCGCCCCGCCGGCGGCCGTGGTGTACATGGCCATCGCCGCGCCGGTGTGCTTGGGGGCGATGGCGGGCATGATCGCGCCGAGCGGCACGAAGCCGGCCAGCAGGATGCCGAACACGGTGCCCGCGGCGACCGCGACGACGAAGCCCCAGTCGGAGCCGGCGGGGACCCAGTGCGGCACGTACCACCACAGCAGCAGGCCGATCGAGGAGCCGACGATGCCGAACCAGCGCACCGTCCTCGTCCAGCCCCAGCTGTCGCCGAGCGCACCGAAGGCTGCGTTGAACAGGATGTTGCCGGCATAGACCACGCTGGTCATGACCAGCCACTGCGACATGCTCCAGCCCAGCCCGCCGTCGGCGATGGAGCCGGCGATGACGCTCGGCAGGATGATGAACATCCCGAACTCGGGGGCGGTGTTGATCAGGCGCGTCAGGAAGCCCATGGCGATGCGCTTGTTGGTGAAGGTCAGCCGCAGGCCGGAGAGGATCACGGAGCCTCTGCTCTCGCCCGCGGGGGCCAGGCGCATGCTGCCGTGGCGTTCGCGCACCCCGAACCAGGCGATGAGGAAGCCGATCGTGACGATCCCGGTGGAGGCGAGCATCGCCCAGTACTGCCCGAGGAACCCGCCGCCGAAGCCGTCGATCAGGAACACGGCGACCAGCGAGCCCAGGGTGGGCAGGCCGCCGGTGAACATGACGTAGAACCAGCCGACGGCCGCTCCGTTGCGCGCCTTGTTCACCACGGCGTTGATCCACACCAGGAACGCGAAGGCGAACAGCGGGAACCCGAACCCGCGCAGGAAGTAGGACAGCGCCACCAGCGGCACCGACTCCAGTTGCAGGGAGCCGAGGAAGGCCAGCTCGAACACGACCCACACCCCGAAGCCCAGCGCCATCACGCGGCGCGGGCCCCAGAGATCGGACAGGGCGCCGGCCAGGTAGGAGCCGACGAGCACGGCCAGGCTGTAGGCGGCGATGATCCGGGCGGCGAGGTCGATCTTCGCATCCCCGCCGCCGAAGGTCTCGGCGATGTGTGGGGAGACGATGTTGGACTCGACGCCGTTGCCGGTCATGAAGATCAGGACGCCCAGGAAGCCCCAGCGCAGTGGGTGCGGGATCCCGATCCGGTCCAGGAAGCCCTCGCGGACTCCCGCCTCGTCGTCGGCGCCGGCTGCGCCTGTCGCCATCGGTGCCGAACTCATACGGACACTCCTTCGTGTGCGGTGGTCGCTCTCGCGGCCGTCACTGCGGTGCCGGGCGTACCGCCCGGCGGTCGACGCGGCGACCCTAGGACGAGCACCGAACATCCGTCAAGCACAAATGTTCCGCCGCACCCTCCTCCTCACTCGGTGTAGGTGAACGGTGCAGTCATCTTGTCGACGTTCTCCTCGGTGATGAGGATGCAGTCCAGCGCCTGCTTCTCCTGCTCCGGCTCGGTGCCGTTGCGCAGCAGATCGTCGGCCATCTCGATGACCTGCTCGGCGAACTGCGCCACGGGCTGGAGCACGGTGTAGGCGAGCTCGCCGTTCTTGATCGCCTCCACGGCGTCCGGCGAGCCGTCGAAGCCGCCCACCACGATGTCCTCGAGGACTCCGGCCTCCTGGAAGGCCGCGATCGCGCCCAACGCCATCTCGTCGTTGCCGGAGATCAGGCCCTTGATATCGGGATTGGCCTGCAGCAGCGACTGCGCCTTGTCGTGCCCCAGGGTCCGGTCCCAGTCCGCGACCTCCTCACCGACCTTCTCCAGGTCGGGGTACTGGCTGATCGTGGTCGTAAAGCCGTTCGAGCGGGTCTGGGCGTTGTTGTCCGAAGGCAGGCCGAACAGCTCGACGTAGGTGCCCTCCTCCCCCATACGTTTGACCCATTCCTGGGCGCCGAGCGCCGCGCCCTGCGCGTTGTTCGAGACCAACTGCGCCTTGGCGACGCCCTCCTCGTTGATCTCGGCGTTGATGAGGAAAACGGGGATGTCGGCCTGGACGACCTTCTTAATGGTGCCGATCGAGCCGTCCGCGTCGGCCGGGTCCATGATCACCGCCACCGACCGGTTCGAGATGGCTGTGTCGACCAGCGTGTTCTCGGTGTTGGTGTCACCTTTGTGGGCACCGACGGTGGTGGTGTAGCCGAGCTCCTCGGCCTTGGCCGCGGCGACATCGCCCTCGGTCTTCCAGTACGGGTTGGAGGGATCGTTGACGATGATCGTGATCAGGCCGCCGTCGGACGAACCGCCGCCGCCAGCACTGCCGCCGTCGGACGAACCGCCGCCGGATCCGGTCGAGCACGCCGCCAGGCCGGCCGCCGCGGCGCCGATGCCGAGTGCGGAGAGGAAATGCCTACGTTCCATGATGTGTTCCTTTCGAGGGGATGCAGCCCGGCCGGGGTGCATCGGGGCTCTTGCAGGGTTCTGGTCCCGGGTCTGTGAGGGCCCGGAGGGGGCAGTGCCGGCGGTCGGAGTGGTCAGTGCCGGCGGTCCGGTCCCGGGTCGCCACTGCCTGGCTCCTCGGCCCGGTCGGGGGCCGGCGTACCGGGCGAGGGGCCGCCGCCGGCTGCCGCGCCATCGACCGCCGCGCCGTCGGTCGCCGCACCGCCTGCCGACGCACCGTCGGTCGTCCCGCCGTCGGCCGGCTTCGCCCCGGAGGCGGCGGGAGCGGGCACGGGCGTGCCGCTGGGCGGTGTCGTCGTCGGGGTCTGCTTGGCCCTGCGCGGCCTCCCGTACTGCAGGGAGTTCAGCAGTACGGCGACGATGATCACTGCGCCGACGAACACCGTCTGCCAGTACTCGGAGACGCCGACGAGGACGAGCCCGTCGGAGAGGAACCCGATCACGAAGGCGCCCAGCAGGGTGCCACGCACGGTGCCGCGACCGCCGGAGAGAGCGGCGCCGCCGATGACGACGCCCGCGATCGCGGTCAGCTCGTAGGTATTGCCGGCGGTGGGGCTGGCACTGGTGAGGGTCGAGGCGAGGATCAGCCCGGCCACGGCGGAGCAGAGCCCGGAGATCACGTACACCCAGATCTTCACCGAGCGCACGGGCACGCCGGAGAGCTGGGAGGCGCGCTCATTTCCGCCGGTGGCGTACAGCCAGCGCCCGAACGTGGTCCGGGCCAGCACCACGGCGAGGACCAGCGCGATCACCGCCATGATCAGGACGCCGGCGGGGATTCCCAGGATGCGGTTGAACCCGAGCCACTCGAAGCCGGTGTTGCCCAGGCCCTCGGTGCCGGAGAGGTCGTTGATGGTGCGGCCGTTGGTCATCAGCAGCGCGAATCCGCGCACCACGTAGAGCATGCCGAGGGTCGCCACGAACGGGGCGACGTGGAACCGTGCCACGAGCAGGCCGTTGACCAGGCCGATCACTCCGCCGAGGGCGACGGAGATCAGCACCGCCACGGGCACGCTGGGGTAGAGCGTCACCCCGAAGATGTCCAGCGGCACGCCGCGCAGCAGGAAGCCGGCGATCACGGCGGTGAACCCGAGGGTGGAGCCGACGGAGAGGTCGATGCCGCCGGTCAGCACCACCAGCAGCATCCCCAGCGACAGCAGCGCGAAGATCGCGACGTGGGAGGCCATGATCAGCAGGTTGTCGACGGTGAGGTAGTTCGGCGAGAGCAGCGAGAAGACGACGATGATCAGCGCGAGGGCCAGGAAGGCCCGCCCCTCGATGAGGAGCTTGGAGAGGTCGAGCTTCTTCGCACCCTCACCTGCGGTGGTGGAGGTCTCTGCGGTGGTGGTCGCTGCGGTGGAGGTCATCGTGCTGTCCGTTCCTGGGTGCGGGGTCAAGAGGTGACGACTTCGCCGGAGGCGGCCATGACGTCGGACTTCGCGGCGTCGGGTCCGAATTCGGCAGAGATGCGACCGCGTCGCAGCACCACGATGCGGTGGGCGATGCTGAAGCACTCCTCGACCTCGGAGGTGGAGTAGACGACGCCCAGGCCCTCGCGGGCCCGGTCGGCGAGCAGACCGAAGACCTCGGCCTTCGCCCCGATGTCGATGCCCCGGCTGGGCTCGTCCAGGAGCATCACGCCGGGTCCGGTCGCCAGCGCCTTGCCGATGACGACCTTCTGCTGGTTGCCGCCGGAGAGGGAGCCGATCGGGGTCTGCGGCCCGGGCGCTTTGACGGTGACGTCCCGGATCAGCCCGTCGGCCAGGGCAGTCTCCTTGCGGCGCGAGAGGAAGCCGCGCGTGAGGAACTGCCGGATGCTGGAGAGGGTGAGGTTCTGGCCGACGGACATGGTCTGGACCAGCCCATCGCGCTGGCGATCCTCCGGCACCAGCCCGATCCCCATCGCGATGCGTTCGCCGATCGATTCGGGGCCGAGCTGCTGCCCGCGGTAGAGGATCCGGCCACCGGCGATGCGGCCGCGACCCGCGACGGCTTCCAGCACCTCGGTGCGGCCAGCGCCCATGAGCCCGTAGAGGCAGACGATCTCGCCTTCGCGCACCGTCAGCGACAGTTCGTCGACGACGGCACGCTCGGGGTTCTCGGGGTCGCGGACGGTGAGGTCCTGGATCTCCAGCACGGGATCGCCGAACGCGTGGCCTTCCGGTGGGGAGCCCAGGTCGAAGTGTTCGCCGACCATGTGCTGGACGATCCAGGCCAGGTCGATCTCCTCGCGGTCCCCGCGGGCGGTCATGGTGCCGTCCCGCAACACCACGGCATGGTCGGTGACCTGCAGCGCCTCCTCGAGATGGTGGGAGATGTAGACCAGGGAGACGCCGCGGGCCGTGAGCTCCTCGATGATTCCGAAGAGGATCTCGACCTCCTTGGCCGCCAGGGCCGACGTCGGCTCGTCCATGATGAGGATGCGGGCGTCGATGGACAGGGCCCGGGCGATCTCGACTATTTGCTGCTGGCCGACGCGCAGGTCGCCGACCATGGCCGCGGGACTCACATCCAGTCGCAGGTCGGCCAGGAGAGCGGCGGCCTGTCGCGTCTCCTCGGCGTAGTCGACGCCGCCGGCGCGGGTGATCTCCCGGCCGAGGAAGATGTTGTCGCGCACCGAAAGGTTCGGGGCGAGGCTCAGCTCCTGGTGGATGATCGCGATGCCGTGGTCGCGGGCGTCGTTGGTGGTGGCAAAGGTGACCGGCTGCCCGTCGAGGATGATCGATCCCGAGGTGGGCTGCTCCACGCCCGAGAGGATCTTCATCAGCGTCGACTTCCCCGCGCCGTTCTCCCCGAACAGCGTGGTGACCTGGCCGCGGTGGACGCCGAAGTCCACGCCCTTCAGCGCCCGGGTGCCCCCATAGGTCTTGACGATGTCGCGCGCATGAAGAACCACGTCGTCGGTGTTCACTGGACCTCCAGGGAGACGGGGGTGACGAGCCAGCCCTCGGGGTTGATCGCGGTGAAGGCCCCGGTGACAGTGACCGTCTCGCCCGGCAGCGAGGTCGGGTCCACGGGCTCGAGGACCTGCTTCTTCGCCTCATCGTTCAACGCGGCGCCGGCGTCCTGGTACTCGATCTGGTTGGTGAACTGGCCGAAGCCGTAGGAGCCGGTGGCATCGCGCAGGTCGGTGCCGTTGATGGCCGGGCCGGTCTGGATGCGCACGGTGACGTCCTGGGGCATACCCTCGACGTCGACCTCGTAGATGCCGGCCTCGCCCTCGCCGACGGTGCCGGTGAAGGTCGTGGAGTAGACGGTGTTCCCGGCGGCCTCGACCCCGTGCTCGGAGGCCGCGGCGTCTGGGTCCTCGGCGATCGCGGCGGCCAGCTCGGGAGCCTCCACGGCGCGCTCGGTGATCTGCTCCTGGACCTTCGGGAACTCCTCGGCTCCGAACGTGGCCTTGTCGAACTCCTCCGGTCCGGCGGCCTGGGACTCCTCCCCCTGAGGCACCACTTTCGTGCCCAGGACGACGACGAGCAGGGCGATCAGGGTCAGGGTTGCCGCGACCCAGCGGCCGGTGTGCTTCCTCGGCGATGCCGGGCGCCCGGTGCTGGGTGCCGCGGCGGATGCGGTGCTCATGGTGAGCCTTCCTCTGGTTGCTCCGGCTGGTGGGTGTCCGGCCGGTGGGTGGTCAGCCGGTGGGGCCCGGCCGGTGGGTGTCCGGCCGCCGGATGACCGGCGGGTGCGTGTGCTGCGACGGGCACCGTGCTCCGCTGGCGCCGTGGAGGGTGGTGTGGCTGGTGCGACTGGTGCGGTGGAGAGTGGTGCCGTGTTCCGGCTGGTGCATTGCGGGCCGAGCACGGAGCGGATACGCGTCCGTCAGCGTCGACGGGGTGCCGGATGTGCGTTCGGCCGGCGATGTGGGCGATCAGGTGGGGCGCACCGCCGGATCGGTTGGATAGGAGACGGCGGCTGTGCACCGCAGCGTGCACGGGACGGGAACCGCCGGCTCGGGAGACGGGGCCCAGGTGCGGGATGACGAGGGGCGGCGCCGCACCCGGGGCTGCGCAGGCCGTCCGCAGACGGCTCAGATACCGGGCAGGATGGAGACCTTGACGGAGGCGCCGGCGGAATCGGCGACCTGGTCCAGGGCGGTCTGGACCTCACCGAGGCCGTACTGGTGGGTGCAGATCTCGTCCATGGGCAGCTCGCCGGATTCGATCATCTTGATCGCGGCGGGCCAGCAGTTCGGGCCGAGGTGAGCCCCGAGGACGTCGAGCTCCTTGTCGTCGGAGATGATCGACCAGTCGACCTTCACGTCCTCCTTGAACACCGAGTACTCGACGTAGGTGCCGAGCTTGCGCAGGAGGTTCAGGCCCTGGCCGACCGCGCTGGGGTGACCGGTGCACTCGATGTACACGTCGGCCCCGTAGCCGCCCGTCAGGCCGCGGATCTCCTCGTAGATGTCCGTCGTGGACGGGTTCAGGGTGAGGTCGGCGCCGCACTTCCTCGCCAGCTCGAGCTTGTGCTCGTCGAAGTCGAGGGCGATGACCGTCTTCGGGTTCTTGTGAGCGGCGCCGATGATGGCGCCGAGCCCGATCGGCCCGCAGCCGGCGACCACGACGACGTCGTCGAAGCTGAGCTGGGCGCGCTCGACGGCGTGCAGCGAGCAGGACAGCGGCTCGGAGAAGGCGGCGTGGTGGGCGGGGATCTCCTTGGAGACCTGGTGGGCGCGGGCCTGCGGCGGGACCAGCATGTACTCGGCCATCGCGCCGTTGAAGTGCTTGAAGCCGAACATGTCGTGCGGACCGCACATCCAGTACCAGCCGCGCTGGCAGTACATGCACTCACCGCACGGCACGATCTGCTCGCAGGCGATGCGGTCACCGAGCTGGACGCCGTGCTGGGCGAGCGCCTCGGCCGAGCCGGAGACGACCTCGCCGACGAGCTCGTGACCGGGCGTGATGCCCGGATCGACCCAGCGATCACGGTTCTCGTCGCCCCAGAACTTGGCGGCCCCGTGGTAGCACTTCAGGTCGCTCGCGCAGACGCCGACGGCCTCGACGCGGATCAGCAGCTCGTCGTCGCCCGGCTCCGGGACCTCGAGCTCCTCGAGGCGGTAGTCCTCCGGGGCGTGCATGACCACGGCCTGCATGGTCCGTGGGATCTCGTGCTGGGGGGTCTCGGTCATCTCGACACATCTCCTTCGATACGTTCCGGGCGTCGTCATGGCGCCTGCCGGATCGGGGTGCGGCTCTGCGGTGTGCCCCGTCTCGGTGCGAGCGTAGGCACCGTCCCGCACATTCGTCAAGCACAAATGTTCCACCTCGGACCGCGCGGCGCCCGCGGACATGGGGCGGCGGGCGTGGGGACCTGCCCCACCTGAATAGCCCGATGACGGTGGTGATGCCTCGGAGTCGACGGCGCCTCGGACGCGCGGGGGACGCCTCGGGGTCGGCCGCGACTACGCCGGGTCCGCGTCCCCGTAGTCGGCCAGCACCTGCTCTGCGGTGGGGGCGTCGGTGATCAGCGTCGTGAACAGCCCGGCCTTCGCGCCCGCCCGGATCGAGGCGGCCTTGCCGCGGCCCGCGGCCAGCGCGATCGAGGTGGGGATCTGTCGCAGCTGGTCCAGCGTCGGGCGTACCAGCAGATCGGAGCCGGGATAGACGACCGGCTCGCCGTCGGCGTCGAAGAAGTGCAGGCAGATGTCGCCGACGGCGCTGGCCAGCGAGGGATCATCCCGCGGCACCACCGAGGTCAGCGACTCCCGTTCCAGGTACGGGGCTCCGATGCCGGTGACCAGCACGCTGGCACGCGCCCACAGGTCCATGATCTCCACGAAGCTCGGGTCCGCCTGCAGCGACCGCCACAGGCTCCGGCTCGGAAGGGCCGGAGCGAAGATGAATCGCGGCTGCGCCCCGGTGCGGGTGGCGAGGTTCCGCACCGTCTCGTTGGTCTGGAACGCGGGATCGGACTCCTGCTGGCCGCCGACGGTGGGGGCGACGACCACCCCGGCGAGCTGGGGCAGCTCCATCCGGCTGACGGCATGGGTGGTCCGGCCCGAGGAGACCAGCAGGACGTCGTCGCGGCGCAGGGCCAGACGGCGCAGCTCCTCCCCCAGCTGGTCACCGAGACCGCGGTAGTCGCGCTGCGCCTGGTCGCCGGGCGCGATCCGCACCCGTTCGACCCCGAGCAGAGCCCGCAGGCGGCTCTCGAGCTCGGTGACGTCCTCCTCGGGGACGTCGAGCACCTCGAAACGCACCATCCCGATCCGGCGCGCCTCGCTGAGCAGCTTGCTCACGGTGGGCCGGGAGACGCCGAGCTTCTCGGCGATCTCGGCCTGGCGAAGATTCTCGACGTAGTAGGCGGACGCGGCGCGGTGCAGGAGCTGCAGATCCATATGGCTCTCGAGCACGTCCACCTCATTCACCGTCATCGCGTTGTCGTCGACCGCTGCGTCGGCGCCTTCGAGCCGCGGACGGGTCGTCCGTGAGCGCTGATCCTATAGAGTCCGACGGCCCCTCACGCAACCGCCGGACCATCGCCCGACGGGCGCAGCGGCGCCACCCGTCCTGGTCGGCGGCATGGAAGCTCCCCTCGGCGAGGGGTGCACGCGGCTCGGTCCCGGCGCCGACAATGGCAGGATGGGCACACCCCGCCGGACCCGGCGAGGGCTGCCGCACACCGAGGTGACGATGAGGAGAGGGCGCGCCGATGGCAGATCGCGCTGAGGCCGTGCTCGGCATCGACGTCGGCACCTCGAGCACCAAGGGCGTGCTGGTGGCCCTCGACGGCACCATCCTGGCGTGCGCGGTACGCGAGCACGCGGTGGATCGGCCCGCTCCCGGGCACGTGGAGATGGACGCGGAGATCTGGTGGGACGAGGTCGTCTCCCTGACCGCCGAGCTCACCGAAACCGCGGACGCCCGGATCACGGCGGTCGGCGTCTCCGGGATGGGCCCGTGCGTCCTGCTGACCGATGACGCCGGGCACCCGGTGCGGCCCGCGATCCTCTACGGGGTCGATACCCGCGCGGAGGCGCAGATCGCCGACCTCACCGCACGGTTCGGCGACCAGGAGATCTTCGAGCGCTGCGGCAGCGTGCTCTCGGCGCAGGCCGCCGGCCCCAAGATCCGCTGGGTCGCCGAGCAGGAGCCGGAGCACTTCGCCCGGGCGTCCAGACTCTTCATGCCCGCCTCGTACCTGGCGTTCCGCCTGAGCGGGCGGTACGTACTGGACCATGCCAGCGCCAGCATGGTCACCCCGCTGTACGACACGGGGACGCTGGACTGGCATCGGCCCTGGTCGGATCACGTCGCACCAGGTCTGGAGCTGCCGCCGCTGCAGTGGGCCGGCGAGGCCGCAGGCACCGTCACCGCAGCTGCCGCGAGCGCGGTGCCCGGCCTGTCGCCCGGGATCCCCGTCATCACCGGCACGGTCGATGCCTGGGCGGAGGCGATCAGCGTCGGCGCCACCGCGCCCGGCGACGTGATGCTGATGTACGGCACCACGACGTTCCTGGTCGCGATCACCGATGAGCCCGCTCCCAGCCGCACCCTATGGGTCACCGCCGGCACCTCCGCGGGGACGTTCACCCTCTCCGGCGGGATGGCCAGCTCGGGCGCGATCACCGCCTGGATGCGGGAGCTGACCGGCGAGGCGGACTTCGCCACGCTGATCGACGAGGCCGCCACCAGCGGCGTCGGCGCGAACGGCCTGCTGATGCTGCCCTACTTCGCCGGGGAGCGATCGCCCATGCACGACCCGTCGGCCCGCGGCGTGATCGCCGGGCTCACGCTGTCGCACACGCGCGGAGACCTCTACCGGGCGGCGCTCGAGGCGGCGGCGTACGGGGTGCGCCATCATCTCGAGGCGCTGCGCGAGGCGGGTGTGGTCATCGAGCGGATGGTCGCCGTCGGCGGCGGGATCCGCAACGAGCTGTGGCCGCAGATCGTCTCCGACGTCACCGGGCTGCCGCAGGAGATCCCGCGGCGCACGGTCGGCGCCTCCTACGGCACGGCGATGCTCGCCGCGCAGCTCGCCCACGGCTCCGACACCAGTACCTGGAACGGGATCGATCACGTGTGCGTGCCCGATCCCGACGCCGGTGCCCGGTACGACCAGCTGTACCGGATGTACCGCGAGCTCTACCCCGCGACGCGGGACGTCACGCACGCCCTCTCGGAGATCCAGCAGCACGGGTGAGCGCGCGGTGCCGCAGCAGGCCGCGGCAGCCGCCGACCGTCCACCGGCGGCTCGCCTTCTCGGCCGCCGCGTCGGGATCCGTTGTCGACCCGCGCCCCCGGTGCTAGCGTCGAGAGCGCGAGCCGAAGGGGGCTGTCATGAGCATCGAGACCATAGACCTCGCAGACCTGCCGAGCGGCAACTTCGAGGGCCGGGATCACGGCGCCTCCATCTCGATCATCGTCGAACGTGATCTCGGCCGGGGGCTCGGTCCCCGGCTGCACCGCCACCCCTACGACGAGACCTTCCTGGTCCAGGCCGGGTCAGCCGTGTTCACGGTGGCCGATCGCCAGGTGACGGTGTCCGCCGGGCAGCTGCTGGTCGCGCCCGCGAACACCCCGCACCGCTTCGAGTCGCTCGGCGGCTACAGCGGGATCCACATCCACAGCAGCGATCGGTTCATCACCGAGTGGCTGGAGGAGTAGGAGCGCCCTCCCGCGTCCCGTGAGCACCGGCGGGGACGACGCCGTGCGCTGCCGAGCTCCCGCCCGGCCCCCGAAACGAGCGCCCGGGGACCGGGCACCGCGGGCCCCTGGCCGACCGATATCATGGCAGGTCACAGATCCTCGCCGGCCCTCGAGCCGGTGCGCGCGGCGAAGGAGGTCACATGGATCCCGGGGTCCAGGAGTTCCTCGACATGCTCGTGCGGGAGGGCGTCGAGGTCGAGCGCGGTCTCCTCATCCCCAGCGAGCGCCGGCTCGCCGAGCTCAGCGGCATGTCCCGCGCCCGGGTGCGGGAGCAGCTCTCCGGCCTGCAGATGCTGGGCATCCTGCAGAAGGTCCAGGGATCGGGCAATGTGCTGGTCTCCCCCGGCACCCCGGGGGCCGGCTCCGGGAACGGCTTCGAGATGATGCTGCGGGCCGGGCTCGTGACCGTCTCGCACATCAACGAGGCTCGCGAGACGCTCGAAGTGGCGATCGCCCCGAAGATCACCGAGCACGTCACCGACGAGCAGATCCAGGGCCTCGAGGACCAGGTGCGCGCCATGGTCGACGCCTCCTCCTCGCGGGACTTCGCCGGCGGCCTGGCAGCGGACCACACCTTCCACACGTCACTGCTGCGGATCTTCGCCAACCCCATCACGACATATGTCGTCGACGGCATGAACCGGGCCCTGCACGACCTGCTGCTCGAACGTCGTCGCATCGCCATCAGCCGGGAGATCGCGCGCAACCACGGCGACCTCCCCCGGAGCTTCGAGACCGATACCGTCCACTTCGAGATCACCCGTGCCCTGCGCTCGCGGCGGAAGGAGGCGGTCACCGCGGCCATGGAGGAGCACTTCGAGCTGTGGCGGCGCATCTGTCGCGGCTCGGAGCTCCCCGTCGGCCGCGCTGCTGCGCGGGAGAGCTGACGCCCTGCTCACCCTCCCCAGCGGCTACCGTAGGGAGCCACCGCTGCACCGCCGGCATACGGAGGCCCCATGCACGCCGAACGCATCACCGAGTCGATCTGCCACCACGCCGAAGGCCCGTACTGGTCGAACAGCTGGGGCGGACTGCGGTGGGTCGACATGCTCGCCGGCGACGTCATGCACCTGGACGAATCCGGCACCGTTCGCCGCATTCCCACCCCGAGCAACGTCGTGGCCTGCGTGCGCCCGGCAGCCAGCGGCGGCGCCGTGCTCGCCCTGGAGAAGGGCTTCGCCCTCGAGGACGCCGACGGAGCGATCGATCCCCTGCCCCCGCTGTGGGAGGAGGACGTGCGCATGAATGAGGGCGCCGTCGCCCCCGACGGCTCCTTCCTGTGCGGCTCCATGGCCTACGACGCCCGCGAGGGAGCGGCGGCCATGTGGCGCCTGCTGCCCGACGGCACCACCAGCCGGATGCTGACGGGACTGACGATCTCCAACGGCCTGGCCTTCTCGGCCGACGGCAGCCGCGCCTACTACGTCGACACCCCCACCGGGCGGGTCGACCTGTTCGACTGGTCCGACGACGCGGGCCTGACCGGCCGCCGGACCTTCGCGGACCTCACCGGCCAGGACGGCCACCCCGACGGGCTCACGCTCGACGCCGAGGGCAGGGTCTGGGTGGCGATGAACGGTGCCGGCACGGTGCTGGGTCTCGACGAGCACGGCGGCGTCGCCGAGCGCGTCACAGTCGATGCCCGCCAGACCACCGCCTGCACCTTCGGCGGTGCGGATCGCGGCACGCTGTACATCACCACCAGCCGGGAGAACGTCCCCGACGGCGAGGACCTCCAGGCGGGCTCGCTCTTCGCGGTCCGGCCCGGGGTGCGCGGCGCCGAGGATCGCCTCTTCGGGCAGTGAGCCGGCGCCGCCGACGGCACCGGGGCACCCGCCCTCTCAGACGGTCGAGGCGGGGCGTCCGGTCTCCCCGTCGGCCGCGTGGGCCGGGATCTCCCCGGTGGTCACCGTCTCGACCGTGTCGTCGAACTCGCGCATGGCCAGCGCCGGCGGCTGCGGGGTCACCAGGCTGACGAGGATCGCCAGGATCAGGCAGATCAGGAAGCCGGGGATGATCTCGTAGAGGTGCTCGTCGCCGAACAGGCCCCAGGCGACATCGGGCGTGAACCAGCCCCAGATGAACGCGACGGCGGCGCCGGAGACCATGCCGACCGCGGCGCCGGCCATGGTCAGGCGACGCCAGAACAGGGCCAGCAGCACGATCGGGCCGAAGGCCGCGCCGAACCCGGCCCAGGCGAAGGAGACCAGTTCCAGCACGGAGCTGTCCGGGGCGAGGGCGAGCAGCATCGCGACCACGGAGACGGCGAGCACGCCGATGCGGCCGCCCCACAGCGCGCCTTTGTCCCCGAGCTTCGCGCCGAAACCGCCGACGAGATCCTCGACGAGGGCGGAGCTGGTCACGATCAGCTGCGAGGAGATGGTGGACATGATCGCCGCCAGCACCGCGGCCAGCAGCACACCGGCCACGATCGGGTGGAACAGGATCTGGGAGAGGTCGAGGAAGACGGATTCGCCGTTGGTCTCGTCGGTGAGGACCGCGTCGGCGTTCTGCTGGAAGTAGGCCAGGCCCGCGAGCGCGGTGAACACGGCCCCGATCACGCAGATGATCATCCAGACCATTCCCACGCCCAGCCCGTAGCGGGCGTCGCGGGAGGAGCGCAGCGCCATGAAGCGCACGATGATGTGGGGCTGGCCGAAGTAGCCCAGGCCCCAGGCCAGAGCGGAGATGATGCCGAGGGCGGAGCCGCCGGCGGTCAGGCTGGCGAAGTCGGCGTCGACCTCGCGCACCGACTCGAACATGGCCACCGGCCCGCCGACGGCGAACATGGCGGTGATCGGCACGATCAGCAGCGAGACCAGCATGACCAGTCCCTGGACGACGTCGGTGTAGGTCGCGCCGAGGAACCCGCCGAACAGCGTGTACAGCACCGTCACGCCGCCGACGATGAGCATGCCGGTCACGTACGGGCCGCCGAACATCGACTGGAAGAACACGCCGCCGGCGACCATGCCGGAGGAGACGTAGAAGGTGAAGAAGACCAGGATGATCAGGCCCGCGGCGATCCTCAGGATGTTCGTGCGGTCGTGCAGCCGGTTGCCGAAGAAGCTGGGTACGGTGATCGCGTTACCGGCGATCTGCGTGTACTGCCGCAGCCTGGGGGCGACGAAGAACCAGTTCAGTCCGGCGCCGATGGTGAGGCCGATGGCGATCCACGCCTCGACCAGCCCGCCCATGTAGAGCGCTCCGGGCAGACCCAGCAGCAGCCAGCCGGACATGTCCGAGGCGCCGGCGGACAGAGCGGCGACGAACGGGTGGAGCTGGCGCCCGCCGAGCATGTAGTCCTCACCGCCGCGGGTCTTGCGGAAGGCGTAGAGGCCGATGCCGATCATCGCGGCGAAGTAGACGGCCAGGGCGACGAGTCTGAAGGCGAGATCCATGAGGAGGCTCCGATCTCAGAGTGGGGTCTCAGGGGAAGCGGGGGTGCGATGGGTGGCGCTGAGCCTACGCGCGGGTAGCCAGATCCTCATCCCGATCACGAGCTGGCGCGGCAGTCGTAGCCGGATCGTCACTGGGCACGGGCGCCACCTATCTCACATCCCGCCCCCTCCCGCAAACGGCCGCAGGGCCAGTCCCGGCGCGCACCCACCCCGTGCACGGAACGTCTCGCGTGGAGCACCCCATGCACGGAACACCTCGCGTACCTCACCCCGTGCACGGAACGCCTCGCGTGGAGCACCCCCTCCAGCGGACCGGTATCCATGTCGGATTCCGGTCCGCTGGGAGGGGGTGCTCCACGCGGCGCGCGGTCACAGCCGCGCGGCCGCGCATCGGCGCGCGGTCACAGCCGCGCAGCCGTGCAGCCGCGCGGTCACAGCCGGGCAGCGGCGTCAGCCGAACAGCGCCTCGGTGTCGTCGTCGACCCAGTCGAAGGTGCGCTCGACGGCCTTGTTCCACAGGCGCAGGTACCGGTCGCGGGTCTCGGAGTCCATGTCGGGCTCCCAGCGCTTGTCCTCGGCCCAGTTGTCGATGACGTCCTGCTCGCCGTCCCAGAAGCCCACCGCGATGCCGGCGGCGTAGGCGGCGCCGAGCGCGGTGGTCTCGATGACCTTCGGGCGCACGACGGGCACCCCGAGGATGTCGGCCTGGAACTGCATGAGGGTCTCGTTCATGACCATGCCGCCGTCGACCTTGAGCTCGGTGAGGTCGACCCCGGAGTCCGCGTTCATGGCGTCGAGCACCTCGGCGGACTGGAACGCGGTCGACTCCAGCGCGGCGCGGGCGATGTGGTTCTTGTTGATGAACCGGGTCATGCCGACGATGGTGCCGCGGGCGTCGGGCTTCCAGTGCGGGGCGAACAGGCCGGAGAAGGCGGGCACGATGAAGCAGCCGCCGTTGTTGTCGACCTTCTTGGCGAGGTCCTCGATCTCCGGGGCCTCCTTGATGATGCCCAGGTTGTCTCGCACCCATTGCACCAGCGAGCCGGTCACCGCGATGGAGCCCTCCAGGGCATAGACCGGCTTGTTCTCGCCGATCTTGTAGGCCACCGTCGTCAGCAGCCCGTTCTCGCTGCGCACCAGCTCCTCGCCGGTGTTGATCAGCATGAAGTTGCCGGTGCCGTAGGTGTTCTTGGCCTGGCCGATCTCGAAGCAGGCCTGGCCGAAGGTGGCCGCCTGCTGGTCGCCGAGGATGCCGGCGATCGGGGTGTCGATGAGCAGGTCGTTCTTGCGGCCGTGACCGTACACCTCGGAGGAGGACTTGATCTCCGGGAGCATGGAGAGCGGGATGCCCATGTCCGCCGCGATGTCCTCGTTCCAGTCGAGGGTGTCGATGTTCATGAGCATCGTGCGGGAGGCGTTGGTGACGTCGGTGACGTGCACGCCGCCGTTGAGGCCTCCGGTGAGGTTCCACAGCACCCAGGCGTCGGTGTTGCCGAACAGCAGGTCGCCGGCCTCGGCGCGCTCACGGGCACCCTCGACGTTGTCGAGGATCCACTTGATCTTGGGGCCGGAGAAGTAGGTCGCCAACGGCAGGCCCACGCGCTCTTTGTACTTGTCGGGACCCTCGTCCCCGGCGAGCTCGTTGCAGATGCGCTGGGTGCGGGTGTCCTGCCAGACGATCGCGTTGTAGACGGGCTCACCGGTGTTCTTGTCCCAGACCACGGCGGTCTCGCGCTGGTTGGTGATGCCGACGGCCGCCAGCTGGTGGCGGTTGATGTCGGCCCCGGTCAGCGCCTGGCCCACGACGGTGCGGGTGTTGCGCCAGATCTCCACCGGGTCGTGCTCGACCCAGCCGGACTTGGGGAAGATCTGCTCATGCTCCTTCTGGCCGGTGGCGACGATCTGGCCGCCGTGGTCGAAGACGATCGCGCGGGTCGAGGTGGTGCCCTGGTCGATCGAGAGGATGTACTGCTGCTGGTCGTTCATCGGGACTCCTTCGTGTGATGAGCGGGTTCTTCTGAAAAGGGTGACGCGGTGCGTCGTAGGCGGGGAGGAGGCTCGGGCCGGACATCGAGGCCCGGATCTCGGGACTCAGGTTTCGAGGTCCGGGGTATCGAGGCCCGGGATATCGAGGCTCAGAACGCCATGCTGACGACGCCGGCGAGGATGCCGCCGAGCAGCGGGCCGACGATCGGCACCCAGGAGTAGGCCCAGTCGCTGCCGCCCTTGTGCGGGATGGGCAGGATCGCATGGGCCAGGCGGGGGCCGAGGTCACGGGCCGGGTTGATGGCGTAGCCGGTGGGACCGCCGAGCGAGGCGCCGATGCTGACCACGAGCAGGGCCACGGCCAGGGGGCCGAGTTCGTTCGGGGTGTTGCCGAACATGATGATGATGAACACCAGCACGAACGTCCCGATGATCTCGGTGACGACGTTCCAGCCGTAGGAGCGGATCTCCGGGCCGGTCGAGAAGGTGCCCAGGATCGTGCCCGGGTCGGTCTCGGCGTCGTAGTGGGTCTTGTAGGCGAGCCAGCAGACGACGGCCCCGAGGAAACCACCGATTAGCTCGGCGGCGAAGTAGGCGATGGTGTTGGCGACGGTGATCGGGATCCCGTCGGCGTATTCACCGGCTCCGCTGGAGAGCAGTCCGACGGTGACCGCGGGGTTCAGGTGCGCGCCGGTCTTGTACGCGGTCCAGACACCGGCGAAAACCGCCAGGCCCCAGCCGAAGTTGATCAGCAGCCAGCCGCCGCCGTTGCCCTTGGTCTTGCCCAGGATCACGTTGGCGACGACACCACCGCCCAGCAGGGTGAGCATCGCCGTGCCGGCGATCTCGTAGAGAAAAATGGTTGCCATGGGTCCTCCTCATCGAGCGACCCCGCTGCGGTGCGGGGCCGGTGGCATCCGTCGGGGTGCAGGCAGAGGCCTGCGGAAACCCCGACCGGCGCCGGCCGAGGCTCGGCCGGCGCCCGTGACTGCGGTCAGGTCCGGGGCGGCACCTCCGTCGTCTCGGCCAGGCGCGCCGAGACGAGCTCGTCGCTGGTGGCGCGCTCGCCCTCGAGGCGGGCGGCGATGAACTCCCGGTAGGAGTCGATCTCGCGGCGGCGGGCGTCCTCGTCCCAGCCGAGGTCCGGGCCGACGAGGGCGGCGATCTCCTCGGCGGCGTCGGTCCCGCGGTCGGGCGTCTCGTAGTCCAGGCGGGTGCGGCGCTGGAGGATGTCGGCGAGGTGGCGGGCGCCTTCGGCGCGGACCGCGTAGAGCACCTCGGCGCGGAGGTAGCGGGCGGCGTGCTCGAGCGGCTCCCCGAGGGAGGGGTCCTCGTCGATCAGCGCGAGCACGTCGGGCAGCAGGGCGCCGTAGCGGGACAGCAGGCGTTCCATGCGCACCTCGTCGAACCCGTAGCGGGCGGCGAGGCGGTCCTTCTCGCGCTGCAGGGCGGTGAACCCCTGGGCGCCGATCACGGGGAGGGAGCGGGTGAGGCTCTTGCGGTCGGGCTCGGAGTCCTTCAGGGCGAAGTCGACGACGTCCTCGGCCATCACTCGGTAGGTGGTGTACTTGCCGCCGGCGATCGCCGATAGGCCCGGCTCGATCTCCATCACGGTGTGCTCGCGGGAGACCTTCGTGGAGCCGGAGTCGTTGCCCTTCTTGACCGGCTGGAGAAGCGGGCGCAGGCCGGAGTAGACGCCGATGACGTCCTCTCGGGTGAGGTCGTCGGCGAGCACGGCGTTGGCGTGCTCGATCACGTAGTCGATGTCCTCGGCGGTGGCGCCGACGGTGCGCGGGTCCTGGGTCCACGGGGTGTCGGTCGTGCCGATCACCCAGTACTCGTCCCAGGGGATGATGAACAGGACGGACTTCTCGGTCTGGGTGATGATGCCGGTGTCCGGGGCGGCGGGGATGCGGTCGCGGGCGACGGTGATGTGGATGCCCTTGGAGGCGAGCACCTCGAGACCGGCGTCGGCCCCGGCGAGCTCCTGCTGCTCCTGGGTCCAGACGCCGCCGGCGAGGATGGTCTCGCGGGCGTGGACCTCGAACTCCTCGCCGGTCTCCTGATCGCGCATGCGAGCACCGGTGACGCGACCGCGCTCGTCGTGGAGGTAGTCGATGACGGCGGTGTAGTTGGCGACCGAGGCGTCCAGCTGCGCGGCGGAGCGCACCAGCATCATCACGAAGCGGGCGTCGTCGACCTCGGCGTCGTAGTACTCCAGCGCTCCCACGGCCTTCTCGCCGTCCAGGGCGGGGAAGACCTCGAGCATCTTCTCGTGCAGGAGGTGGCGGTGCATGGGGACGGCGCGCTTGCGGCCGACGGACTGCATGGCGTCGTAGAGCATCACGCCGGAGCCGATGAAGGCGCGGTCGACGACCTTCTTGAAGAAGGGGAAGACGAACTTGATGGGCCGCACCAGATGCGGGGCGGTGTGCTCCAGCAGCAGGTCGCGCTCGCGCAGGGCCTCGGCGACCAGCTTGAAGTCGAGCATCTGGAGGTAGCGCAGGCCGCCGTGCATGAGCTTGGAGGAGCGCGAGGAGGTGCCATTGGCCCAGTCGCGCGACTCGACCAGGCCCACGCTCAGGCCGCGGGTCGCGGCGTCGAAGGCGGCGCCGGCGCCGTTGACGCCACCCCCGACCACGAGGATGTCCAGCGGGTTCTCCGCTGTCGCGGCGCGCAGGCGCGCCAGGTGCTCCGTCCTGTTCTCCGGGGTGAGGGCGGACCGATGCAGGTCGGACACGTGACGCTCCTTCGCGAATGACGACTTCTGTGACGACTCCGCTCATCGTCGAACCTCCGTGCAGCGTCGCGCAAGTGTGGTGCACGAACGTGCAAGACTGCCCGTATGACGCCGGGAACACGCCTCGAGACGGCCTTCGATGCTGCACGGATGTACTACGAGGAGGGCCAGACCATGGAGGCGGTGGCCGGCGCGCTGTCCGTCTCGCGCTCGACCGTCTCGCGACTGCTGCGCGATGCCCGCGAGGCGGGACTGGTGCAGATCTCCCTGCGCCCACCCAGCGATCACCGGGTCGAGGCGCTGCGGCGCCGGATCGCCCAGCTGTACGGGGTGACGGCGCACGTGATCGCTGCCGGCCCGGCCGACGGGGAGCGAGAACGCCTCGAAGCCGTCGCGGAGGCAGGGGCCGAGTACCTCGACGACATGCTGGAGCCGGGCATGACGATCGGCATGGCCTGGGGCACCACCATCGCTGCACTGGTGGGCGCCGTGGGCCCGCGCCCGGTGCCGGGGCTGCGGATCGTTCAGCTCAACGGGGCCATCAACACCGAGGGCTCCGGGCTCACCTACGTCTCCACGGTGCTCTCGCAGGCGGCGACGCTGTGGGACGCGACCGTCCACCACTTCCCGGTCCCCGCGTTCTTCGACTACACCGCCACCCGCGACGCCATGTGGCGCGAGCGTTCCGTCCAGCGCGTGCTGGAGACGCAGCGCCAGTGCACCCTGGCCGTCTTCAGCGTCGGCGCCTTCGACGCCGAGGTCCCCAGCCACGTCTACACCAACAACTACCTGACCAGCGAGGACCTCCGTTCCCTGCGGGCCGACGGCGCCATCGGGGATGTGTGCACGGTGTTCCTGCGGGCCGACGGCTCCTTCCGCGGCATCGACATGAACGCCCGCGGCTCGGGCCCGGACCCGTTCCAGCTCACCCGCATCCCCCGCCGGCTGCTGCTCGCGGCCGGGACCCGCAAGGCCCTGCCGCTGCGAGCCGCGTTGCGCGCCGGGGTCGCCACCGACGTCGTGGTCGACGAGGTCACCGCCGCGAGCCTGCTGTCCCTGCGGTAGCGCGTCAGTCGTCCGCCGTGACCAGCCCCGACAGACTGCCGGTGTCGATAGCCTGACGTCATGGGAACTGTATTCGTCGCACTGATGTGCCTTGCCGGCTCCCTCTGGGGTGCGCACTACGGCACGAAGCGACGGGAAGAGCTGGAACGGCTCGATCGGGAGCGCCGTTCACGCCGTCCCGGTGCGACATCCGCGAGTACCTCCTCACTCAGCGGTGCACGAGATGAGCGACCCGACGAGCCGAACAGCGGGACTCCGCGCCTCAGGACCCGCTGAGCGCCGAGGTTCGGTGGAGGACGCGGAAGCGTTCGCAGACCACCGGCATGTCGGGCGCGAAGCCACGCGGGGAGTACTCACGCCAGAACGTCTCGTGGACTCTCCGCCAGCTCCCCAGGGTGCGGTCGTCCTCACCCTCGGAGTGTGCATGGTCGTCGCTGACCTGGCCGAAGGGAACGATCTCGATCGCGGTCACCTCGAGCACCGCGCGCGGAATGCCGGCACCATCGAGGATGATCGAGAGATCGCCGACCGCAGGGATCGGCTCCCCGTCCTCCTCGTAGTCCCACAGCGAGGAGGCTGTTGCCGTCTTCCTTCCCTCGAGAACGAGCGCGAGCAGACCGTCGGCGTGCTCCCGGGTAGCACCGAATGCCCATGCCTCAGGAACCCCGGCGGGTAAGGACGGGCGCGCAATGCGGGCCTCCGCCCAGAACTCGGCGTAATCGGCGACGGCAGGTTCGACGCCGGTGACGGCGGGTTCGTGCGCGGCGGCAGCGGTGTCGTCGGCGGCGTCGGCGCCGGGGGTGTCCACGGAGGCAGCGGCAGTGGCGTCAGCGGCAGTGGCGAAGGCGTCGGCGGCAGTCACCCGCTGAGATTATCGCGCCACGGGACGATCGATGTGACGTTCGAGGCGGCGAGATTGCGCTCAAGGGACCCGACCGTCACATCCGAACGAGCCGGCCGGACGGACGCACCGCGCACCGGCCAACACCCAGCGGGATCGGCCCGTACCGACCGGCCCAGGAAGACCGGCCGGTACCGAGCGGCACCCCGGGACCAGCCGGCGCCGGGCGACTTCCGCGGGATCAGCCGGCGGCGTCGCGGAGGTCGAGGCGGTCGGGGTGGGTGTAGAGGTTCATGCGGCCATCGCCGTCCTCGTGGGCCCGCGTGAAGCCCACCAGGGTCATGCCGAACTCCTCGGCGGTGTCCACGGCCAGCGAACTCGCCGCGGAGACGCAGGCCAGCAAGGGGATCCCCGCCATGTACGCCTTCTGGGTGATCTCGAAGCTGGCCCGCGAGGAGACCAGGAGGAAGGTGTCGCGCAAGGGCAGGCGATCCTCGAGCAATGCCCAGCCGATGACCTTGTCCACCGCGTTGTGCCGGCCGACGTCCTCGCGCACCACCAGCAAGTTGCCCTCGAGGTCGACGAGAGCCGCGGCGTGGACGCCCCCGGTGCGGGCGAAGACGGTCTGCTCGGCGGACAGCGCGCGGGCGGCACCGAGGATGGTGCGCGGGTCGAGCGACCAGTTCTGCATCAGCGTGTACCGGCTCTTCTGGCGCACCGCATCGATGCTCTCAGAGCCGCAGACTCCGCACGCGGAGGTGGTGGTGAAGTTCCTCGTGGCCAGCGGCAGCAGCTGCGGACGCGTGGTGGTGAAGTCCATGACGTTGTAAGTATTGCGGGCGAAGCCGCTGTCGTCCTCGACCACGGCGCCGTCGCAGTAGCGGGCCTCGGTGATGTCCTCGCGGTGGGCGATCAATCCCTCACCGTGGAGGAAGCCGTGGATCAGCTCGACGTCGTGGCCCGGGGTGCGCATGGTCAGGCTCAGTTGCTGCCCGTTCAGGCGGATGTCGAGCGGCTCCTCGACCGCGACGTGGTCACTCTTGCGGCCCGCATACAGCGTGCCCTCGCGTACTCGGACCGTGCGGATCCGCGTCCTATCGGTGACCCTGCCCATGGTGTGAGCGTAGCCCTCTCACCTGCACAGTGGTCGCCGGCCCCAACACTCGGAGGCACCCGCGCGACGCGCGCAGCGACGCGAGGAGCGCGGCCACGCGGCGAAGGCGGCTGCCCGCGAGCGAGACCTCACGCCCCGGGGTCGGATGCCTCGGCCAGCTCCTTGATCCGTGCCAGTCGGCGGTCCCAACCGCGAGCGACGACGCCGAGCAGGTCGGAGACTTCCCGGATGCGAGCGGGGTGGACGTCGTGGACGCGGCGGCGGGCCTGCCGGGTGACCTCGACGAGCCCCGCCTCGTCGAGGACGCGCAGGTGCTTGGCGACGGCCTGACGGGTGAGGTCGAGGTCGCGCGCCACCGCCCCGGCGTCGTCGGGCTGCTCCGCCAGGCGCACGAGGATCCGCCGACGGGTGCGGTCGGCGAGCGCTGCGAACACCTCGTCGGCCCCGTCGGCGAGCAGACCGTCGAGGTCCCCCCGGTGACGCCCTGCCGTCGCCTCGGAAGCCGTCACGTGACGGGGCCCCGTGTGCCCGACGAGGCGATCGGGCGCGGCGGGTTCGCCGGCGGCTGCTTGTGGCGCGTTCACGCAGACGCTTCCGCGAGCGTCCGCGCCACGGCGAGCTCCTCGATCCAGCCCTTCGTGTTGTCCTCGAAGCGCTCGCGGCGCACGGCGGCGTCGGAGCTGATCTCCGCGAAGCCTCGCTCGCGCACAGTCAGCTGCACGCCGTTCCCGTCGGGCTCGATCGTGAACTCGACGGTGTTCTTCGGGCAGTCGTCGAATGCTCCGGCCTGGCCGCCGAGCCAGGTGAACACGGCGCGACGCGGCGGCTCGAGCGCCTCGATGCCGAGGGAGAACTCACCGTGGACCGGGTCGACCACTCGGGCGACGTCCCCGTCGATCTCGATCTCGTGCGGGCGGTACTCGCCGTCGTTGATGAACCATCCGGGTTCGCTGATGATGGCGAACACCGTCTCGGCCGACGCGTCGATGTGGATGCTGCGCATGATCTCGTCGGGGACGTCATCGGTCGTGAGGCGGACCTCGTCGCTGGGGGTCGCTGTGAGCTCGCTGGTCATGACTTCGCTCCTGTGCTCGGAACGCGACCACCCCGGCCGCGTGCGATCAGCGTGCCACGACTCGCGCCGTAGTGCAACCCGCCAATTGCACTACGGGGGTGGCACGACCGGGGCTGCGATACGGGGCAGCACGACGGACCTCGGGTCGCAGCCGGCACAGCCTGGGACGTCGTGCGCGCGAGGTCAGGGGTTGGTGACCGCAGCGGCGAGCTTGTTCAGCGACTCCTCCAAGTCCTCCTCCGGAACCCCGGGGAAGATCGGCAGCAGTTTCGGGTCGGTGACATCGGACCAGTCGTAGGTCAGCGTGACCTCGGTGGTGCCGGCGTCGAGGGGCTTGAGCTCATAGAGCCACTCCCAGCCGGGCACGTCGTCCGGGGACTCCTCGCGAGCGGGCTTCCACCCGATCATCTTGTTCTCGTCGAAGGCGGTGACGTGGTTGCGCATTCGGTAGTCACCACCCATGCCCTCGGCATACATATTCATCGTGAACTGCTCACCGGCCTTGGTCACGCGCTCGGTGTTCTCGGCGGAGCGGACCATGCCTGACCCGTCGACGTCGGGGTGGCGTGCAGGCAGGCTCAGCAGGTCGAAGAGGTCCTTGGCGGGGGCGTCGATGACGCGGCTGACGACGATCTTGTTCTCTTCCGTGGTCATACCGCCACCCTAGGAGGCCGCCGGCCGCTGCACGCGGTGTTCGGGAGGATCGTGACCGCCCGGTCCGGCCGTGGGCCGCGCCGCCGCCCACCCGTCCGATCGCAGGCACGGTGGCCGCCTCACCCCGCCTCACCGGGCAGCGGCGGCCGCCTCACAAGGGCGAGGCCACCGCCTCCGCGAGCGGGGTGGCCGGCCGGCCCAGCACGATGGCGACGTCGTCGCTGACCATGTCGAGCTGCCCCGAGGCGATCGCGGTGTAGGTGCTGATCCAGGCCTCGACCATCCAGTCCGGCACGCCGTAGGAGGCCCGGGAGGCGTGAGCTTCCTCGAGGGTCTCGTCGACGTAGCGGTACTCCTGCCCCAGCGCGCCGGTCATGATCGCGGCGGCCTCGTCCAGCGACACCGCGGCGGGGCCGGTGAGGTCGAGGGTGCGCCCGGCCCATCCGGAAGGGTCGCGCAGGATGGCGGCGGCGACCTCGGCCACGTCGGAGCGGGCCACGAAAGCGCAGCGGCCCTCAGCGCCCGGCCCGCGGATGGTGCGGTCCTCACCGGCGAAGTCCAGCAGCACGTCGGCGTAGAAGCTGTCCCGCAGGACGGTCCAGGCCATGCCCGATTCCTGCAGAAACTCCTCGGTCGCGCCGTGGTCCCGCGCCAGCGTGAACTCCGCCTCGGCCGAGGCGCCGAGGAAGGACGTGTAGACGAGGTGGCTCACGCCGGCATCGGCCGCGGCCCGGATCACGGTGCGGTGCTGCTCGATCCGGTCGGCGGCCTCCCCGGCGGAGACCAGGAACAGTACGTCGACGTCGGCGAAGGCGGTCCGGCACGCGTCGGCATCGGCGTACTCGGCGCGGACCACGTCGGCTCCCGCGATCTCCGGCGCCCGGCGCGGGCTGCGCACCACCAGTCGCAGGTCGGGCCCGAGGTCACTCAGCTCGCGGGCGACCGCGCCGCCGATCTTCCCGGTCGCTCCGGTGACGGCGATCCTCATCAGACCAGGCCCTTCTCGCTGAGCCAGCCGCTGGCGATGTCCGCCGAGGAGGCCTGGTCCTCGACGCTCTGACGGTTCAGCTCGATCAGGTCGTCGGGCGTCAGCGCCTCGATGACCGAGGTCATGGCAGCCTCGGCGGCCTCGTCGACCTTCTCGCTGACGACGGGGACCACGTTCTGCGGCAGGATCAGCGACTCCGGGTCCTCGAGGACGACGAAATCGTTCGCCACGATGGCCGGATCGGAGGTGTACAGATCCGCTAGCTGCACATCCCCGTCCGTCAGCGCCTGCACGGTCAGGGGACCACCGGAGTCCTCGACCGGGACCACCGTGATGTCGACGCCGTAGACGGACTTCACGCCCTCGGGCCCGTAGGGGCGGACCTCGAACTCGCTGTTGGCGGCGATCTTCAGATCGTCGATGCCCGCGAGATCGCCGATCGAGCTCAGGGAGTTCGCCTCGGCGAACTCGGACGTGGTGGTGTAGGAGTCCTGGTCGGTGGCCTCGGCGAACGGCAGCAGACGCAGGCCCTCCGGGAGCACCTCGCCGAGCGCGGAGTGGATCTCCTCGGGGCTGGCCGACGCGGCCTCGGAGTCGTAGAACTGCAGCAGGTTGCCGGTGTACTCCGGCAGCACGTCGAGGGCGCCGCTCTCGAGCTCCGGCATGTAGACCTCGCGCTGACCGATCTGGAACTGCCGGTCGACGGTGAGTCCTTCGGCTTCGAGGACCTGCGCGAACAGCTCGGCGACGATCTCGTTGGAGTAGTAGGCCTGGGATCCGATCACGATCGTGCTCGCGTCGGCCCCGCCGGAGCCGCCGCCGTCGGAACCGCCCTCTCCGCCGCTTCCCTCCTCGAAGGGGTCCGAGCTGCCGCAGGCGGCCGCTCCGAGGGCCACGCCGCCGATGCCGAACGCGCCGAGCAGACGGCGCCGGGTGCTGTGGATGGTCATGAGGATCCTCCTGGGGTGCGGGACAGCGGACGGGCGATGGAACGGTGGGCCGACGGGACGGGACGGTGGACCGATGGAACGGGACGGGCGGTGCTCAGGCGGGACGGGCACCGCGCGGGGAGGTGGCGCGCTGGATGATCAGCAGCGCGAGGTCGAGCAGCAGCGCGAGGGCGATCACCAGCAGGGAACCGGCGATCATCTGCGGATAGTCCTGGGAGCCGAGCCCGAGGAAGATGTAGCGGCCCAAGCCCCCGTTGCCGACGTAGGCCGCGAGCATGGCGGTGGCCACGACCTGCACCGTCGCCCCGCGGAAGCCGCCGATGATCAGCGGCATGCCCAGCGGGATCTCGACCCGGGTGAGGATCTGCCACTCGGTCATGCCCTGAGCGCGGGCGGCATCGACGGTGGCGGGGTCCGCCGATTCGACCGCGGAGTACGCCCCGGCGAGCAGGGAGGGCAGCGCCAGGATCACGAAGGCCAGCAGCGGCGCGGTCAGGCCGATGCCCAGCACGAGGGCGAACAGAGTGACCAGTCCCAGCGTGGGCAGGGCGCGGGCGGCCCCGGAGGCGGCGACCGCGAGCCCGGCGAACCGACCGGTGTGGCCCACCAGCAGGCCGATCGGAATGGCGATCAGTGCGGCGATCAGCACCCCGAGGGCGGTGTAACCGAGGTGCTCGAGGGTGCGCACAGGGATGCCGGAGGGGCCGCTCCAGCGAGCGGGGTCGGCCAGCCAGACGAAGGCCTCGCCGTAGGGATTCTCGTTCACGGCCGGCTGACCACCTTCCGCCGGGTCCAGGGCATCAGCGCTCTGCCCAGCAGCACCAGCAGCGCGTCGGTGAGCAGGGCCAGCGCTGCCGTGAGCACCACGCCGGCCGCGATCTCCGCCACGATGCCGCGGCGGAACCCGTCCACGAAGAGCATTCCCAGGCTGGGCACTCCGAGCACGCCGCCCACGGTGACCAGCGAGATGGTGCTGACGGCGACAACGCGCACGCCCGCCAGCAGCACCGGCCCGGCCAGCGGCAGCTCGACCTGCCAGAACCGGGCCAGCGGGGCGTACCCCTGTGCGGTGGCGGAACTGAGCACGTCGCGGTCCACGGAGCGGAACCCGTCGGAGGCGGCGGGGACCATCAGGGCCAGGCCGTACAGCGAGAGCGCGACGATGATGTTCACGGGGCTGCGCACTCCGGTGCCGATGATGCCGGGCAGCAGCACGAACAGCGGCAGCGAGGGGATCGCGTACATCAGTCCCGACGCGGTGGTGACGCCCGGCCGCAGCCAGCCGGTCAGGTTGGCGAGCTTCGCGATCGGCAGTGCCAGCACGAGCGCGATAAGGATCGGCGGCAGCGCCTGGACCAGGTGGGCACCGGTGCGCGCCGCGAGAACGTCGAGGTTGGCGAGCACCCAGCTCACGACGGGGTCTCCAGCACACCGGCCGCGCGACCGTCGGCGTCGACCACGACATCGCGCCCGTCGACCTGTTCGACGTGGAGGGTGCGGGCCCCGCGGTCGGCGCCGACGAAGCTGGCCACGAACTCGTCGGCCGGATCGGCGAGGATCTCCTGCGGGGTGCCGACCTGGGCCACGACACCACCGGGCTTGAGGATGACGACGCGGTCGCCGACCAGGAACGCCTCGTCGATGTCGTGGGTGACGAACACGATCGTCTTGCGCAGCTCCCGCTGCAGGCGCAGCAGCTCCTGCTGCAGCTCACTGCGCACGATCGGGTCCACTGCACCGAAGGGCTCGTCCATCAGCAGGATGTTCGGATCGGCCGCGAGGCCACGGGCCACGCCGACGCGCTGCTGCTGACCGCCGGAGAGCTGGGCGGGATAGCGGCGGGCGAGGGCGGCATCGAGGCCGACCGTCTCCATCAGCTCGTGAGCGCGGCGGCGGGCCTCCCCCTTGGAGGTGCCGCGCAGCACGGGCACGGTGGTGATGTTGTCCAGCACGGTGCGATGCGGCAGCAGCCCGGAGGCCTGCATGACGTAGCCGATGCTGCGGCGCAGCGTCACGGGATCCAGGCTGGCCACGTCGTCCCCGTCGATGTGGACCCGACCGGAGGTGGCATCGACCATGCGGTTGACCATGCGCAGCAGCGTGGTCTTGCCCGAGCCGGAGGTGCCCACGAGCACCACCGACTCGTGGGAGGCGACGTCCAGGCTGAAGTCCGCCACGGCGACCGCGCCACCGGGGTACTCCTTGCGGATGTTCTCGAATCCGATCACCGGGGCCTCCAGTCGTGTCGGGGCGACGAGCTGTCACTGCCGGCTCGCTCAACCTTATCCAGATGGCGGCCTCCGTGGCGGCGCCTTGCCGTTCAGCGCACCTCGCAGTTCAGGGCGGGACGCACCGAGACGCTGAGGTCGCCCCGGTTGATCACCAGCGCCTGGCCCTCGCCCACGTCGAGATGGTCGGCCTGAGGGATCCCGGAGGAGGCCACGATCACGCGGTCGGCGTCGATGCGGTAGCGCAGCGAGTAGTTGTCGGCGGTGTGATGAGGCTTGGCCTGGGCCGGATCGGACTGCTGATAGGCGATCATCACGTCGGGCGTCATGTACAGGCAGTTCAGGGCCTCGGGAACACGACCGGCGTGCTCGAGGCACAGCTGCGTGAGCTCGGCGGCGGCCCGCTGCACGGCGGTCGCCGGGTCCGTCTCGCGGGCATGGAGCTCGACCAGGGAGAAGTACAGCTCCGAGTCGGTGGTGCCCTCGGGCGTGCGCCCGCCGCGCGCGAGGATCGCTTCACGCAGCGGGTCGGAGAGGTCGTACTGGCCGTTGTGCGCGAATACCGCCTCACCCTCGCGGAAGGGATGGGTGTTGTCGATCCGCAGGGGCAGGCCGGGGCTCGCCTTGCGCAGGTGCACGAGCATCATCGGGCCCGTCGCCTCGGCGACGGCGTCCCGGTAGGCCGCGGATTCGCGGGCCACATCGAGGTGGCGGTGGATGCGGGGCCGACGGGGGTCGACGGGCCAGTGCTCACCGGCCGGCCGAGAAGTCCCTGCGGCTGCGTCATTCCCGCCGGCCGCCGCCCCGCCGGCCGCCGCCCCGTCGGCCGCCGCCTTCCCGTCGGCCGCGTCGAACCAGGCCACGCCCCATCCGTCGCGATGGATCTCGGACTGTTCGGTGAACGGTTCGATCTCGTCACGGACAGCACGGTCCAGGGAGATGAGCTCACGGGAGACGACGCCGAGCAGTCGGCACATGGCAGGACCAGCCTTCCGGGGAACAGTGGACGACGGGGACGACGAACAGGGCCGACGCGAGCGGCAGGGAGGACGCGTCGGGCGGCGTGTCGGACTCAGCTCGCGCCGGCGCGGGCCTTCATGTGCGCATCCAGTGCCAGCGCGATCCGGGTGAGCAGGAAGTTCACGGCGATGTAGATGACCGAGACGACGATGTAGGTCTGGACCAGGTAGCGCGTGATCGAGACCATCGTCTTGCCCTGGAACTGCAGCTCGTTGACGCTGACCACGTAGCCGAGGGTGGAGTCCTTCAGCAGGGAGACCAGGGCGAGGATGAGGCTGGGCAGGACCAGGCGCACGGCCTGCGGCAGGATCACGGAGAGCATGGAGTCGCGGTGGCTGAGCCCGATCGCGGCGGCGGCCTCGTGCTGCCCCACGTCGACCGCCTTGATGCCGGCCCGGAACACCTCCGCGGTGGTTGCGGAGGAGACCAGGACCATCGGGATCGCGAGCATCCAGAACCGTGGGAACGTGACCCCGTAGGCGGGCAGAGCCAGTAGGAACCCGTAGACCACCAGCAGCATCGGGATGCCGCGGAAGAACTCGATCCACACCGTGCTCGCTGCGCTGAGCACCCGCACCCGCGACAGCCGCGCCAGCGCCAGCAGCAACCCGAGGGGGAAGGCCACCGCTGCGGCGACAGCGGTGACCTGTACCGTCCCGGCCAGCCCCTGGCCGAGGAAGGCGAGGTAGTCGGCCCGGAGGTAGACGACCCACTTGTTCGGATCCAGCTGCCCGTTGATCGCGAACTGCCGCAGTCCTGCCGCGAGCAGGCCGAGGATCGCCAGGATGCTGAGGATCGACAGCAGCAGGATCCGCCGGCGCCCCTTGGGGCCGGGCGCGTCGAACAGCACCTTGGTCGCGGTATTGCTCGTCGCAGCGCTCATGCCTGGGCTCCTGCCGTGACATCCAGAGCATTGCGGGTCCGGGAGCGGCCCGGCCGCTGCCCCGGGGAGACGGCGCGCTCGATGACACCGCCGAGCGCGGCGCCGCCCAGGGACATCGCCAGATACACGGTCCCGGCCACCAGGAACATGATCACCGCCTGCGCGTACTGGATGTTGAGGGTCTGGGTGACCCAGGTGATCTCACTGACCGAGATCGCCGAGCACAGCGCCGATCCGATCACCGTGCCGATGAAGACGTTCACCAGGGGCTGGACCATGGCTCGGAAGGCCTGCGGGAGCACCACGTGGCGCAGCGTCCCGAAGAAGCCGAGCCCGATCGACCGCGCCGCTTCGGCGTGGCCGACGGGCACCGTATTGATCCCCGAGCGGACGTTCTCGCACACGAAGGCGGCCGACGAGAGGGTCAGCCCCAGCACGCCGCACCAGAAGTAGGGCAGGCGCAGCCCGACGTCGGGGAGGCCGAACGCGACCAGGATCAGCAAGCTCAGCAGCGGGATGTTGCGGAAGATCTCGACGTAGACCGTCGCGGCCCAGCGCAGCGGCGGAATGGGGCTGACCCGGCACACCGCCAGCGCGGTGCCGACGACGAGCGCGAACAGGTAGCCGAGCACGACCAGCGCGAACGTGGTCGCGACACCCTCCACCAACAGGGGGATGTTCTCGCGGATGGCTTGCATGGGTCCCTCTCGAGATCAGGGGCGGGCTGACGGGCGGGGTGCGGCCGTCGGCCGTGCATGTCGCGGGGGCGGCCGGATCCCACCGTCTGGCCGGGCCGACGGGCTGGCCAGGTCCGTCGGCCGAGCGCGTCGGCCGGTGGTCGGCTCACGCCGGCATGTCGCCCGGGGTCGGGGGCTCGGGGGCCGAGCCATCCACGACCTCGCCGATGGTGGCGGCCCACAGCGCGTCCCAGGTACCGGAGTCGATGAGCTCCTGGAGGAAGGTGTTGACGAACTCGACGGCGTCCTCGTGGTCCTGCGAAAGGCCGATGCCGTACGGGTCGTCGACGAACGGTTCACCGACCACGGAGACCTCCGGGTCTGCGGCGGAGTTGCCCAGCAGCACGCCCTGGTCGAGGACGTACGCGTCGGAACGACCCTGCTTCAGTGCGGCGACGCAGGACTCGTTGTCCGGGAGGGTCTCGACCTCTCCCGGGTCGGTCACGAACTCTTCGATGGCCTGGATGCCGGTCGAGTTGGACTGGGTGACGAGGTTCTTGCCGGTGAGGTCCTCCGGGCCGGCGACGGTCTCGGCGTCCTCAGTCCGGACCTGAATGGCGGTGCCCGAGAGATAGTACGGGCCGGCGAAGTTGATGACCTCGAGGCGCTCGGGAGTGATCGAGTAGGTGGCGATCACGCAGTCCACGGTGCCGTTCTGGACCATGGTCTCGCGGGTCTCGACCGTAGTGTCGATGTACTCGATCTTGCCCTCGATGTCCTCGCCGAGGATGTAGCGGGCCAGCAGCTGGGTGATGCCCGCGTCGAAACCGGTGGGCTCGCCGCCACTGGTGCTGGCCAGGGAGAAGACCTGGTTGGCGAGGGTGCCACCACGGATCAGCTGGTCCTTGTCCTTGATGGCGCTCGCCCAGGCGCTGGCGGCGACGACGTCGTCCTCGGCGATCGGGCCGGAGGCGATGGCGTCGGTGAACGCCGAGCCTTCGGCGCCGCCGCCATCGGAGCCGCCGCCCAGTGAGGGGCCCTCACCCGTCTCGGAGGAGCAGGCGGCGAGGGCACCGAGGGGCAGGGCGGCAGCGGCCGCGACGACGGCGCGACGGCCGGGCCGGAAGCTGGTGCGGGTCATGGATCTCTCCGATTCTCGAGTCGCCCGTGGGGCGGGGTCGGGGCTGTGGGGTGGGGTCGGGGCTGGTGGGGCGTGGTCGCGGCTGACGGGGCATGGTCGCGGCTGGCGGGGCCGGGAAGGAGCCGGTGCGGCACGGCTGGTGCTGGTACGGCCGGTCAGTGGGGCAGGATCTTGCCCAGGAACGCCTTGGCGCGCTCGCTGCGTGGTGCGGTGAAGAACTCCTCGGGCTCGCCCTGTTCGACGATCTCTCCCGCATCCATATAGATCACGCGGTCGCAGACATGGCGGGCGAAGCCCATTTCGTGGGTCACCACCAGCATCGTCATGCCCTGCTCGGCGAGCTCGGTCATCACGTCGAGCACCTCGTTGATCACCTCGGGGTCGAGCGCCGAGGTGGGCTCGTCGAAGAGCATGGCTTTGGGTCTCATGGCCAGTGCCCGGGCGATCGCCACGCGCTGCTGCTGCCCGCCGGACAGCGCCGTCGGCAGCGAGTTCGCCTTGTCGGCGAGACCGACGCGCTCGAGCAGCTCCATGGCCTGCGCCTCGGCCTCCGCCTTGGAGGCTCCGCGCACCTTCCGCGGGCCGAGGGTGACGTTGTCGATCGCCTTGAGGTGGGGGAAGAGGTTGAAGGCCTGGAAGACCATGCCGACGTCGCTGCGCAGCTTGGTCAGCTCCTTCCCCTCCTCCGGCAGCCGCTGGCCGTCGATGGTGATCTCGCCGGCGGAGATCGTCTCGAGCCGGTTCAAGCAGCGGCACACGGTCGACTTCCCGGATCCGGAGGCGCCGATCAGCGCCACCACTTCACCGCGATGGATATCGAGATCGATGTTCTTCAGCGCCTGGAAATCGCCGAAGAACTTCTCCACGCCGCGCGCGGAGATCAGGGGCTCCCCGATCTGCTTCGATGCCTCCGGCCGCGTCGAACCCGTGGCTGTGCTGGTATCGGTCATAAGGGTGAGAATGCGGTGTCAGGAGGCGCCCTGTCCAGGCAGTGGGCATTCCGCTCACCGTTCGGAACAAGTTCGTGACCGGTGTTCACGCGATGACCGGAGGCCGGGTACTGGCGACATAGCGGGAGCCGTGGCCATATAGGCAACGGCTCCCGCTATATCGCCAGTTGTCGGGAGCGCCCCCGCCGGTCAGGGGTGGCGCGGCCCGGGCCGGACACCCGTTCGGGGACAGCGGCCCGGGCCGGGCACCCGTTCAGGGCCAGCGGCCCGGGCGGACTCGCCGCTCAGCGGTGGTAGGCGCCCTGGTAGACGGCGTCGAAGGGGGTGTGGCCGGCCTGGCGGTTCTCGATGGAGACGGTGACGATCTCCTTGGCCACCTGCGCCGCCTCGAGGGCGGTGGCGCCCTTGGCCAGCTCCGCGGTGACCGCGGCGGCCAGCGTGCAGCCGGCGCCGGAGACGCGCTCCTGGCCGATCTTGGGGCTGCGCAGCTCGACGACCTCGTCCCCGTCGTAGAAGATGTCGACCGCGTCGGACCCGTCCAGGACCACGCCGCCCTTGGCCAGGACCGTGACGTCGTAGGCCTCGTGGATGCGCCGGGCGGCCTCGGTGAGCTCCTCGACGGTCTCGATCTTCTCCATCCCCGACAGCGTCAGCGCCTCGAAGTGGTTGGGCGTGACGAAGGTGGCCAGCGGGAGGATCTTCTCCTTGAGGGCGTTGTCCGTGTCCAGGGCCGCGCCGGGCTCCTGCCCCTTGCAGATCAGCACCGGGTCGAGCACGACGTGGGTGAAGCTGCGCTCGCGCAGGGAGGCGGCGACGGTGTCGATGGTGACGGGCGTGCCCAGCATGCCGATCTTGACCGTGTCGATGTCGTGGACGGAGGTGGTCGCCTCGATCTGGTCCGAGATCACCTCCGGGGCGACGGGCACGAAGCGGTGGGCCCAGTCGTTCTTCGGGTCGAAGGAGACGATGCAGGTCAGAGCAGCGGTGCCGAACGTGCCGAGCTGGTGGAACGTCTTGAGGTCCGCCTGGGCGCCGGCGCCACCGGATGCTTCGGAACCGGCGATGGTCAGGGCGACGTGGGTCATGGGAACCTTCCTTCGATGCTGTGGGGCTTCGATCCTGTCGGGGGCGGTGCCGCGTGCCCCGATCGCGGCGCTGTGGCCACGACCCGGAGGTCGACGGGGGCGATGCACCCGTCACGGCAACGGAGACCGCGCGCTCCCAGGGTGCCGACGTCGTCGGCCCCGTCGCAGCGGCCTGGCCGTGCGCTCCCAGGGTCCGGGTGCACGCGAGTGGGCGGGTCGGCGACCACTCAGCATCCGGACCCGTCGCAGGCCGGGCCGCAAGCCTATCGCCTCGGGTACAGTGCCGTGCGTGCTGAGACCCCAACCGTCGACGGACACCGCGGATCCCACGCGATCCGGCGATGCCGCAGATCTCGGGTGTACGACGTCGTCGCTCGAGTGGGCAGGTTCCCTGGAATCCGTGCCGGCCCGTTCCGCCGCGCGCCGTGCCCGCGCGACGTCCCCGTCGGCACCGAGGAGGCCCCTGCGCGAGCGGGCCCGTGATCTCGCCACCGACCATCTGGGGTCGTCGATACGGTTCCTGCTCGTCGGCGGCATCGTCTTCCTGCTGGACGCGGCGATGTACAACCTGCTGGTGTTCTGGGAGCCCTCCGCCGGCTGGGGCCACGGGATCATGCACGGCCACCCCCTGACGGCGAAGCTGCTCACGATCGCGGTCGCCTCCTGCCTGACCTACCTGGGCAACCGGCTGTGGACCTTCGGGGACCGTCCCCGCCCGGACACCGCCCGCTCGATACTGCTGTTCCTCCTGATCAACCTGATCGCGGCCGGTCTGCAGCTGTCCTGCCTGGGCTTCTCGCGGTATGTGCTGGGCCTGGACTCGGTGCTGGCGGACAACATCTCCGGCACGATCATCGGCCAGGTCATCTCGACGTCGTTCCGGTACGTCACCTACGGGCGCTTCGTCTTCCCGCGGCGCTGAGACGGCCGACGGGCCGTGACGCGGCCGGCCGGCCTGCGGCGCGGCGCCCCGCGCGGCGCCCGGCCCCGCCCGGCGCCCGGCCCCGCCCGGCGCCCGGCCCCGCCCGGCGCCCTGTCCCGTCACACGCCGGCGCACCCCGGCACACCGACTCAGCCGGACTGCCCCGGCGATCCCGGTCCGTCTCTGACAGACTCGTGGCCATGGACACCACCGGCCCCTGGACCCGCGCCGCCGCCGCTGCCGGCCTGCTCGCCGGCGGCGAGGCCCGCCCCACCGTGTTCGCCCGCATGTCCGCGAAGGCCACCGAGCTCGGCGCGCTGAACCTCGGCCAGGGCTTCCCCGACGACGATCCTCCCGCCGTGGTGGCCGACGCCGCGGTGAGCGCGATCCGTGCCGGCCACAACCAGTACCCTCCGGGCATCGGCGAGGCCGCGCTGCGCGAGGCGATCGCCGAGCACCAGTCGCAGTGGTACGGGCTGCACTGGGACGCCGGCAGCGAGGTGCTGGTGACCACGGGCGCCACCGAGGCGCTGGCCGCGACCATCCTGGCCCTGGTGGAGCCGGGCGACGAGGTCGTGACGCTGGAGCCGTTCTACGACCAGTACGCGGCGCTGATCGCGCTCGCGGGCGGTGTGCATCGCACGGTCCCGCTGACCTCCCGCGCCGACGCCTCCGGCGACCTGGTGCTGGAGGTCGACGAGGTCGCTCTGCGTGCGGCCTTCTCCGACCGCACCCGCGTGGTACTGGTGAACACCCCGCACAACCCCACCGGCGTGATGCTGTGGGTCGGAGCGCTGCAGGCGATCGCCGAGGAGGCCGCCCGGCACGACGCGATCATCGTGACCGACGAGGTCTACGAGCACCTCACCTTCGGCCCGGCCCACCTGCCGATCGCCACCCTGCCCGGTGCGCAGGATCGCACGGTCTCGATCTCCTCGGCGGGCAAGACGTTCTCGGTCACGGGCTGGAAGATCGGCTGGATCACCGCCCGGCCCGAGCTGGTCACGGCCATCACCGGGGTCAAGCAGTGGCTGACCTACGCCTCCGGGGCGCCGTTCCAGCCGGCCGTGGCGGCAGGATTGGGCATGCCGACCTCTGCCTTCCAGGATCTCGCCGACAGTCTGCGTGCTCGCCGCGACCTGCTGACCCAGGGCCTGCGCTCGATCGGTTTCCGGGTCAGCGTGCCCGAGGCGGGCTACTTCACCGCGGCCGACGCCGCGCCGCTGGGCGAAGCCGACGCCATGGCTCTGTGCGAGCGGCTGCCCGAGGAGGCCGGCGTGGTCGCGATCCCGCTGTCGGCCTTCTACCGCGACGGCGCGGCCGGGGAGGCGAGCTCGTATCTGCGCTTCGCCTTCTGCAAGAGCCACGCCACGATCGAGCAGTCCCTGGAGCGCCTGGAGGCCTGGGCACGGCACCGCCGCTGACGGCGCCGAGGTCGGCTCATCCGGCCGCGACCCAGATCGAGCCGGCCCCTTCGGTCCACGGCGTGTACACCTCGAAGGTGCCGTCCCGGCGCGCTGTCGTCCTCGTGCCTCGTGATCCTCTCGCCGGGGTGGCCGGGACCGACCGCACGACGACGGCCCGCCTCCTCACCGGTTCTCCGGGAGCAGGCGGGCCCTCGTGGTCCGCGCGGGATCAGATCAGGTGGCTGAGATCCAGGCGGGGTCGCCGCTGAAGTCGAGCAGGCTGCTGACGGTGAACGCGCCGCCCTCGACCTGGTCCTCCGGCACCAGCAGCGGCACTTCCCATTCGCCGGTGCCGCCGTCGTAGAGCGTGCCCACGTCGAGGCTGTCCTTGGGCGCCACGGCGCTGGTGAGCGAGTAGCTGTTCCCGGCATCGGAGACGTACTCGACCAGGATCGAGAAGCCCGGCTCGAGGCTGTCATCGCCGTGGTACGTCGCCGTGATAGGCACCAGGATGTAGGTCTCGCCCTCGGCGGGCTCCTCGTTGTACGAGTTGGCCTCCAGGACCTCGTCGGTGGCGTCCCAGTTCGGCTCGCCGAGGGTGACGTCGATGGTGCCGCCGTCACCATCGTCGATGGTCACGGTCTCACCGAGTGCAGCCGGATCATCCTTCGTCGCGGCTCCCCCGGAGGATCCGCCCTGGGACTCCTCCTCAGTGGTCTCCTCCGCCGAGGTCTCCTCCTCGGTGGTCTCCTCCTCGGTCGGCTCCTCCTCGGTGGCCGCCTCCTCAGAGGTCTCCTCCTCGGTGGTCTCCTCCTGAGTCGTCTCGCCCCCGCCGCTTGTGTCCTCGTCGCCACCGTCGCGGGTGAACAGGAAGATGCCGCCGCCGACGATGACGAGCAGGAGCGCGAGGACCGCGCAGCCGGCGCAGATGATGATCGGGACCTTCGCGCCCCCGGACTTCTTCTCGCCGCCCTGCGGGGTGAAGCCCTCACCCGAGTCGCCGCCGAAGGACGGCGCGAAGGAGGCGTCCTGCCCGTAGCCGGCGTTCGGCGACGCCTGACCGTAGGGGGCATCCGCGGAGGCCTGACCGTAGTCGGCCTGCGGCGGCTGGCCGTAATCGCTCGGCTGCTCCTGGCCGAAGCCGCCGTTCGGGGACGGCTGACCGTAATCCCCGTACCCACCGTCCGGAGAAGGCTGCCCGTGGGAATCACTGGAGGGGGGCTGACCCCATCCGTTCTGCGGTGGCTGCGACATATCTTTTCCGGCGCGTAGACAGCGCCATCCCCTCTCTCCCGGTACGTCTGTGCGGTCCGACCCCTGGGCCTGACCGTCACATAGTACGGGGCGTGCCGACCGGGAGCGATGCCTTCGACATCGCTATCCGGTTACGAACGGGCGAGAGAAAGCAGTCCCGCAGAAGCTCGACGGCGGCCGATTCAGAGCCGCCCTGTGAACAGCTCCCCGTGGAAAGTCCGACCCACGGCACGCCGGGACGCACCGCTGACGTCGAGGTACGGCGTGATGCCGCCGCGATGGCGCGGGAAACCGGCTCCGAGGATCAGTGCCAGGTCGACCTGCTCGGGTCGCTGGACCACTCCGGCCTCGAGCATCAGGGCGATCTCCTCGGCCAGGCCGTCCTGGACCTTCTCGAGCAGGGCGTCGCCGACGGGGGCCTGCGCCGCGCCGGCTCCCCCGCCGTCGGCGGCGAAGACCTCCGCGACCGACGGCGAGACCGGCGGGTGGACGGCAGTCCTGCTGCGCTCGGTGAAGCGGGCACCCCGCTCGGCCATGGCGGTCAGCCCCGGGGAGGCGTGGAAACGGGCGCCGAGCTCGTCGGCCAGCACCGCGCCGACGTGGTCGGCGACGGCCAGGCCCACCAGGTCCAGCAGCTCGAGGGGACGCATCGGCAGGCCGAGCGGATCCAGGGAGGCGTCGACCTCCTGGGGATCGGCGCCGGCGTCGAGGGAGGCGAGCACCGCGCCCAGCACGCGGAACAGCAGCCGATTGACGATGAAGCCGGGTGCGTCGGCGCTGCGCACAGCGAACTTCCGCAGGCGGCGCACCACCTCCTGTCCGGTCGCCAGAGCAGCGTCGTCGGTGGCCTCGGTGTGGACCACCTCGACCAGCGGCATCTTGGCGACCGGGTTGAAGAAGTGCAGGCCCACCACGCGCTCGGGGTGCTCGAGATCCTCGGCCATCCGCGCGACGGACAGCGAGGAGGTGTTGGTGGCCAGCAGGGCGTCGGGGGCGAGCACGCTCTCCAGCTCGGCGAAGACGGACTTCTTGACCCCCAGCACCTCGGGGACGGCTTCCAGCACGAGGTCGCAGCCTTCGAGCTCGGCCAGATCGGTCGTGGCCGTCAGCCCACCGGCCACCCGGGTGGCGGTGTCCTCGTCGAGCTTCCCCCGGGCGGCGGCCTGGGCCACGACATCGCGGGCAGCCGCCAGGCCCTTCTCCGCGATGCTCTGGTCGAGATCGCGCATGACGACGGGGACCTGGAGCCCGAGGGCGAGCTGCGCGGCGATCTGGGAGGCCATCAGTCCGGCACCGGCCACGCCGACGCGGCGGATCTCGCGGGCGTCGTCGACCGGGGCGCGGCCGGGCTTGCCGCGGCGCAGCAGCTCGGCGGCGTACATGGAGGCCGCGGCGGCGTCGCTGCGGGCCAGCTCACCCAGGGCGGCGGCCTCGCGGTCCAGGGCGGCGGGCAGGTCGGAGCCGGGCAGCTGCTGGAGCAGTTCGAGGGCGCGGGCGACGGCGGGGGCTCCCTGCATCTCCAGCCGCGCCGCCCAGGTGCGACGGGTCTCGGCCGCGCCGTGCGGGGCATCGAGTGCGTCGCGCAGTGCCTCGGCCTCGGGGCTGCCCTCGGCGGGAAGCGGGACGGCGCGACCGGCCCAGGCACCCGGGATGGTCGTCTCCGCGGCCAGCCGGGTCTCCACGGCGGCCTCGGCCACCGCGGGGTCGACGATGTCGGTGTCGGCCTCATCGACGTCGATGTGCGCGGCGACCAGGGCGGCGAACTCGTCGAGCGCTTCGTCCAAGTCCGCGGCGAGCTCGTCGGCCAGTCCGGTCTCGAGGGCCTGGTCGGTGCCGAGCTGCTTGTCGCGGGCGGGGTCCTCGAGGATCATCCGGGCGGCGGTCTCGGGGCCGACGACGGACTGCAGGAGGGTGGTGCCGCCCCAGCCGGGCAGGATGCCCAGGCTGGTCTCGGGCAGGCCGATGCCGGTGACGCCCGGGGCGACGGTGCGCACGTCGGCCATCAGCGCCACCTCGAGGCCGCCTCCGAGGGCGGCCCCGTTGAGGTGGGCGAGGATCGGGACGGGGCTGGAGCGCACGCGGATCTGGAGCGCATGCGCGGCCCTCGTCATGGTCTCGACGCTCTCGAGCACGTCGGGGTCGGAGAACATCGAGAGATCGGCGCCGGCGAGGAACACGCGTCCGGAGCCGGTCAGGGCGATCGCCTGGATCTCGCCGGCCTCGGCGCGGTCCAGGGCGGTGGAGATCGCGCCGGTGACGGCGTCGAGCGAGCGCGGACCGAGGGTCGCGGGCCGCTTGTCCTCACCCTCCGGGGGCGCGAAGGTCAGCACGGCCACGGTGCCGAGCCCGGGGTGCTCGCGATCTGCGGTCAGGACTCGGGTGACGTGCTCGGTGTAGCTGCTCATCAGTGGCCTTTCGCGATCTCTTCGTCGAGTGCCGGCGGGCTCCGCCCAGTTGCCTGATACCGCCGGTTTCAGATAGATCATGCCTCAGCGCGTCGGCGGGTGTCCACCGCGCGCCCCGGCGGCGAGGCCCCGCCGCGGAGAGCCACCGTCGATCTCACGCGCCGTCGAAGTAGAGCACTTCCCCGTTGAACGTCTCGACGCCGAGCCGGAACCCTGCGACTTCCGGCTCGGGCAGGATGTAGATGCTGCGGAAGGTCGCGCTCTCCCCGTCGCCGAGCGGCTCGATCGCCTCCATCGGGTCCGGGACCAGTCCTTCGGCGGCATCCTGGTAGTAGGAGCGCTCGGATTCGCCGGTCAGCCACAGCTCCTCGACGGGGGCGAGCCGGCCCGGCCCGTCGTAGCGGACCTCGAAGGTCACCATGACCATGCGGAAACCGTCCTCGACGACGTCCTCACCGGCCGCCCCGGGCAGGGTGGCCTCGGTGTCCACGTCCGTCGGGGTGACGCTGATGGTGCCGTCGGACCACGTGCCCCAGGAGACGGTGTGCTCGCCGACGGTCGCCGGGTCGTCGAAGCCGCCGGTCCCGTCGGTCACGGGCCGGCCTGCCGAGTCGGTGACCTCGCCGGGCTCTCGCTCCTGATCGGTCTCCTGCTCCGACGGGGTGGCCGCGGGAGGCTGGGCAGGTGCCGGCTCCCCGGTGTCGAGCAGCCGCACGGCGCCGCCGACGACCAGGCCGACGGCGGCGAGCATGCCGACCACCTGCAGGGCCACGATCGCGACGATCGCCCAGGGCGGGATGCCGCCCTCCCGGCGGGCAGGGCCGCGGTGGGATGGGTCCCGGCTGTCCGGGCCGCGGAGAGCTGGTTCTCCGCGGGCCGAGTCCCCGAGAGCCGCCCCGGGCGGCCCGCCGTCCCCGAAGGCGCTGAGCCTCTCGGGACCTGAGGGGTGGCCGTCGGCGCCGTAGTCCGGCAGCCCGAGCGGTTCGTCGTCGGCGAGTGGTTCCGTATCGGACGGGACCGGGGAGGGGTCCCGGTCCGCGCCGGTCGGAGGCGGCCACTGCTGTGCCATGACTCGAGCATAGGCGCCTCGGGCCCGCGACACTCCCGGTGTGCTCAGGTGGCATGACGAAGCGCGAGGCATCGAAAGAGGTGTGACCGTGGTGAGCAGACGAGGCGCACCGAGCGCTGCTGCCTGCGGCGCGCAGCCGGCGCTCCGCCGTCGAAAGCGCTGTGTGATGGAGGTCGTGGTCGAGGTAGCGGTGGCCGACGGGGGGTATTCGACTCTGGACCTGCGGCCCTTCACCGGTTCGAACGGCACGGATGAGGGGTCCGTGGCTGATCTCGACCCGTCGTTGGACCCTGACGGCAGGATCTCAGTGGAAACGCTCGCTGAACGCTACTGACGGAAGGACCGCACGCCGCTCTCGTGCCTTCCGTGGTCAGGCCTTCCGTGGTCGGTGGGATCGGGCACCGCTGAGGGGCGGGCACGACCGGAGCACATGGCATGCTGGAACTCGACCCGTGTGGAGAGGTGGGGGAACGTGGTGAGTCGACGAACTGTGCTGGGGTCCATCACGGGCCTGCCAGCGCTGCTGCTGGCTGCCTGCGGCCCGACGGACGACGGCGTCACTGACCAGCTCATCGCCGCCATCTCGGAGATCCCCGATGTCGATTCCGTCGAACTCGAGATTCGTCGCGGTGCCGAGTTCGGCGTCGGTCTCTCGGGGACGGTGCACATATCCCCGGGAACGGGTGGACCGGTCGATGTCTTCGATGAGGCAGTGGGCGCGATCGCCCGCGTGGCTGCTCGGGAGAACGGGTACGACCACTTGGACGTCTCGTCGTTCACCGGTCGGGACGGTGGCGAAGAGATCACGGTCTTCAACCTGGACCACGAGCTGGTACCGGACTCGCGAGTGCGCATCGAGCTGCTGTACGAACGATACGGCCTCGCCTGACAGCGGTGATGACGCGCAGCGCCCCGAAAGTCCCGGCGAGATCGTCTGGACTCCGGGCCGTTGCCGGCTCCATGAACCAGACCGTGCGCCCCAGGGCGACACGGAGCGAGACTGTTCTGCCGACCCCTCCCGAATCAGTGCTCGCCGCGCCCGACGGTGACCACATGAGACTCGGCGACGTAGGTGCCGTCACCGATGTACGAGCCCGAGATGTCTTCCTGCAGCCCTGAGAGCACCGGGTCCGCACCCGTGGCGGCCTGCACACTTCCGTAGTAGCCGTACGCAGGATCGTTCGGGTCGTAGGAGTCATGATTGCCGAATAAGGGTTCGGTGCCATCGCTCACACGCCCGGGGCAGCCCTCGAGAACGACCTCGTGCACATTCGGTGCCTGCAGGCTGCCGTCACCGACTTGGGCCCCCTGCAGATCGGATTGCGCGATCGGGTCACCGGTGTACTGCACGTCCGTGGGAACGGGCACCTCGACCGGCTGACCGATAGGACCGCCGACAGCGACCGGCACCTCGCCGACGCCGTGCGGATCCAGACCCACCGGCCCGTGCGCCACATTGACCACCTCGGTCGACCCCTGGGCCGGCACGACCGTCTGGACAGGCGAACCCACCGAGAAGCTATGGGTCACGTTGTATGTCCCGGACTCGCCGGAGGAGCTGTTGAAAGGGGGATCGGCTGCCAGATGGGAGGCCACGATCCCTCCCTGGGAATGCCCGACGAACATGACGTTCGACCCGTCCGGGACCCCGGCCTCCTCCATCGCCGCACGGACGTCGTCCATCGCCGCCGGATGCTGGCCGGCGACCAAGCGCAGATTCGACCCCCAGTCCCGAGAGTTCCCCTGGCCCCCATATGCTTCCGGCACCTCGCCGAGCCCGGCCCCCTCCGTCGGCGGGACCTGCACGATGTACGAGGGATCGCCACCATCAGCGCTGCGGACCTCCTGGATGCCGATCTGACCGGACTCGAGGGCGCCGCCGTCATGGGACATCCTCAGAGCGTCGTTCCCGATCACCAGGTCGCCCAGATCCTGCGGACTCGCCACCGGTTCCGTGCTCGTCTCGACACCTTCCACGATGCCGCCCGGGCGGTCATCGAGAAATGCCGTGTCGTTCCCGGTGACGGCCTCGTACACACCCACACCGGCAGAGCCCGTGGTGACCAGGCCCGCCGAGACCAGTTCGGCGTAGGTCGGAACCCGCTCGCCGGTTGCCCAGTCCTCGAGGATCCCGCCGGCGTGGTTCGCATCCCGCTGGAACTGCGCGATCCCGTCGGTGTTCACGCCGAGCCCGCCGAGCCCCGTCTCCAGGAGGTCTATCCCGCCGTCGACGCCCCAGCCGATCGCGTCGGAGGCGAGCCTTGCGACATCGGACAGCGCCCCTTCGGCGGGGCCCTCGAGCCAGTCCGGGAGCCAGGAGCTGTCGTCCTCCAGATACCCATGGACCATGTCCGCCGCCACGGCGTCCGGGATCGACCCGGGAGTCTCGGCCGGGCCGGATTCGGGGCCGTCGCGATCGGAGACCACGTCCTGCTCGTCGGCCTCCCCGAGCGCCCGGTCCCCCAGGGTGGTCAGGTCGTCGCACAGGGTGGAGAGGTGGGTGGCGGCCAGATCGTCCCATCGACCGCGGAAGTCCTCGGCGTCGGGCCCTTCCCAGGCCGTGCTCCGGATGACGGCGTCCAGCCGCTCCCGCAATCCTTGCACGTCGCCGGAGACGTGGCGCAGCCGGTCGGCATGGGAGCGGACCTGTTCGGTGTCCATGCCGTAGAACGCGGTCATCGCGCGCCTCCTCGCGCCGCGCACGCGGCCTCGAACCGCAGGCCTTCCTCGAGCACCGGGAGCACTGTGCCCAGCACATCTCCCGGGGCCACGGGATGGATAGCGCCGGTCGAGGTCTCGGCGGCGTCCATGCGGTAGAGGTCGCGGTCGCCGCGCACCCAGAGCCGGGACCAGGACACCGGCGCTTCGGTGACGCGGCCACCAGGGTCGTGCAGGGTAAGGGAGACCGATACGCGCGGGCCGCTGGTGGTGAGGGCGTCGCGCAGCCGGTCATCCAGGTCGGGCACGGAGGCGACGGCGTCCTGCGGGGACTCGCCGCGCGCCAGTGCGGCTCGGAGGAGTCCGATCTGTGCGGGGGTGGGCCGCAGCGCGTGCTCGGTCCGTTCGACGGTGAGCCGAGGGGCTTCCGGGTCGACGCCGGCGGCGTCGAGCAGTTCGGTGATCAAGCGAGGCACCTGGTCGATCGGGACCGTCGACCACTGGGAGGCGCCGCCGTCGACGGAGGCCTCCACGGTGGCGCCGGCCGGGTCGAGCGCGACCCGTGCCCGACGGGTCGATTCCTCGTGCGTCACCGCCACGACCAGGAGAGCCCGGGCCGTGAACTGGTGCCGGACGAGCTCGTCGAAGCCGTCGGTGGGTGCCGGCTCGCCGGTCGGAGCCGGGCCGGGGACCAGTGCACGGTAGACCGGGTTCCAGTCCCGCGCCGGGGTGGTGGTCTCGGCCGCCCAGTGGGCCGCTCGATCGACGGTCGCGGTCAATGTCGCCATCGGTGTGCTCCTCGAGCAGAGGGCGGGTTCGGTGCCCCGAACCCCTGTGCTTCGGTGGCCGGAGCCCCTGTGCTGCTGCGAGCGTACGAGCCGGGGGCCCGACCGGCCATGGGTAGTTCTCCCCACCGCCCGGCAACCGGAACCGCGCGGTCGCCGGAACAGCGCTCCCCCGAAAAGAACCGGCGACCCCTTGAATCATACAACCACACGGTTGTACGTTTACGGTGTGCATCAGATCGACGACGACCACGCCGATGCGTGGTTCCACGCGCTGTCGGACCGCACCCGCCGGGACATCCTGCGGCGGGTGCTCGACGGCGAGCAGTCGGTCTCGGCCCTGGCCCGGAACTACCCCATGAGCCTGACGGCGGTGCAGAAGCACGTCGTCGTGCTCGAGCGGGCCGGGCTCATCACACGGCGTCGCAGCGGCCGGGAGACCCTCGCTCGCGGTGACGCCGACAGCGTGCGCTCGGCCGCGCGGCTCCTTGCCGACCTGGAGGCCGCCCGCCGGGAGCACATCGCCCGCATCGACGAGCTGCTCGACTCCGCGGCCGAGGACGACCCGGCTGCATTCCCCAGCCGGCCGGACTCGCCACCACGCCCGCCGGAAGCTGCGGCTCACCAGCATGACCATGCGCCCCGCCGGTCGGCTTCCCTTCCCCGTCAGCCGGCACACCCGCCCCACCGGAAGGAATGACCATGCCTGTCACCGACATCAGCCACGACCTCGAGGCCATGACACTCACGATCACGGCGGAGTTCGCCGCGCCGGTCCGGCGGATCTGGGACATCTACGCCGATCCGCGCCAGCTCGAGAAGGTCTGGGGGCCCGAGGGCTACCCCGCCACCGTCGTCGACCACGACCTCTCCCCCGGCGGCCGGGTCACGTATTACATGACCGGCCCCGACGGGGATCGGTTCTACGGGTACTGGGAGGTGCTCACGGTCGATGAGCCGAACTCGTTCACCTACCGCGACGGCTTCGCGAACGAGGATTTCTCGCCGAACGAGAGCCTCCCGGCCGCCGAGTCCACCACCACGCTGAACGAGCACGACGGGAAGACGCGCGCAATCTACGTGACCACGTACAACTCCCGCGACGAGCTCCAGACGGTGCTCGACATGGGCGTCGAGGAGGGCTCGCGCTCGGCGATCAACCAGATCGACGACCTGGTGGCCTGACGGGCTGCGCAGATCTCGCGCGGACTCGGCTCCCGCGGACCGGCCCCGGGACCGCTCGGGGCCGGTTGCCGGCCGGCGCGCCCCCAGGGTGCGGTCGGCTCCCCCGCGCTCAGCCCTGTGCGGCGACCTCGTCGAGGCGACGCAGCCATCCCTGCGTCGCCTCGTCCCCGGCCCAGCTGATCTCGAGGGAGTTGCGCGCCAGGGTCACGACCTCTTCGCGCGTGAGCTGCTGCGCCTCGGCGAGCGCGAGGATGTTGTCGGCGACGTACCCCCCGAAGTACGAGGGGTCGTCGGAGGCGATGGAGACCTTCAGCCCGCTGCGGAGCAGCTCCGTGATCTCGGCTCCCTTCATCTGCTCGGTGACGAAGGAGTTCGACAACGGGCAGCAGGTGAAGCCGATGCCGCGCTGCTTCGCCTCCGCGACCAGGGCCGGGTCCTCGAGGATGTTCGAACCGTGGTCGATGCGCTCGACGCCGATCTCGTCCATGACGGTGGCGATGTGGCCGATCGCGTCGTCCTGATCGACGTCGCAGTGCATCGTCAGCCGGTAACCCGCCTCCTTCGCGGCGGCGAAGACCGCGGCGAACTTCTCGGGCGGGTTGCCGCGCTCGTCGGAGTCCAGGCCCACGCCGACGATGCGGTCACGGTAGGGCAGGGAGGCCTCGAGCGTCTCGCGGGCGGATTCGGCGCTCATGTCGCGCAGGAAGCACATGATCAGGGCGGCGTCGACACCCAGCGACGGCGCCTCCTGCACGGCCGACCACAGCCCGTCGACGACGGTGGAGAACGGGACGCCGCGGCTGGTGTGGGCCTGGGGATCGAAGAAGATCTCCGCCCGCACCACCCCGTCGGCGGCGGCGCGCTCGAGGTAGGCGAGGGCGAGGTCGTGGAAGTCCTGCTCGGTCACCAGCACCTCCATCGCCGGGTAGTACACGGCCAGGAAGCTGGTCAGATCGGTGAAGTCGTAGGTGGCACGGACGTCCTCGACCGTGTCCTGCCCGATGTCGACCCCGTTGCGCCGGGCCAGTTCGAGCTTCAGCTCCGGTTCGAGGGTGCCCTCGATGTGCAGGTGCAGCTCGGCCTTGGGCAGGGCGGTGACGAACTCGCGGTCCACGACGGGCACGATGACTCTCCTCGGTGATCTCGACGCTCGCGGCATCAGGTGCCGCCGGCGCCAGAGTACGGCGCGCGGATGGGAGCGGCCCGGGACGGCCGGCCGGGCGGAGCCGGCCCGTGACACGGATCCGCACCGCGCCTACGGTGGAGCCACAGCACCGGAGCACGGATTCGGCGGGAGGTCGACATGCCGACGAGCGAGACGCGTGCCGCCGACGCGCCGTCGTCCCAGGTCGACACGGGCCGCAGGGTCGTTCCGATCCGCCGTGCGCCCTGGACCATCGATCTGCTCGGGAGCGTGATGGCCGGCGTCGGCCTCTTCGGCTTCTGGGGCGGTGCCGGCGACATCGTCGGGGCGGCTCAGGGACTGGGCATCCTGATGCTGGCGGCCGGGTGCGTCCTCGTCGGGCGCGTTCATGCCAAGCACCACGGACCCGGACCGACCAGGACCTTTCACGGTCCGCGCGCAGTGCTCGGCGCCTGCCTCGCCGTCGCACCCCTGGCGCTCTTCGTGACGTTGCCGGCGAGCACCCCGTCGTCCGCCATCGCGATCCTGGCGGTGGTGTTCGGCGGCATGTTCTACGCCGTCGTCCGTCTCGAGGACGAGGAGGCTGCGCGCCGGCCGGCGTCGCCGCGAAAGGCCGGCCCGGTCGCGACGTACCCCGAGGTCACGACCCACGAATCCCCTGACGGCGCCGACGATCGCCGACACTGAGGACGGGTACCTCACAGCGCCCCTCGTGGCGCCGGGGCTGCTCAACGCATCGGAGTAGCGTTGATCTGGGCCCGTCCTCGCTCGCGAGGAGCAGGCCGGATCCGCCGCGCCGGTCGAACGAGGAGCACGCATGACCCTGGAGGACGACTCCGCCGCCGAGCCGATGCACATCGCCGCGGACCGGCCACGGGCCCGGGCGCAGGACGTCCCCCTCGCCGGTGAGGATCGCAGTGACGGTCGACATGAGGGGCGCGACGGTGCCACCGGAACAGACTCGAGCGCCCCTGCGGCGGACCACGACGGCGCGGCGGACGCCGTGCTGGACAATCCCGTATGGTCCTCCCTCACCGGGCGTCACGCGCACCTGGCGATCGGCAACGACCTGGTCAGGAAGTACCCCGACGACGTCTCCCCCTTCGTCGGCGTGAAGGACTGGGAGCACCCGGACGTGTGGGACGCGCTCCTGGAGGTGTTCGGCCATGACGCCGTCGTCAGCATCTCCCACGCCGACCCGCTGCTGCCGACGGGGTGGTCTCCCGTGTTCAGCATCGACGGCGTGCAGCTGACCGAGACCGACCGTCTCGCCGCCCGACCGGACCAGGAGGCTGTCGAGCTCGGTCCCGAGGACGCGTCCGAGATGCTCGCCCTGGTCCAACGCACCGAGCCCGGCCCGTTCCTGCCCCGGACCCCTGAGCTCGGTCGCTACGTGGGGATCCGTCGCGACGGCGAGCTGATCGCGATGGCGGGCGAGCGCCTGCAGCCCGAGGGATGGACCGAGATCAGCGCCGTCGCGGTCGACCCCACCCACCGGCGCCAGGGCCTCGCCTCCCGTCTCGTGCTCGATGTCGCCTTCCACATCCAGCAGCGGGGCAGGCGGGCCTTCCTCCACGCGGCGGCCGCCAACACCGGCGCGATCGCCGCCTACGAGAGGCTCGGCTTCGCCCTGCGTCGCCGGCTCACCTTCGGCGCCGCCCGCACACCCTGAGGGTCCGACCGGCGGGAACCGGCTCAGGATCCCGACTGCACCTCGCGGCGGCGGAAGCCGACCAGGGCGAGCAGGTAGAGGATGGCCACGACCGCGGTCACCCCGAGCGCTCCCCCGGCCTCGAAGTCCTCCACGAACGGTTCCGAGACCCAGTGGAACGGGGAGATGCCGAGCAGGGCGTCGGGGAAATCGAAGATGGCGCCGAACATCTGGGCGACCAGCACGAAGGCCAGCAGCAGCCAGGTCAGGCCGGCCGCCCGCGGCACCCACGCGTACAGCGCCGCGGACAGCGCCGCGAACAGCACGATCGGTGGGGCGTAGGAGGCGAAGGCCGCGAGATAGGCGGGAAGCTCCGGTTCGTCGACCCCCACGAGGATCGCCCCGATCCACATCGCCACCACGGACAGCGCGAACAGTGCGGCCGCACCGATGCCGGAGACCAGCAGCTGCGCTCCGAGCCAGCGCCACCGGGAGACGGGCCCGGCCAGGACGATCTCGAGCCGACCGGCGGTCTCCTCGCTCCGGCAGTACTGGTGGGTGGTCACGATCGCGACGGCCACCACGCACAGGGCCACGAACAGCAGCATCACGGCGAGGAAGGACTCCGTGAAGGCGGCGGGGTCCGTGCCGAACAGCGCCCCCAGAGCGGGATTGTCCGCGACGAGCTCGGAGGCGAGGTCGTTCATCGTGCTCAGCATGGTGCCGGTGGCGAACCACATCAGGGCCATGCCCAGCCCGCACCACAGCAGGGTCGCGCGCTGCTGACGCCAGGCCATCGCGATCGGCGTGCTCAGGCTCACCAGTGCGTGCGCTCGCCCGGCGCGGTCGGCCGTGAGCCCCTGGCCGAAGTCCCGGCGTCGGGCGAGGGACGCGGCCAGAACCAGCAGCACCGCGGTCGCGGCGGTCGACAGCAGCGCCGGCCACCAGCGCAGATCGACGAAGGCCCGCATCTGCTGGGCCCAGGCCACCGGGGAGAACCACGACAGCGCGGAGCCCTCCAGCTCGATCATGTCGCCGGCGGCACGGATCACGAAGGCCACGGCGAACACCGCCAGGCCGAGCCCGGTCGCACCGCGGGCCGAGGCGGTGATCTGGCAGGTCACCAGCGCCACGGCCCCGAACACCAGGGCGGACAGCGCACTGCCGCCCATCATCCCGAGGCCGTCGACGAGGGAGGGCCCCTCCCCGGCCAGGGACGCCAGCGCTCCGATCGCGGCGATGACCATGAGGTGCAGGACCAGGGTCAGCAGCGCCGCGGCGACGGGCGCCAGGGGGCCGACGGCGCTGGCGCGCACCAGCTCGGCGCGGGCGCTCTCCTCCTCGGCGCGGGTATGACGGACGACGTGGAGGATCGCCATGATCGACAGCGCCAGCACGGTCCAGGTGGTGCCCTCGTTGGCGACGGCGACCATCGGGGCGTAGTCGTCCAGGCCGTAGCCGGGTCCGCCCATCACGATGCCCGAGGGCGTGCGCATCACCTCGGCGCGGGCGGCGAGTGCGGAGTCGTCGAAGATCGAGCTCAGCGCCACCGAGAAGTAGGCGATGAAGGCCGCCATCGACAGCACCCACACGCTCATCCGCACCCGGTCGCGGCGCAGGATGTGACGGGTGATGGCCAGGGTGCCGGTCAGCGGGGATCCGCCCCGGCTCCGATCGTCCGGAGCGGGGGCCCGGTGCGTGGGTGCGGTGGACGTGGTCATCGGACCGGCTCGCTCTCGGGCGCGATCCCGCTCTCGGCGAGGTCGTCGCCGTAGTGGCGCATGAACAGGTCCTCGAGCGAGGGCGGCGTCGCGGTCAGGGAGGCCACCTGCTGAGAGGTCAGCGCGTCGAGCACGGCGGCGATCGACGTGTCGTCGACGTCGGCCGTCAGGCGAGTGCCGTCCTTGACGGCGACCGTCTCGGGATCATGGACACCGTCGAGGCCGGTGACCGCCTCGGCCTGCCCGCGGATGACAGCGGTGACGCGGGTGCGGGTGAGGTGGCGCAGGTCCTCGAGGGTGCCGGATTCGACGGCCTTGCCGGCACGGATGATGGTGACGGTGTCGCAGAGCTTCTCGACCTCGCTGAGGATGTGGCTGCTCAGCAGCACTGCCCGCCCCTGGGCCTTGAGCTCGCGCACCTCCTCGGTGAAGACCGCTTCCATCAGCGGGTCCAGTCCCGCCGTCGGCTCGTCGAGGATGAGCAGCTCGGCGTCGCTGGCGAAGGCGGCCACCAGCGCGACCTTCTGCCGGTTGCCCTTGGAGTAGGTGCGGGCCTTCTTGCGGGGGTCGAGCTCGAAGCGCTCGAGGAGATCGGCTCGGCGGCGGGGGTCGGGCTTTCCCCGCAGGCGGGAGAGGTAGTCGATCGCCTCGCCGCCGGTGAGGTTCGGCCACAGCGCGACGTCACCGGGGACGTAGGCGAGGCGGCGGTGGAGGGCGACGGCGTCGGCCCAGGGGTCGCCGCCGAACAGGCGGACGCTGCCGGCGTCGGCCCGCAGCAGTCCCAGCAGCACGCGGATGGTGGTCGACTTGCCGGCGCCGTTGGGGCCGAGGAAGCCGCGCACCTCGCCCTCGCCGACGCTGAGGTCGAGGCCGTCCAGCGCGGTGAAGGAGCCGAACTTCTTGGTCAGGTTCTGGATGTCGATGGGGTTCATGGCATGAGTCCTCTGCGGTCTCGGATGATCAGGCCGGATCCGGCGGGTCCGGCGACGTGGCGTCCTCGGCGGACGCCTCCGTGCCGGACGGCGGATCGGAGAGGTAGAGCAGGTACTCCTGCAGCACGGTCCCGGAGGTGAAGAACCCGTCGGTGTACAGCTCGAGGCTCGGCAGCGCGGTCTCGACCTGGAGCCGCCGCAGCATGCCGGCGAGGTCGTGGCGTTCGGCCGGATCGGCCAGGAGCATGGAGACCAGCAGCGAGCCGAGACCGGCCTGGACCATGAAGCGGGCGCGGGCGCGCTCGTCGCGGCTGGGCTTGGCGACCCCGTCGGCGACCGCCTCGGCGACATAGGACTCGGCGTCCTCGATCATGTGGTCGACGAAGATCCGGCCGAAGTCCCCGCCGTCGAGCAGCGAGTGCATCATGTATCCGATCAGGACGGCCTGGTCCTCCTGAGCGGGCAGGGCTGACATCAGAGTGCCGCGCCGGGTGGCGCGGATGTTCTCCGTCTTCACCTCCCGGATCCACTCCAGGACGAATTCGTCGCAGGCCTCGCGCAGTCCGTCCTTGGATCCGAAGCGCTTCATGAGCAGGGCGGCGCTGACGCCGGCGTCCGCGGCGATCGTGCGCAGCGTGGCGCCGAAGCCGTCGTGGGCGAACCGCTCGATCGCGGCACGGACGACGGGATCCGCCCTCGGCAGCATCGCGATCCCCTTCCGGTCCATCCTGTGGCGTGAACAGCTGTTCACCGTGGCGCTGTCAGCGTAAACGGCTGTTCACCCCGAACGCAAGAGCATTCTCGCTCCGGCCCGCACGAGTCGTGCCTTCGGGCCGCCCGCCTCCGTGGCGCCCGCCTCCGTGTCGCCCACGAGGGATGGGCACGTGCACCCGGACCGATCGATCCGGTGCGACATGGCATCCGGCGTCGAGGAGGGCGATACTCCGGAGATATGCGGTCCATTCGTTCCTCTCGTCCCGCCGTGGGCTGCGACTCCGTGGCCGGCATCGCCGTGGCCCTCGCGGCCGGGTGCTATGCGGCCAATGTCGCCCTCGGCCTGTCGGTGGCGTCCCGGCTGGTCGACACCTCGAACGCCCGGTGGATCCACCACGGCCTGTTCATCGCCACCGCGACCAGCACCGGGGTCGCGCTCGCGCTCTCCGGCATCCGGCGCGACCCGTCAGCGCTCCCCCTGGCTGCGACGGCGGTACCGCTGGTGATGCTGCAGCGGCACGGGTCCCGGCCACTGGCCCGGCATACCCGCACGGCTATGCTCGCAGCGCCCGGCTACGTCATCGCTCTCGTCCTGGCCCGGAGGTGACCATGGAATTCCTCGACGCCGTCTTCTCCCGCCGCACCACCAACGGCCCGCTGCGCCCGGACCCCGTCAGCCCCGAGCACCAGCAGTTGCTGATCCGGGCCGCCGCGGCCGCGCCCTCCCAGTTCAACAGCCAGCCGTGGCGGTTCGTGCTGATCGAGGACCCCGGCACGATCGCAGAGGTGGCCCGGATCAGCGGGGAGAGCATGACGCAGGTGATGAGCGAGGGCACGTTCTTCCACCGCTATCGCAGGTACTTCCGGTTCAGCCAGAAGGAGATGGACCAGATCCGCAGCGGGATGCTGTTCGACCGTCTGCCCGCGCTGCTGCGGCCGTTCACCGGGCAGGTCTTCACCGATTCGGGCCAGAAGCTGATGAACCGCCTGCGGGTTCCGCAGAAGCTGGGCGAGGACAACCGGAAGCTGGTGGCCGGATCACCGCTGCTGGTGGGTGTGATGCTGGAGCGCCAGGAGTACCGTCCCGAGCAGCTCTCGGGGTTCTACTCGGTCTTCAGCATGGGCGCGGCGATGGAGAACCTGTGGCTGACCACGACACAGCTGGGCATGGGCATTCAATTCGTCTCCTTCCCCATGGAGGTGCCGGAGAACTGGCAGCGGATCGTGGAGATGCTGCGGGTGCCCGATGATCTCGAACTGATGGCCGTCTACCGGCTCGGCTACCTGCCCGAGAGGCAGCACCGGCCGACGATCGACTGGTCCAGCCGGGAGCGGAAGCTGCCCTCCCAGTTCGTCTTCCGCGAGACCTGCGAGCAGCCGCAGACGGGCTGGGACGAGGACTCGCGGCCGGGGGTGTGAGGTCGGCGGGCTCGGCCGGGGATGTGAGCGATGTCCGCGTGCAGAGCGACCGCGTCACGGATGGCCCGGGCTGCGGCCTCCTGGCCTCACACGAACGCGCTGGTCCCCGTCACGCTCCGGCCGACGATGAGGGACTGCATGGTGTCGGTGCCCTCGTAGGTGTGCAGTGCTTCGATGTCGGCCTTGTGCCTCGCCACGCGGTTCTCCAGCAGGATCCCGGAGCCGCCGAGGAGGTCCCGGGCATCCGCGGCGATCTCCCGGGCGGCACGGGTGTTGTGCACCTTGGCCAGCGATGCCTGCTCGGGGCGCACGGCTCCGGCGGATTCGAGGTCAGCCAGCCGGGTGCAGTACAGCTGCATCGACGTCAGCGTCGCCAGCATGGTCGACAGGCGCACCTGGATGTGCTGGGACTTCGCGAGCGGGCGCCCGAACTGGATGCGGGTGCGCGCATGTTCGAGGGCGGACTCGTAGCAGGCGGTCGCGTGCCCGAGCGCGCCCCAGGCCACACCGGCGCGGGTCGCGAACAGCACCGTCGAGGTGTCCTTGAACGAGCGCGCACCGGGCAGGCGCGCCTCCAGCGGAACTCGCACCCTGTCGAGGGTGATGTGGGCCTGGTGGATGGCGCGCAGGGCGACCTTGCCGCGGATCACCTCGGCCTCGTAGCCGGGCAGGTGCTGCTCGACGAGGAAGCCGCTGACCTGGCCGTGGAGGGCATCGTCGGCCGGGTCGTCGACGCGTGCCCACACCACGGTGAGACGGCCACCGGCACCGTTGCCGATCCAGCGCTTCTCACCGGAGAGCACCCACTGGTCGCCGTCCCGTCGCGCCACGGTCTCCAGCGAGACGGAGTCGGAGCCGTGGTCGGGCTCTGTCAGGGCGAAGCCGGCGTACTCGCGGCCGGTGACGATGGGTTCGACCCAGCGCTGCTTCTGCTCGTCGGACCCGAGCAGCACGATCGAGCGCAGCGCGAGCCCGCCCTGGACGCCGACCATGGTGCCCAGCGAGCCGTCGATGCGGGAGAGCTCCATGTTGACCAGGCCGGTCGCGAGCGGCGAGAGCTTCCGGTGACCGGGGACTTCGAGGCCGTCGGTGAGCAGGTCGAGCTCGCCGAGTCGGCCGATCAGCTCGACGGGGTACTCGCCGCGGTCCCACCAGTCGTTGATCCGCGGCAGCACGTCGGCGGCGAGGGAGCGCGCGGTGCGCCACGCCTCGAGATCCTCCCCCGCCACGTCCTGGAACAGGCCGAAGTGATCGGCCTGGAGGGGCAGCAGCTCGGCGGGTTCGGCCGCCTCGGCATCGGGCGCGGAGATCACGGCGTGATCGGTGGCGACGGAGTCGGCGGTCGGCTGATCGGCCTCGGCGCCGAGGTCGCCGCCCAGGGAGATGGGGCGGCCGGCCGGGGGCCGAGCGTCCCACGGGGACGGGTCCGTGCCCGGTGGCGGGAGCGGCGCCGGGACGGGGTCGGGGTTCGGACCGGGCCCCGGGTCCGGCATCGGTCCGGGATCGGGCGTGGAGTTGCTGGTCATCAGGACATCCTCTCGATGATGAGGGCCATTCCCTGGCCGCCGCCGACGCACAGGGTGGCCAGGCCGAACTGTCCGTCGCGCTCGCGCAGACCGTTCAGCACAGTGGTGGTCATGCGCGCCCCGGTGGAGCCCCAGGGGTGGCCCAGGGCGATCGCGCCGCCGTGGACGTTGAGCCTGTCGTGGTCGATCCCGAGATCCTCGGCCGACGGGATGACCTGCGCGGCGAAGGCCTCGTTGAGCTCGACCAGGTCGATGTCGCCGATGCTCATCCCGGCGTGGGCGAGGGCGCGGCGTGTGGAGTCCACCGGTCCCAGGCCCATGATCTCGGGACTGAGGCCCGAGACGCCCGTGGCCACGATCCGGGCCAGCGGGGTCAGTCCGAGCTCGCGGGCGTAGTCCCCGGACATCACCACCAGCGCGGCGGCGCCGTCGGAGAGCGGGCAGCAGTTGCCGGCGGTGACGGTGCCGCCGGGCCGGAACACCGGGTCGAGGCCGGCGACCTTCTCGAGCGTGGTGCCGGGGCGCGGGGAGTCGTCGGCCTCGACCGTGCTGCCGTCGGGCAGCGTGACCGGGGTGATGTCGCGGGCGAAGAAGCCGGAGGCGATGGCGGCCTCGGCGCGCTGCTGGGAGCGGACACCGTACTCGTCCTGGGCCTGGCGGGAGATGCCGCGCAGCTCGGCGACGTTCTCGGCGGTCTGGCCCATGAGGATGTAGGGGTCCGGCAGCTCTCCGTCCTCCCGCGGGTCGTGCCACGGGGCGGGGATCTCGCGGGCGGCTCGCTTCTCGGTGCGCTCCGAGGCGGGCTGGAACATCGGATCGCGCACGTCGTCCTCGACCAGCTTGCCGGTGCCGAAGGACAGCGATTCGACGCCTGCGGAGATCACGGCGCGCGCCTCCCCGGCGCGGATGGCGTGGAAGGCGGTGCGGGTGGTCTCGATCGAGGAGGCGCAGAAACGGCTCACCGTCGCACCGGGCACGGCATCCAGTCCGAGCCGGGTGGCGACCACGCGGGCGAGATTGCCGCCCTGGTAGCCCTCCGGGATGGCGCAGCCCAGCTGCAGGTCGTCGATGGTCGTCGGGTCCAGGTCCGGTACCTGGTCGAGGGCCGCTCGGACCATCTGGGATGCGAGCTCGTCCGGGCGGACGTCCTGCAGCGACCCCTTGCGGGCGCGCCCGATCGGTGAGCGGGCGGCGGCGACGATGACGGCCTCGGGCACGTGGTTCTCCTTCGACGACGGTGTCTGCGGGCGGTGCGGACGACGGCGCTGATCGAGGGGATCCGGTCGCGTCCGGCTGTTCCTGATACTACGGGTTGCAGTTACTTGGTGGGAAGTCCGGGCGGACGCCGCCGCACCATGCGGTCGGACCCTTGCCCTCGCCCCGGGATTCCGACAACAGTGGGCTACGACACACCCCCAGCCCGCGGTGTGCTCGCAGGGCGTGCCCGCCACGGCCGTCCGGGGTGCGCCCGGGACCGCTCGTGAAGGAGGCCAGCAGCCATGACCGAACATCGCCCGCCGGCAGGAGACCCGTCGCAGGCCGCGCTGACGGATCGTCAGGGCCACCCCGTCTACGACAACCAGAACATGCGCACCGTGGGCGCGCGCGGTCCGGCGACCATGGAGAACTACCAGTTCCTCGAGAAGATGAGCCACTTCGATCGCGAGCGCGTGCCGGAGCGGGTCGTCCACGCCCGCGGCGCCACCGCGTACGGCTACTTCGAGTCCTACGGGAGATGGGGCGAGGAGCCGATCTCGAACTTCACCCGCGCGAAGGTGTTCCAGGGCGAGGGCAAGCGCACCGACCTGGCCATCCGCTTCTCCACCGTCGCCGGCGGGCGCGACTCCTCGGAACTGGCCCGGGACCCGCGCGGATTCGCGATCAAGTTCTACACCGAGGACGGCAACTGGGATCTCGTCGGCAACAACCTCGGCGTCTTCTTCATCCGCGATGCGATCAAGTTCCCCGACTTCATCCACACCCAGAAGCCGGACCCGGTCACCAACCAGGCGTCGGTCCCCAACCGCGCCTTCGACTTCTTCAGCCAGTCGCCCGAGTCGCTGCACATGGTCACGGTGCTGTTCAGTCCGCGCGGCATCCCGGCGAGCTACCGCACGCAGCAGGGTTTCGGCGTGAACACCTACAAGTGGATCAACGCCGACGGGCAGACGGTACTGGTGAAGTACCACTGGATCCCCACGCTCGGCGTCTCCTCGCTGACGGCCGAGGACGCCAGCACGATCCAGGCCCAGGAGCTCGGGTACCACACCAAGGACCTGTACGACGCGATCGAGCGCGGCGACTACCCCGAGTGGGAGCTGCGGGTGCAGATGATGTCCGACGACGAGCACCCCGAGCTCGACTTCGACCCGCTGGATGACACCAAGGTCTGGCCGGAGGAGCAGTTCGAGCCCAAGCCCGTCGGCCGCATGGTGCTCAACCGCGTCCCCGACAACTTCTTCGCCGAGAGCGAGCAGATCTCCTTCGGCACCGGCGTGCTGGTGGACGGCCTGGACTTCTCCGACGACAAGATGCTGATCGGCCGGACGTTCTCCTATTCCGACACCCAGCGCCACCGGGTGGGGCCGAACTACCTGCAGCTGCCGGTGAATCAGCCGAAGGTGCGGGTCGCGACCAATCAGCGCGATGGTCAGATGACGTACCACGTGGACACGGATCCGGTGCAGAACACGAGCGTGAACTACGAACCCACCGTGACCGGCGGCCTGCGGGAGACGGAGCGGAGCTCGGGGTACCACGCCAGCGTCGGCCCGGAGGTCTCCGGGCGTCTGACCCGGTCACCGATCCCGCGCACCAACGACTACAAGCAGGCCGGCGAGCGGTTCCATCTGCAGGAGGACTGGGAGAAGGAGGACCTGATCACCAACCTGGTGGGGGCGCTCTCCCAGTGCGACCGCCACATCCAGGAGCGGATGGTCTGGCACTTCTACCTGGCCGACGACGAGTACGGTCGCCGAGTGGGCGATGGCCTGGGCATCACCGTGGACGACGTCAAGGATCTCGAGCCGCTGGTGACCCAGACCCTCACCGACGAGGAGCAGGAGCGGCTGCGCAACCTCGGCCACAACGGGCCGCGCGACGTCGAGGGGCTGACCATGACCCACTGCGTGCCCAACAAGCGCATGGAGGTCGATGAGTCGACCATGATGATGTGAGGTGCACGGTGGGGCCTGACGCGATGAGTCCCGGCACGACGGGGCCGACGCGATGGCGCCCGACGCGAGGCAGACTTCAGGTATGCCCACCGCGCCGACCCCGGACCGCCACTTCTCGATCGACACTCCCCGCCCACAGGACGCCCCGGCACTCGCGCGGGTGCATGTACGGGGGTGGCGGGTCGCCTACGGGCATCTGCTCGAGGGCGAGGAGTTCTTCGGCCGGCCGGCCATAGACCGCCGTACCGCGCAGTGGCGGACGTGGCTCACGCCGGGAACACCCGCGCATGCGCAGGGCATCTACCGGGTCGGGCGCGACGGCGCGGGCCTTCCCGTCGGTCTCGCGGCGAGTTGGCCCTCTCGAGATCCGGAGCCGGTCCGCGAGCGCGAGCTCTCGCTGCTGTACATCGAGCAGGCCTGGTTCGGCAGCGGGCTGGGCCGGGCCCTGGCCGAGTCCGTGATCGGCGAGGGCCCGGCGAGCATCTGGGTCGCCGAGGACAATCCTCGCGCCCGCCGGTTCTACGAGAAGCTCGGCTTCGCCGCCGACGGGGCCGCCCACGTCGAGGAGCACCTGGGGAATCTGAGGGACATCCGCATGGTGCGGTGAGGGACTGGGCCGTGCCTGGAGCCGACGCACAACAAATGGCGGCCGGCGCAGGACCCAAGACCCATGACGCTCAGGGCGTCACGGTCATCACCAGCTGCGTCGCCTCCCCGACGCGCCCGGAGCGCTCGATCTCCACGAAGCCGAGCTTCTCCAGAACGCGTCGGGAGGCCGCGTTCCAGTCCCAGACCGTGGCCCAGAGCCGGGAGTGCCCCGCCGCCCACGCCCATTCCAGAACCGCTGCACCGGCCTCGGTCGCGTATCCCTGACCGTGCTCACGCGCGAGCAGTTCCACGGCGAGCTCGGGCCGTCGCTCCCCTCGGGGCTCGGGGTCGGTCAGGCCGCAGTAGCCCACGACCTCGCCCGTGGCGCGCGGCACGACGGCGAGCAGGCCGAGGCCCGGGCGCTCCGCACGACGCCGGATGGCGTCCTCGAGCTCGGCGACGGTGGGGTGGCCATCCGCATCGATCCGGCGGTGCGGCGGGACGCGCGGATCCCGTTCGCTCCACAGCTGACGCTGGACGCCTGCTTCCTCCGGGCGCCACGGGCGCAGGAGGAGACGGTCGGTCTCGAGCCGCGGTTCTCCCGTCATCGCCGGAGCACCGAAGGGACGGTCACCGAGAGCAGCCCGCCCGTCATCGCCGCCCTCCCCTCAGGAGGCGCCGTACTCCACGCTGACATGGTGGACCTGGCCTCCCCAGCCGTCCTCGGGGAACGCGTCGGATACCCGCAGGTAGACGTCCTTGTCCTCCCCCTCGAGGTACGGGCCGAGATCGAGGACGTGGTCCGCCCGATTGGAGGCATCCCGAATCTGCTCGTCCTCGGTCAGCACGCGTGACCAGCTCTCGCCGTCCGGGCCCAGATCGACCAGATACTGGTTGCTGATCGTCAGCGTGAGCTGGGCCGATGTGGTGCTGGCGGGCAACGGGAAGCGGTAGATGAAGTAGCTGTCCCCGTCGGCGAACCGGCCGGGCTCGATCGTCACGCCCGAGCCCCCGGCATCCCACAGCCACGGCGCATCGTCGATCGTGCCGGCGTCGAAGTCGATGGTGCGTGCGACGACGACGTCCGCCCGGGCGGTGAATGTCAGCCCGCCGGGTGCCGACGCCGTCACCGAGACCGTGTGGTTCCCGTCGGGAGCGTCCGGTGGGAGGCTCACGGTCACCGGGACCACGGCGCTCACCGGTTGCCCGTCCCGCGCGCTCTTCGGCACGTCCAGCGTGACCCGCTCGTCGGTCTCCAGCTCCCAGCCGTCCGGCCCCTGCGCCTCCAGGCGCACGTGCACCCGCCGTGCGTGCGCTGAGGTGATCGCGACGTTCAGGTCGAGCTGGATCTGCGTGGGCTCGCCGTCGGGCATCACCACGGGAGCCTGGGCGAGGGAGGCGGACAGCGACCGGTCCACGCCGTCCTCGGGGAGGTCGGCGATCAGGGCGCTGAGGGCACTGGCCTGGGCGCGCCAGTCGAAGACGTTCGGGGACTCCTCGGTGCTGGCCCCCGCCCAGCGCACACCGAGCTGGTCGGCGATGTTGCGGTCCTGCTCCCAGATCGTGGCGGCCTGGGTGGCGACCACGTCGCGGTACCGGGCATCGCCCGTGGTGTCGGCGAGGTCCATCAGGTAGCGCAGGAAGATGCCCTTGAACTGCTTGTGGTTGTCGTTCGTGGTCTCCCCCAGCACGTCGGTCCACTCGGTGAGGATCCCCTCGGTGACCAGAGCGCCTTCGGCGAGCGCCGAGTCCGCGAAGTAGCGGGCCTTCTCCAGCAGGTCCGGGTCGTCGGTGGCGCGCCACAGTTCGAGCGCGGCGCCGATCGCGAGGCCCTGGTTGTAGGTGTAGATGCGGTCGCCGTTGTTCTCGCAGGCGTCGGTCAGGCCGTCATTGAGCAGGCCGTCCTCGTTGATCATGCCGCTGCCGAGGTACCAGTCCCACGCCGCCCGGGAGCGCTCCAGCCACGTGGTATCCCCGGGGATGCGGTTGTGCAGCTCGGCCGTCAGGCGAATCCACTGGCCGTTGGTGACGGCGTTCTTGTAGGTGCGCTCCTCGTTCCACCAGATGCCCCCGCCGCAAGTGCTGGGGTCCCAGAAGTCGTTCATGAAGTCACCGATGGTCACGGCCATGTCGAGGTACTTCTGGTTCCCCGTGAGGTCGTACGTGGTGATCCAGGTCAGCGCCCACCAGCCGGAATCGTCGATGGCGCGGCTGGTGAAGTTCCCGTAGAGCTCGTCGCCGGAGAGCTCCCCGGCAGGGAACGGGCCCTTGTTCCTCTCGAAGGTGTGGTCGAGGTGATCCAGGTAGCGCCGGTCCCCGGTGCGCAGCATGTAGTCGCCGATGGTCTGGAGCGCGACGGCCGAGTTCCACCAGCTCGAGGGGAACCATGCCTTGTGCTGGTCGTAGTCGCGCATCAGCACGTCGGCGGCGACGCGGGCGCGGGCCAGGGCCTCCGAGCTCTCCGTCCGCGGGCCGGCCGGTGGTGCCGCGTGGGCGCCAGAGGCGAGGCCGAGGGCGGGCAGCGAGGCTGCCGTGAGGGTGACGAGGGTGCGGCGTGACATCTTCATCGATGAACTTCCGATCATGGTGCTCGGTCAGGGAACATCCTGCTCATGCCGTGAGCGTTCACAGCCGCCGTACAGCGTGGCACCGGGGCGGTGAGACGTCAATCACGCCGCGCAGCGCCGGGCTGTCTCAGCATCCTGTCTGCGAGTCCTGCGGGTCGCTGCGCACGTGCAGAGGTCGGCCGTCGTCGACGCTGATGACGAGGTTGCCGCTTCCCGTGGCGTCGCCCGGCCCGAAGAACATGACCGTGCCCGTGCGCGACTCGCCGTCGGTGAGGGCCTTGCCGGGCACGAGCAGCGGGTGCGCCAGGATCTCCAGGCCCGGGTCGGCGCCGTGGGCTGCGAACGGCCCTGCCATGCGCTGGACGAGGAGCTCGGAGGCCGGCTCCCACGTGCCCTCGCCCTCGTAGGCGACGGTCAGCTCGATGATGAAGTACTCCCGACACTTGGCCGGGCCCTTCCAGCCCGGATCGATGTCGGGAGAATCCGCCGTGACGCTCTCTGCCCGGTTGACGCTGACGCTGACCTCACCGCCTTCTGCCGTGGCCCACACCAGCGAGTCCTGCCCGATGCGGGCGGGGTCGAACCGGGTGCCGCGGGGAGCCTGGTCGCCGACCACGGTGCCGGGAGGGCGGCTGTCACCCACCGCCGGATCGGCGCGAACGGCGAGCGCCGCGATGACGACACCGCCGGCCAGCAGCAGCGCGAGCACCACGATCGCGGCGACGACGAACGGCCGCCGTCTGCTGCCCGCGTGCGCCATTGAGGGCCCCTCCACGTCATTCGAGTGTTCCGTGACTACGGCAGGCTAGCCTGCCCGGCCGTCATCCGACGTGGGAATGCCAACCGTCGTGCTCGTGGTCGTCCGCCGCGGCTCCCACCGGTCCGCCACCGAGGTCCGTCCGTGGGTGGACGGCTCCGCTCCTGCCGGCGGACGCGGGGCCTCCCCGGCCATCACCAGAGTGGAGTCATGAAGAACGCGACCATCGCCACCAGCCGAACCCGTGCCGCCGACCATGAGTTCATCGAGTATCGCCCCCTGCCCGCGGCCTGGGGTGACCTCGAGGCCCTCCGCAGCGTCCGAGCCGCCAAGGCCCGCGCCGGGGAGTTCCGGCCGATCCGGACCGCGCGGCCGCTCGGAGATCCCCGCGGGCCGAAGGCCGCCCATCGGGGCCGGCGACGAACGTCCTAGGATCAGGGGCACGACATAGTTGTCCGCCGCGCGGCCTCAGCGGGCGCCGGCGGCCTCTGAGACGAAGGTCGAGGACATGAACGAAGATCCCGCTGGGCGCCTGGCGGGCGAGCGTCACGACTATCTGGCCGGATCGCTGGCCGATGATGCTCCGTCGGATCCGCTGGCGCTGTTCGACATCTGGATGGACGAGGCCTTCGCCCGGCGCGATGAACAGGGCGACCTGACCGACCCGTCGGCCGTGGTGCTCTCGACCGTGGCGATGGATGCGATGGGCCGCCCCCGCCCCCGGTCGCGGACCGTGCTGCTGAAGGGACACGACGGCGAGGGGTTCGTGCTGTACACGAACCTGACCTCCCCCAAGGCCACCGAGCTGGATGCGGCGCCGCATGCCGCCCTGCTGCTGCCCTGGTACCCGATGCAGCGACAGGTGCGGATCGAAGGGGCCGTCAGCCACCTCTCCGACGCGGAGTCCGACGCGTACTGGGCGCAGCGTCCGCGAGGCGCGCAGCTCGGCGCGTGGGCGTCCCACCAATCACGGCCCATCGCCTCGCGTGCCGCTCTCGATGCGCAGTACGACGAGGTCGAGGCCCGCTTCGAGGGCCATGAGGTCTCCCGCCCGCCGTTCTGGGGCGGCCTGCGGGTGCTCGCGGAGCGGATGGAGTTCTGGCAGGGGCGGGAGAACCGCTTCCACGATCGGATCGCGTACGACCGCGCGGCCGACGGCGCCTGGCAGCGTCACCGTCTGCAGCCGTGAACGCGCAGCAGAACAGCGCTCGACGGCCCCGGTGGTATCAGCCCAGGTGACGCAGGAATCGCTGGGGCGACTCCAGGAAACTGCGCCACGTGCGCACGAGATCCAGGTCGTCGTAGGTGGCGGCTCGGATGCCCCAGGGGCCCAGTTCGTACAGATCAGCGCCGGGCAGAGCGGCAAGGACCGGTGAGTGCGTGGACAGGATGATCTGCGCTCCGCCGGCGACGAGGTCGCGCACCAGTCCCAGCAGCGCCAGGCATCCGCTGAGGGACAGCGCGGATTCGGGTTCGTCCAGCAGCCAGAGCCCGCCGATACGCGACCGCTCCGAGACGATCTCCAGGAACGATTCGCCGTGGCTGCGTTCGTGCATCACGCCGCCCACGCCGATCTCCTCGTAGTAGGTGAACAGAGAATGCATGGTCTCGGCGCGCAGGAAGAACCCCTTCTTGGACGCACCCGCGCCGCGCACCAGCTGCAGGTGGTCGACCAGCGGTGACTCGGTCGCGCGCGTGGAGTGCATGGCTCCGGTGCCGCCGCCTTCGACATTGAGCCCGTAGGCGCCGGCGATCGCCTCGACCACGGTGGACTTGCCGGCGCCGTTGTCCCCGGTCAGCACCGTGATTCGGCCGAACTCCAGTCCTTGGGTCAGCAGCTGTTCCATCGGCGGCAGGGTCGCGGGCCACTCACCCATGTCCGCCGGGGAGAGGGCGTGCATGCGTACTGCACGCAGCGGGAGCACGGGATCGACCATCTCCCCAGCATGCAGGAGCGCGCCGACACCTCGCGCGGCGGAGCGAGCTGACGTCGACGTGCGGTGACGCCCCGGCGACCAGTTATCGAACACCTGTGGACGGCTCGGGTGGCGGCCTCCCGAGCCCCCGTCGGCCGCCCTACCGTGGTCTTATGCAGACCGAGATCACTCCCCCACCCACCGGCCTCACCCGCGACGCCGGGTGGGAGCTCGGTGTCCGCCGCACTCTCTCCGCCCCGCTCGAGGACGTCTGGCGCCGGCTGCTGGCCGAGTGGCTGCCGCAGTGGCTGGGCGTCGAGAACGTCCCGCAGATGGTCGGCGCCCCCATGCGTCACGACGGTCAAACCCGCGGCCGGGTGGTGGGCTGCCACGTGGGCCGACGGGTGCGCGTGCGCTGGACGCCGCCGACCCTCGATCACGAGACCGTCTTCCAGGTGACCCTGCTGGAGGCCTCGGGCGGCACCACGGTCGCCATCCATCAGGAGCGCCTGCTGGGCGCGGCCGAACGGCAGGGGCTGCTCGAGCACTGGACGACGATCCTGGACGAGCTCGTCGCGGCCATCGACCGCGAGACCGCCGTCAACCACGACCTGCCGAACTGAGAGCCTCGCCGCCAGCATCCCCCGGCGCGGGGCGCCGCCGACGGACCGCGACCGATCGGCAACCGGGTCCGGGGTGCGCCCGGGCTCAGCCGTCCTCGGGCTCGTGGGTCAGTTCCCCTTCGCCCGCGGGGATCGACGCGTGCTCGCGGAGCGTCTCGATCCGGGCGACGTCGATGTCGACGCCGCCCTCGATGCCGGAGACCTCGCCGTCGAAGCGCAGCTGCCACACGGACCAGTCCGCCCGGTCGGGTCTGCCGGTCTCCGAGAACAGCCAGTCGGGCCGCGAATCCGTCACCGGCAGTCCGTAGTGCTCACGCCACTCGGAGGAGGAGTAGATAACCAGACGACGACCCCACTCCTCCTCGACGGCGGCGGTGAAGGCATCGATCTCGGCCTGCGCGTCGGCCGCCTCGGGCCGCTGCTGGCACGCGCCGTCGAACTCGAGATCGAGCGCGGGCGGCAGCGCACTGTCATCCGGCGGTGCGGCGGCCAGGAAGTCCGCGGCCTGGTCGGCCCCCGGTGAGCACAGCGTGAAGTAGTGGTACGCGCCGGGGGTGACTCCTGCGGCACGGGCTCCGTCCCAGTTCTCGGCGAACCGGGAGTCCGTGAAGCCGGTGCCCTCGGTGGCCTTGATGTAGGCGAATCCGTAGCCGTCGGCGGCGACCTGGCTCCAGTCGATCTCCCGCTGATGTGCGGAGACGTCCAGGCCCATGATCTCGTCCTCGGCCAGCTCGACCCCGTCGGGCAACTGGGCACGCGCCGGCGCGTCGGGCGGGGTCACGGGCGCGGTCATGGCGGCGTCGTCGGCCTGGAAGGGTTCCGGTTCGGTGGCTGCCCCGCCCCCTCCGCGCAGAGCGCCGATGAGGACGGCTGTGCACCCGCCGAGGACGAGCACCAGGCACAGCACCAGCCCGCCCGCGACGAGCTGGCGGCGTCGGACCTGCTCGCGAGTGAATCGGGGCACGATGCGGACCTTACCTGAGCAGAGGTGCGCAGGCCGGGAACGGAGCCGGGCACAGCGGGCGGACACGGCTCAGCGGACGGACACGGCTCAGCGCGCGGACACCGCTCAGCGCGCGAACAGGGTCGCGAAGGCGCGGAGCAGCTTCGGGGGTTCGTCGGCCTCGACGCTCTCGAGCGCGGCGAAGATGTCCTCCATCTCGTCGGGCGAGAAGTACCCATGGTCGCGATAGGCACGGGCGCGGTCGATGATCGAGGGGATGTCGAGCTCGGGGTGGAACTGGGTGGCGTACTGGCGGGTGCCGACGCGGAACATCTGCACGGGCGAGGCGTTGCCGGTGGCCAGCAGCGTCGCGTGATCCGGGAGCGTATGGACGGCTTCCTTGTGCCCGACGAGCCCGACGAAGGACTCGGCGAGTCCTGCCTCCTGGATCAGCGGATCCTGGCGACCATCGGCCGTGAGCGTCACGTCGATGGCCCCGAGCGGTTCCCCGTAGGTGCGGTCGATGAGGGCACCCTGGTGCGTGCCGAGGGTGCCGATTCCGTAGCAGGCGCCGAAGAAGGGGATGTCCTCGGCGATGACCTGGTCCAGCACCCGGAAGATCTCCTTCTCGGCGCGCTTCTCGGCCTCGGACTTGGTCTGCTCCGGATCGGAGACGGTGAAGGGGCTGCCGCCGAGGATGATCCCGGAGATGTCCGCTGCCGCCAGCTCGGGGTACGGGTCACGGTCCAGTCGCGCCCAGATCAGATCACCTTCGTCCAGCCCGGTGAAGGAGAGGACGGACTCCTTCTCGGTGTAGGCGACGTCGTCCTCGGGGCGGGTGGCGATCAGCACGAACGGTTTCACGGAAGAATGTTAGCCGCCGGGGCTGTACGGGTCGGCCGGTTGCGCCGGCGCGATATGTCCCCAGGTGCAGGCTCGGTGTGCGCCCCGCCTCCGCTCTCGCGCTCGCTTTTCGTCCTCCTCGTCCTCGTCCTCACAGGAGATGGTCATGACCGGTCCCTCCAGGATCGACCGTGCCACTGACGCCCCCGACCCGCCTCCGCTGATCGCTGGATACCCGTTGCCGCCTCTCCTGGCCGACAACGAGGAGCCGGGCGTCGTCGCCTGGCGCTCCGGACTGCCCGGCATCGTCGACGAGGTGCTCGATGAATGGTCGCTGTCGGTCTCGACGCCCTTCTCCCCCGGTGGGTCGGCGGCGTGGGTGGCACCGGTGCGCGACGGCCATGGCGCGGAGCTGGTGCTGAAGGTGGCGTGGGCCCACGAGGAGGCGCGCGACGAGGCCCCAGGGATGGCCCTGTGGCAGGGACGCGGCGCAGCAGAGGTGGTGCACAGTGAGCGCCGCGGAGAGACATCGCTGCTGCTCATGGAGCGCATTCGGCCTGGTATCCCACTCGCGGAACTGCTGACCTGGCCGGAGCGCGACGAGGTGGTCGCGAATCTCCTGCGACGCATGTGGGAGTCGCCGAGTGTCATCGCTTCCCCGTCCGACGCAGCGCAGTTCCGGCCGCTGGCCCACATGTGTGCGTGGTGGGCGGACAGCGCCCAGCAGCGCGCCGACGACGGGATCTCACCTCTGCCCCACGATCTTGTCGACCATGGACTGGCGCTGTTCCGTGAGCTGCCTCGGCAGTGGGGCGGTGAGCCCGTGCTTCTGGCTACCGACCTGCACCCGTCGAACGTTCTGGCGCGAGGAGAGGGCAGGCAACGGCAGTGGGTGCTGATCGATCCCAAGCCATATGTCGGTGACCCGCACTACGACGTCCTCCAGCACATGCTCAATGACCCGCAGCGCCTCACCTCTCAGCCCGGTGAGTTCGCCGATCGCATGTCTGATCTGGCCGGGCTGGATCCGCAGCGGACGCGCCGCTGGCTGTTCGCGCGATGCGTGCAGGAAGCGGGCGTGATGAACGGGGCGGCCGAGGTGGCACTCCGGTTGGCGGCCGACGGGGTGTAGTCCGATCGGGCCGCAGCCAGGCGAGATCGACGCCGCCGCGCGACTCATCGTTCGGCACTTTCTCGTCGGTCCCGACGTGATCGGCGCTCTCCTCGCTCCTGTCGGTTAGCTCGGTCCTGCCGGGCACGACGTCCGCGTGGTTTCCGCCGCTTCCGAGGTGCCGGCCGTTCAGGATCGAACAGCCCGGCGCGATGGAGGGCTTCATAGGCTGCGGTGACATCGCCCGGAGACGGCTGTGACCGCTGGTTGCCGGATGCTGTGGGACCGGAACCTCGGTCGGCAGGAACTGTGTTGCCGCTCTTGGCCCCATGGCCTCTCTCGGCCCCATTGCCGCTCTTGGCCCCACTGCCACCCTCAGCATTGTCGCCACCATCTTCACCGTCCCCGCCGTCCCCGTCGGCCCCGTCGGCCCCGTCGGCCCCGTCGGCCCCGTCGGCCCCGACAGTAGGAACCGGCAGTGATTGCAGCGGGGCGAGAGGACTGGGCGTGGTGGTGCGGGTGGTGCCGGCCAGGCCGGTCCAGGTCACGCGGTGGCCCGGGCGCTCCGGATCGGCGGTTCGCACCACGGAGCGGGTGTCGTGCTCCTTCTGGTTGCAGTGCGCACACACGTCCTGGCCGTTGTCGATACTGGTGGGCCCGCCCTCGGCATGCGGGGTGATGTGGTCCCGCTGTCGCGCGGCGGCATTGCAGAACGGCCCGCGGCAGGACGTATCGCGCCAGCTGAGGAACCGGCGCATCGCAGGTGGGAACTCGCGCGCCCTGGATTCGACGCCGACCAGCTCCCCGGAGGTGGGGTGGGTGTACAGCCGGCGGATGACAGCGCGCAGGGCGGGCCCGTCCGGTCCCAGCGGGTCCCGGTCGATGCTCGCGGTATCGGGCGGCACCTGGCCGGGCCCGGCGAGATCAGCAGGGTCGCGGGGTTCGGCGAGAGCGGCCCGGAGCTGAGCCCGGACGGCTTCGGCGGGCACCGGTCCGTACCCCTCGATCTGGGCGGCGTCGCCGCAATCCGAGTTGAACAGGGCGCGGTCGGTGATCATCACCCCCACGTCGAGGGTCACCGGCTCCATGCCGCCCTCACGGCGCAGCAGAGTCTCGGTGAAGGCGTCGGCCATCAGAGTGCTGTGGTTCTCGCCGGGGCTGAGGGTGCCGTCGGCTTCGGCGCGGCGCCGCTCCGCCTCCAGCGAGAGCCGCTTGTGGACCAGACGGGCATCGATCGCAGGCAGTCGCGCACTCACAGTCGCCATCCCGTGCTCGCCCGGGGTGAACGTCACGCAGCGTTCCTTGCGGGCCTTGGTGTGGCGGTACGTCGTCCCATCGGGGTCGATGTGCTCGGCCACGGCGGCCACCTCCCGGCGCCATTGACGCACCCCTGCCCCGTCCAGGTCCGGCAGGCGTTCGCCGAGGATGGCATCGACGGTCTTGCGCTGATCCTCGTCGATGGGCGACATCGCGTCCGCCGTGGCATAGGCGACCTGAGCGGTGACCTTGCCCGATCCCATCGCGGAGAGCATCTCGGGCATCGAGGCCACCATGCGTCGCGCCGCCGAGAACGTCCGGCCGGCAGTTGCAGGGGACCGCCGGGTCATCAACGACAGGTCCCGGCGCGTGGCCGCATCGGACTGGCGGTTGATGCGCTCCATCGGAGGCAGCACCGCATCCTCGTGCGCCGTGCTGTCGCGGGCGGCGGCGATCAGATCCCGCGTGGTCGCCTTGCCGAGGGCGACGACGGTGCGCGCCTCCAGAGCATCCAGGGCGCTGCGTGCCTCCTGGATCGTGGCGAGGAGGTTGGTGAACACCGCTCGCTCCTGGGTACCGACCTCGAACAGCCGACGCGGATCGGTGGCGATCGATTCGAGGATGAAGCCGTCATCAGCCAGCAGTTCTGCAAGACCCGCCAGACCAGCGGCGCGCACAGCAGCCACCGACCGTGGCGGGCCCGGGGGCTGCTGCGCGGTCGGGCCCTCTCCCGGAGGTGGTGACTGCTGTGATGTGGACATAGCTCCATCCTCTCGCGCATCACCACGTATCGAAACCTCGTTCCCCGGAATGTGGACAACTTTTTGCGACGATTCCTCCACACTTTCTGCGTGCCACATAGTCGCCCACCCCCAGCACTGTCACCGCTGGTGACCGAGGGGAGCACACATCGGCGCCATCGCCTCACGCCGGCCGGCCGGACATCGCCCCCTCTCTGCACGCTCCGATCAGCCGCAATTAGACACTCATAACGAATTGCGCCAGCCAGCACCGAATAATGTGGACGAATGAGCATTGTGGAGGAACCATTCACGAGCAGCGACCGACACCCGGGCGCGCCGCGACAGAACTGGCGCCGTCACACCTCCGGCGCCGGCCCGGACGTGAGGCCGCGCCACCCGGCCCGGCCAGCCCTGTGAGGCCCACATCTCAGGGGTCCACAATGGACTCATGACGACTCTTGCCGACTTCACCGCGAGCACGATCACCGGGCAGGACAAGAACCTCGCCGACTACGTCGGGTCGGTCGCGCTGGTGGTCAACACCGCCAGCAAGTGCGGCTTCACCCCGCAGTACGCAGGGCTCCAGGATCTGTACGCCCGCTTCCATGAGCGCGGCCTGGTGGTGCTCGGCTTCCCCTGCGACCAGTTCATGCACCAGGAGCCGGGCACCGAGTCCGAGATCGCCGAGTTCTGCTCCGTCAACTTCGGCGTCGAGTTCCCGATGTTCGCGAAGGTCGACGTCAACGGCGAGGACGCGCACCCGCTGTACACGTGGCTGACCAGCTCGCACGCCGGTCCGCACGGCGATATCCCCGCCGGCGAGATCGGCTGGAACTTCACCAAGTTCCTCATCGGCCGCGACGGTGCCGTCATCGCCCGCTACGGACCGAAGGTGGAGCCGGCCGACATCGCCGACGACATCGAGCGGACGTTGGCCGCCGACGCCTGAGACCCGCCCGCTGCAGCCAGGCCCCGCCCCCTGCGGTCAGGCCCCGCCCGCTGCGGTCAGGCAGAGATGCCGATACCGTCAGGCGGAGATGCCGAGCGACCCGCCGCCGGGCAGCTCACTCGCCCCGCACCCACCCGTCGGCCACGATCACCTCACGGTCCGCAGCACGATCGGTGTCCAGCAGCTCGTGGTGCCCGTCCACTACCCGGATCCGGCCCACCCACGCACCCAGCCCGCGGGTGGCGCCGTCGGTCGTCACGGTCAGCCGGATCTGCACCTCGTCGCCGAGCACCGCTCCCGCCGAGTCGACCAGGGGGAACGTACCGGTCCACTGCCGGCGTCGGCCCCAGCCGGTGATCTGGCCGTCGGGCACCTCGACCGGTTCCTGATGGCGGGCCTCGAGCGTCCCGGCCAGCGGGCTCCAGCTCGAGCCCTGGTCCTGCGAGGCCTCGACCGACAGCACGTCGTACGCGGTCTCGAGATGAGCGAACAGATCCAGCACCAGCTCCGGGCTGCGGGCCCCGCCGCTGCCCAGATCGAGGCCGGCCGTGAGGGTCGCCGCGGAATCGTCCTCGGCGCCGGCGCTCCAGCCCTCCCGCAGCTTCGTCGGCACAATGCCCAGGGCACCCGCCACGCACGTGGAGACCTCCCGCCGGGTGGCGGAGGTGGAGGACCACTCGCGTGTGGGGTGGACGGAGTTGGCGAGCATGATGACGATGGTGTCGGTCAGCGGGTCGACCACCAGTGAGGTGCCGGTGAAGCCGGTGTGCGCCCCGCTATACGGGCTGGTCAGGCCTGCGTGGTAGTACCAGGCCTCCAGCTCGGGGCCGAGGCCGCGGCGGGCACCGCCGACCCCGGTGACCGCGGCGATGCGGTCGGTGAACATCTCCTGCACGGTCTGGGCGGAGAGGATCTCGGCCTTCCCGTAGCGCCCGCCGCCGAGGAACATCTGCCCGAAGACGGCCAGGTCGCGGGCGGTGGAGAAGACCCCGGCGTGCCCGGCGACGCCGCCGAGCGAGTAGGCGTTCTCGTCGTGGACGTGACCGTGGACGAGCTCCCCGTAGAAGTCGATGTACTCGGTGGCGGCGATCCGCGGGCGCAGCTCCGCGGGCGGGTTGTACATGGTCTCGTGCATGCCGAGGGGCTCGGTGATGTGCTCGCGCACGTACTCATCCAAGCTCTGCCCGGAGAGCTTCTCGACGGTCAGCCCCAGCGTGATCAGGCCGAGGTCGCTGTAGACGTACTCGGTGCCGGGCGGGGCCTGCGGTGCGACCGTCAGCACGGCGTCCAGCCGCGAGGGCACGTCGGGGTAGGAGGAGTAGAGGTTGATGAAGGGCGGCAGTCCGCCGACGTGGGTGAGCAGGTGCTGGACGGTGACGTCGGCCTTGCCGTTCGCGGCGAAGGCCGGCAGATGCGAGGCGACGGTGTCCTCCAGCGACAGCTCGCCCCGCTCGATCAGCTGCATCACCGAGGTGGCGGTGAACAGTTTCGAGATGGAGGCGAGGTCGTAGATCGTGTCGCTGCGCGCCTCGATCCACTGATTCTCGGGCAGCTGCTCGGTCGCATTCTTCCAGCGCAGCGCGTACCCGTCGGCGTGCTCATAGGCGATGCCCGCCTGGGAGGCGACCAGCAGCGAGGCGCCGGAGAAGCGGGGCGGATCGTGGTCCAGGCCGGCGCGGATGATCGCGGGCAGCTCCTCGAGCGAGTCGGCGTCGAGGCCGACGGAGCCGGGCTCGGCCTCTCGCAGCGTCCTGCCCGATCGCTGGCGGTCCCACGGATGGCGGTGGGGTTTCCCGCGGCTCCAGTCCGGTGCGGCCAGGGCCGAGCGAGAGGAGGGCTCGTCCTTGTGCGGAGCGGGATCGCCCTTCGCCCAGCCGGCGATCGGCACTCCGACGGCGGTGGCGGTGGCCGCCAGCGCAGTGCCGGCCAGGCCCGCGCGGCGGGTGAGTCCGGTGCGGCGGAGGCGGCCGCTGCTGGAGCTGGGACCGCTGCCGCGGACGGGACCCGCGCGACCGGCATCGCCGCCGGTGGCGGACGTGTCACCGCCACCGGGCTCTCCCCCGCGGCCGACTGCTCCGGCCTCGGGGTTCTCGTCGCTGCTCGGCGTCGTCCGGGAATCCATGGGAGCTCCTTCGCATCGCGTCGCGGCAGGAAAGGGGCTCGGCGCCGGCGACGACGAGACCTGCCTGGCGCCGCTGCCGGTGGGTCCGTCGGCCGCCGCACGCCGTCGACCACGGTAGCCGGACGCCCTGCGATGTGCCACTCGTCACGATGGGCCGAGCGGGGTGACGGTCGATGAGTGGGGCAGGGTCAGGCTCGTGGCCGTGCGCCGCGTTCTCGTCGGAGCCGTTGGACGCTGCGCACCATGATCGCGACGCCGGCCAGCAGCAGCGCGATGCGGACGAGCCCGCCCAGGACCTCGAGAACCGTGAAGACGATCTCGACCGTGGAAAGGCCCGGGGGATCTCCGTAGGTCTCGAACGACAGGCCGAACATCCCGAAGAGCCCCATGGCCGCCGCCACGAGGATGAAGATCCCGCCCCGGCGCAGGTTCGCGGCTCCCCTGACGACCACCAGGATGGCCAGGATCAGCGCGGCCAGAGACAGGCCGGCCTCGAGAGCCCACAGCCCCATCAGCGTCAGCACCCAGGCCACCTCGCAGGCCATCGAGCCAGCCGCCCACGCCATGAGAGGCCTCTCGCTGAGACCGAAGACCAGCCCGGCGGCGATGGCGACCGCGAGCGCCGCCGCGACCACGACGGCGGCGGTGGCCGGTCGCAGCGGCTGGGCGACGGGGCGCGGCACCGCTCCCGGGCCCGCCCCTGCGCCCGGTCCGCCTCCCGGGCCCGCCCCTGCGCCCGGTCCGCCTCCTGAACCCGGCCATGCGCCTGGTCCTCCCCCGGGACCCGGCCATGCGCCTGGTCCTCCCCCGGGACCCGGCCATGCGCCTGATCCCGTGCCACCCGGTCCCTGCCCGGATTCTGGCCCCATGCTCATCCCGCCGCCCTCAGTCGCGCTGCAGCTCGAGCACCGGCACGCACGCCGGGCTGAATCCCAGCACCTGCCCGTAGAACGACAGGCTCGCCTCGGTGGCGCGGATGATCGACTCCGCCTTGCGGAACCCGTGCTGCTCCCCCTCGAACAGGAGGTAGGCGTGCGGGATCCCCTTGGCCGCGAGCGCGTCACGGAACAGTTCGGACTGGCTGGGCGGCACGATCCGGTCCTCGTCGCCCTGGAGGAGCAGCACCGGCACCTCGAGCTCGTCGACGTGGTTGAGCGGGGCGCGCTCGACGTACAGGTCGCGGCGCTCGGGATAGGGGCCGACGAGGCCGTCGATGTAGCGCGACTCGAAGTCGTGGGTGTCCAGGCGGAACTTCTCGAGCTCGGCGACGCCGAAGCTGGACACGCCCGCGGCGAAGGTGTCGGTGCGGGTCAGGCACGCGAGCGTGGTCCAGCCGCCGGCGCTGCCGCCCTCGATCGCCAGTCGCTTCCCGTCGGCGATCCCCTGGGAAACCAGATGTTCCATGACGGCGACGGTGTCGGCGACGTCGACCATGCCCCACTGCCCGCGCAGACGGTTGCGGTAGGCGCGGCCGTAGCCGGTCGAGCCGCCGTAGTTGACCTCCACCACGCCCAGGCCCCGGGAGGTGTAGTACGCGACCGGGAGCGAGAGGACCGGCGGGACGTGCCCGGTCGGACCGCCGTGGACGCGAGCGATGAACGGCGGCAGATCTCCCTCGCGGCCGGCCATGCCGTCCTGCCGGGGCCGGTACACGATGGCGTGGACGACACCGCCTTCGGCGAGGGGAACCTCGATGCTCTCGCCGACGGGCAGGGCGCCGGGGTCCGGGGCGTCGTTGCGCGAGGAGCGCAGCAGAGTCAGCGAGGACAGGACGGCCGACGGACCATCGCCCGCCGACGTTGGGGCCGTCGACGGGTCCGTCGCGGCGGCGGGCCGGTCACCGTGGCCGGCCGCGAGTTCGAGTCGCGCGGTGTGGAGCGCGGCGAACTGCGTCGGCGATGCCCCGGCCAGCACCACCAGCCCGTCGGCGCGCACGAGGGCGGCGCTGATCTGCGTCAGCGGGCACTCCAGCGGCGTCAGCTCGGCCGTGCTGAGCCTCAGCACCCCGAGGTTCGCGGCGGCGCGACCGTACTGGACGAGGGCCCGGTCGGCGTCGAGCACCTGGTACCAGGTGCTGCCGAGGGTCCACATCGGCCCGGCGAACTCCTGGTCGAGCTCGAGGACCTGCCGGGCGCCGGCTTCGGCCGACCAGGTCCAGGGGTTCCACCAGCCGGAGGCGTCGGAGACGAACATCAGCCGCTGGTCGTCGAGCCATTCCGGCTGCAGGACGGAGGTCTCGGGACCGCCCGCGATCACGTCACCGGTGCCCGCACTGCCTCCGGCCAGCGGCGCGACGTGCAGCTGGGTGCCGTCCCACGGCATCTGCGGGTGCTCCCAGCTCAGCCAGGCGACCCGGGTCCCGTCCGGGCTGATGCGCGGATGGGCGACGAACCGTGAGGCCGGGGTGACACGCCGGACGGCGGACGGGTCCTCGGCGGCCGAGCCGTCCAGGGGCACGGCCGCGACGTAGCGCTCGATGTGGGGTGCGCCGTCGGCATCGGCGCGCGGGCCCTGGTCACCGCCGGTGTGGTCCTCGCAGATCCACCAGATCTCGACGGTGCCGTCGGCCAGGGTGACCGGCGTGGGGTCGGCCCAGCGCAGCGAGGGCCCGTGGGCGGAATCGACCTCGGGGCCGAGGGGCGAGAGCGGGCGCGGCTGCTCGCCCTCCCGGACGGCGTGGACGCGCTGGTCCTCGAAGTTCACGAACACCACCAGCGGGGGCTCGGAGCCTGTCCCGGCGGCGCCGGGGACGACGGTCCAGCTCGCTCCGCCGTACTCGTGCACGCGTGAGCGCGCGTTGAACGGCGCGGGCAGGACGGTGACCGCAGCAGCTGCCGCATCGTCGTCACGGCCGGCGACGTCGACCGCTCCTGCCGAGCGCACGATCGCCTGGCGCCCGCCCTCGGTGGCGATGCCTTCGGTCCACCACACGGCGTCGCCGACCAGGCGCGGGGCGCCGAGCCTGGTCCCGCCGGTCGCGAGCTGCTCGGCGGTGATGGGCGAGGGCCAGGAGCCGTAGGGCAGTGTCGTCACCATGGCCCCACAGTAGAGGGCCCCGCCGGGCCCCGACGGCGGCTGTGGACAGACGTCACCCGGGTGTTACCGGCCGTCGGGCCCCATCTCCTCACCCGGGCGCACCTCGGTGTGCGGGGTCTGCTCGCCCTCACCGGGGGCGCGAGCGAGATCCTGCGGCGCGGTGCGCGGGTCGACCGGGGAGCCGGAGAGATAGGCGGCCCTCGCCAGCACGTTCGAGGCAATCGAGGAGACGATGATCAGGGCGATGACGGTGATGATCGACTTGACCAGCATCGCGACCTCGAAGCCGCTGATCTGGGTGTGGCGCAGGAACGCGGCGACCACGATCATCGGCAGCCCGAGGCCGGTGGCCGGGGAGAGCACGTTGATGCGGCTGAGGGCGTCGCGGGCGTGGAACATCGACAGGGCGGCCGTGAGCATCCAGAACGCGCCGCCGAGCAGGAGCACGGCGGTCACGACGGTCACGACGAGATCGAGTGCGGCGCTCATCGCTGCCCCCTGGTGAGGATGCGGGCGAGGGCGACGGTCGAGAGGATGCCGAGCACGGCGGCGATCAGCGCCGCGTCCACCGCCGCGGCGGATTCCTTGATCAGGCCGACGATGATGATCACGCCGACGCCGGAGAAGAACACCAGGTCACCGACCACGGCACGGCTGGCGGGGTCCGGGGCGGTGGCCATGCGGAACAGTCCGACCAGGATCGTCGCACCCAGCATCGCGGTGGTCAGCCACAGGACGATGGTCATCGTTCCTCCTCCGGATCGGTCGCCGAGGGATCGGTCGCCGACGGGTCGCCCGCCGTCGGGCCGCCCGCCGTCGGGCCGGTCGCCGACGGGCCGGCCGCCGAGGGGTCGGACCCCTCCGAGCCGGTCGCGAGCGGGGCCTGCCCCTGCTCCCGGTCACCGCTGCGGCCCCCGCTGTCGTGGATGCGACGTGCTTCCCGGCCATCGGCGTAGCGCTCGTCGGCCAGTCCGCCGCGGCGGGGATGCAGGGCGGCATCCGCCCCGCCCCGCCCGCGGGTGGCGCGCAGCAGCCGCTCCTCCATCTCGGCGAGGTCGGAGAGCACCTGCTCACGGGAGGTGGCGAACAGGGCGTGGACGAACAGGCTGGGCCGCTCTTCGGCCGTGCCGTGCGCCGTGCCCACCACGAGGGTGCCGGGGGTGATCGTGATCGAGGAGGCCATCGCGACGATCTCGATGTCGGTGGTGGCCCGCAGACGGTACTCGACGATCGCCGGGGAGCTGTGCACTCCGGGTGTGTAGACGCCCTTGGCGACCTCGACCGAGCCCTTGAGGATCTCGACGAGGATCCACAGCGCGTAGGACAGCGTGTACCACAGCCGCATCATCCGCCCCTCACCGCCTCCACGTAGGCGCCGACGTCCAGCAGGTCCGTGGCGGCGAGGTCCACCGTCGGCAGCAGGAGGCCGATGCCGACGAACATCGCCAGCGACAGCGCCATCATCGACGCGCCGGGCAGGGCGAGGCGCCAGGGCACGCGCACCTCGTCCGGCAGCGGGGTCTCTGCCCCACGGCCGGTGCGGGGGTCATCGGGTCGGTAGGTGGTCATGTCCTCGCCCCATGCGATGCCGCGCCACACGCGCTGCAGGCCCAGCAGGGAGCCGACGGACGCGACGACCACCGCGAGGACGGCCGCCCAGCCCAGCACCCCCTCACCGGTGGAGGCCTGCTCCGCCGAGGCGCTGAGCAGACCCACCTTGCCCCACAGTCCGGAGGTGGGCGGCAGGCCGACGAGGCTGAACAGGCCCAGGGCGATGATCCCGACGACCCACGGGTCGCGCCGCGCCAGCCCGGAGAGGTGGTCGAGACGGCCGGAGCCGTAGGTGTGCTCGACCGCGCCGGTGGTCAGCAGCAGCGCCGACATCGTCACCACGTGGTGGACGAGGTAGAGGATGCCGGCGGTCAGGGACAGCTGGGTCAGCAGCACCAGGCCCAGCAGGATGTGGCCGACGCCGGCGACCATCTGGTGACCCATCGCGGTGCGGACGCGGGAGGCGCCGGCGGTGGCGAACGCACCGACCAGGATGGTTGCGATCACGAGGACGGCGAGCACGGCCAGGAACGGCAGCCCGTCGGAGAAGGTCACCGTGATGATGCGGTAGATCGCGTACAGCGCCACCTTGGTGTGCAGGGCGGAGAACAGGCCCATGATCCCCGCCGAGGTCGCCGGGTAGGCCCGCGGCAGCCAGGAGTGGACCGGGACCATGCCGCCCTTGACCGCCAGGGCCAGCAGCACCACGGCCAGCGCCGCGGCGGTGACGGGATCCTCGCTGCCGGCGCCGGCCAGCGCCGCGAGGTTCACCGTGCCCGCGGCGCCGTACACGAAGGCCACGCCGATCACGAGCACCGTCGAGGTGAGCAGATTGACCAGCACGAACAGGCGGCCGATGCCGAGTCGCCGCCAGGTCCCGGTCAGCGCGATGAGGGCGTAGGAGGGCATCAGCATGACCTCGACCCACACGAACAGGTTGAACAGGTCCCCGGTGAGCAGGGCGCCGTTGACGCCCGCCGTCAGCAGCAGCACCAGCGGCGGCACGAACCGGTAGTGGGACTCCCCCGTCAGCAGCAGGAACACGCTCGCCGCCAGGGTCGCGACCGCGGTGACCAGCAGCATCAGCGCGCTGAATGAATCGGAGACGAAGGGGATCGCCAGCACGTCCGAGAAGCCGCCGACGGCGTGGGCGACGACGGGCTCGCTGCGGTGGTACGCCAGCAGCCAGATCGCGCCGACGCCGGAGATCACCGGCACGGCGATCAGCAGCACGCTCTCGACGAGATGGCGGCGGACGAGGACCAGCGCGGCGGCTCCCAGCAGGGGGATCACCACGAACAGGGGCAGCAGCGACGGGGCGACGGCGGGGATCATGAGTCCTCACTCTCGCCGGTCTTCGGGTGATGAGACATGTCGTCGTCGTGGCCGATGACCGCCAGGGTGAGCATGAAGATGGTAACGGCCATGGTGATCACGATGGCCGTGAGCACGAAGGCCTGCGGGAGCGGATCGGCCATCTCGGGACGGGCCGAGATATCGGTCAGCGGCTCAGCGCGCCATCCGGGGACGCCGCTGGCCAGCAGGATGAAGTTCGCGGCGTGGCTGAGCAGGGTCATGCCGAACACGGCGCGCACCATGGAGCGCTGCAGCAGCAGGTACACCCCGCCGCCGACGAGGACGGCCACGGTCAGGCTGAGGATCATCGGCGACCGGGCTCCTTCGGTTCGGTGCCGGCGGTGAGATGGGAGGTGCCCATCCCCACGCGGCGCCGGCGGGGGGCGGGTTCGCCGCGGGTGGTCTCCAGGGGGCCGGACAGCTCGCCCTCGACGGCCTCATCGGTGCGCTCGCGGGTGCCCTCGATCGGTGGCACGTCACCGCGGGTGGCGCTGACGCCCAGGAGGTTCACCGCGATCATCACCAGCCCCAGCACCGCCAGGTACACCCCGAGGTCGAAGATCATCGAGGTGGAGACGTGGACCCCCAGCAGGTACCCGTGCAGCGGTTCGAGGAACCCGGTCTTCGCGTACCCGAGGAAGCCGGCCCCGAGCGCGACGCCGATCCCGCCGCCGATCAGCACCACCGGCAGCTTCGGCGGCCCGATCGGGCGGTCCATGGAGGTCGAGAGGTACAGCAGCGCCACGATCGCCGAGCCGACCAGGGCAGCGATGAAGCCGCCGCCGGGAGCGTTGTGCCCGCGCAGGAACAGCATCACCGAGATGATCGCCAGGATCGGTCCCGTCACCCGCACCATCAGCTGCAGCGCGGCGGCGTTGCCCCAGGCGGAGTCGATCGCACGATGGGCCGAGGTGCCCTCGGGCCGCAGCTGCGGTTCGTCGGCCGGCTGATGGTCCGTGGGCTCGTCGGGGTCGATGAACCGGTCGCGGATGCTGGAGAGCACGGCGACGATCGCGATGCCCGCCATGCCGAGCACGGACAGTTCGCCGAGGGTGTCCAGGGCACGGAACTCCACGAGGATCACGTTGACGATGTTGTGGCCGCCGGTGATCTCCTCGGCGTGGTCGATGTAGTACTGGGCGACGTCGCTGCGGCCCCGTCGGCCCACGAACAGGAACATGCCGGCCCCGGCGGCCAGGCCGACCAGCACCGCGATGGTGATCGAGCCGCGGCGGCGGGGCCAATGCGGGAACACGAAGCCCTTGGGCAGGCGCTGGAGGACCAGCATGATCACGATGATCGTCAGCGACTCGACCAGCAGCTGGGTCAGGGCGACGTCCGGCGCACCCAGGGAGAGGATCTGCACGGTCGCCAGGATCCCGATCGCGGCGAGGGCGACCGCGGCGCCCAGGCGGTCGTGACGCGTGCACACCACCACGACCGCGGCCGTGATCAGCACCAGCAGGACGAGGTCGATGGGCTGATTGGTGCCGGGGGCCAGCGGGACGAGATCGCCGGCCAGCACCGCTAGCGAGCCCAGCACGACCGCTGCGAAGGCCACCACGATCGCGCCCAGGTGCCGCATCGGGTCGTCCGAGGCGATCGGGCGGACCAGGACGGCCGCGATGCGCTCGGCCAGGCGGTCGACGGCGGTCAGCACGCGGGCGCCGTCGACCGGGAACGGGCGCGCCTCCAGGGCGGGCAGCAGCGGGCGGCGGACCAGGGCGATCACGGTGCCCAGCACGATGACGCCGGCGGTGAGGCCCAGCTCCGGGGTGATGCCGTGCCAGAGGGCGAGGTGAGCGTGGTGCTCGCCGCCCAGAGCGGCCTCCATCGCCCGGGAGACCGGGGTGTCCAGCACGCCGACCCACAGGGCCAGGGGCAGCCCGGCGAGGATGGGCAGGGCGGCCGGCCAGAGGAACAGCGCCTCGGGACGGTGGGCGTCGGCAGCCCGGACCGTCGCCCCGGTCGGATCGGTGCTGCCGGCTTCCTGGGCCGGCGTCACGCCGTCCGTGCGGGCGAGCGCGTGCTCGTCCCGGCCGTCGACGAAGACGCCGAGCACGATCTTGGCGCAGTAGGCGAAGGTGAGCACGCTCGCCCCGGCGATGCCGAGCGCGACCGTCCACCCCACCCAGGCCGGGCCATGGGCCTCGAGGGCGCCGGTCAGCAGCGACTCTTTGGAGGCGAAGCCGAGCATCGGGGGCAGGCCCGCCATCGACATGCAGCCCAGCAGCGTGATGACGAACGAGCCCGGCATGGCGCGCAGCAGCGCCGGCATCCGGCGCAGCTCGCGGGTGTGCACGGCGTGGTCGACCACACCGACCATCATGAACAGCCCGGACTTGAACAGGGCGTGGGCGATCGTGTGCACCACCGCCGCGAGGATCGCCGCCTCGGTGCCGACGCCGATGACGGTGACGATCAGGCCCAGCTGGCTGACCGTGGAGTAGGCCATCAGCTTCTTCAGGTCCGGCTGCTGGAGGGCGAGGAATCCGCCGACGAAGGCGGTGATCAGGCCCGCCACGATCAGCAGCACGTTCCACGCCAGCACGTCGTGGAAGGCAGGGCTGAAGCGCAGCAGCAGGAAGATGCCGGCCTTGACCACGGCGGCCGCGTGCAGGTACGCCGAGACCGGGGTGGCCGCGGCCATCGCGTCGGGCAGCCACACGTGGAAGGGGAACTGGGCGGACTTGGTGCAGGCCGCGACGGCGACCAGCACCGCCACCAGGGTCGCGAAGCCGGGGTCGGTGGACCAGACATCGGAGGCGAGGACCTCGTGCAGCGAGGTGGTGCCCAGCCGCACCACCATCAGCGACACGGCCGTCAGCAGGCTCAGGCCGCCGAGGAAGGTGATCAGCAGCGTGCGCATCGAGGCGGCCTGGCCGGCGCTGCCCGAGCGGGCGATCAGCAGGAAGGAGGCGATCGAGGTGAGCTCCCAGGTGATGAACAGCAGCACCAGGTCGTCGGCGAGCACGAGGCCCACCATCGACAGGGTGAACAGCACCATCACCAGGGAGAAGCTGAGGTGGCGCCCGGGCTCGAAGTATCGCGCCGAGTAGGCGAGCACGATCGCGCCGATGACCAGGGCGATCATGGCGAAGACGATGCCGACGCCGTCCGCGCGCAGGGCGAGATCGATGTCCCATTGCGGAGCCCACGGCATCGTGAACACAGCAGCGGGATCGTCGCCGGCGCCGGCGAGGACCGCCGAGGCGGCCGGGATCAGGGTCGCGGTGGCCACGAGGTACAGCCCGGCGAGCACCCAGCAGGCGGCGCGGCCGAGCACCCGGTCCAGCAGCGGCGTGAGCGCGGCCGTGGCGAGCAGGATCAGGAGCGTCCAGAGCACCGACACCGTCAGCACCCCGGCCGGGAGCGGTCGGACGTGGCGGGGCGGGGCATGGCCGTGATCCTACCGATCCGCAGGCGGCGGCCAAAGTTCCGGACGCCCACCGGGCACTCCGACGGGCCCGCGCGCGCACGCGAGATAAACACGCGAGATAAATAAGCCTCGTCCACACGCCTCACGCCCCGTTTCCGTGGCCGGAATCACGCGCTCGAGGGTGCTCCAGACTGCGCCGAGGCACCGGCCGGCCCCGCCGAGCCGACCCCGCAGTGGCGGAGCCGATCCCGGCGCGGCGGTCATGCGCACCACGGACGGCCACGACCAACGGCCCCGCAGTCGTGTGGCTGCGGGGCCGTGTGGCTGCGGGGCCGTGTGGCTGCGGGGCCGTCGCGTCGTCGGGACCGGAGGGTCGGTCACCCGATGCAGGGGACCGGCGATCAGCCGCCCATGAACGTGATGTTCTGCTCCGTGCGGGCGCGGTGCAGGAACGCCGCGGTGGCGTCACGGTTCATCGGGTTCAGCGGACGGTAGGTGCCATCGCTCCAGCCCTTGGAGATGCCCTGGTCCTCGAGCCAGGCGATCTCCTTGGCGTACATGATGTGCGTGGGCACGTCCTCGAAGGGACGCTCGGTGGGCTCGTCGAAGGCGGGCGAGCCGGCGTAGCGGTACATGAACGCCGCCATCGCATCGCGCGCGATGGGCTGGGTGGGCCGGAAGGTGCGGTCGCTCCAGCCGGTCGTGATGCCCTGCTGGTAGGCCCAGATGATCGCGTCGTAGTGCTCCTGACCGCGCTCGACGTCGCGGAACGGCTCGCTGCGCGGGGGCGTGACCTCCGGCGAACCGGCCAGGCGGTGCAGGAACGCGGCCATCGCGTCACGGTTGACGGGCTGGACGGGACGGAAGGTGCCGTCCTTGTAGCCCTTGGCGATGCCGTTCTCGTACGCCCAGATGACCGACTCGTAGTGCTCGTCCTCGGGGCCCATGTCGGAGAAGGGGTGCTCCTCGGCGATCGGCAGCACCTGGATCACGGCGGGCTTGGGGCCGACGCCGTCGAAGTCGGGGAAGTAGGAGCGCTGGTCGCCCCACTCGCCGTCCTCGCCGGGGTGCTGGACCGAGACGAAGGCGGTCTGGTCCTGGTCGCGGATGATCGGGCCGCAGGTCTCGGCGTCGATCGGGACCGAGAGGAACTGCTCGACGCGGCCGCGGCTGTCGCCGTCCAGGGTCACGCGGAACAGGCCGTCGTTGTAGCCGATGCCGGAGGGGGCGCCGTCGGTGGAGATCCAGAGGTTGCCCACAGAGTCGAAGGCGAGGTTGTCGGGGCAGGAGATCGGGGAGACCTTGTCCTGCGGGAAGCCGGAGAAGTACGTCTGATCGCCCTGCTCGGGGTCACCGCACACCATCAGCAGGTTCCAGGAGAACGTCGTCGAGGACTGGTCGCCCTGCTCGTCGATCTCCACGATGTGGCCGTCGCGGTTCTCCGTGCGAGGGTTCATCTCGTCGGCCGGCGCGTTGCCGTCGACGCCGCGGCCGGAGTTGTTGGTGCAGGCGACGTACACGCGGCGGGAGGCCAGGGAGGGCTCGACGTCCTCGCAGCGGTCCATCTTGGTCGGGCCCACGGTGTCGGCCGCGAGGCGGGTGTTGACCAGGACCTCCTCGACGGTGAAGCCCTCGACCTGGGACTTGCCCTTGAGCACGAGCGGCAGCCACTCGCCGGTGCCGTCGAAGGCGCCGTCGGAGGGAACCTCGCCGGAGCCGTCGATCTCGTCGGCGGAGTTGCCGGTGAACTTGGCGACGAAGAGGTCGCCCTCCTCCAGCAGCTTCATGTTGTGGTCGCGGTCGCCCTCGACGTACTTCTTCTTGGAGACGAACTTGTAGAGGTAGTCGAAGACCTCGTCGTCGCCCATGTACGCGACGACGCGGTCGTCCTCGCCGATGATCACGTTGGCGCCCTCGTGCTTGAAGCGGCCCATCGCCGTGTGCTTGCGAGGGGTGGACTCAGGGTCGAACGGGTCGACCTCGACGATCCAGCCGAAGCGGTTGGGCTCGTTCTCGTAGCCCTCGTTGCGGGCGTCGAAGCGGTCGTACTTCTGCTCCCACAGGCGGGAGGTCTCGCGGTCAGCCAGGCCGTAGCGCTGCTCGGCCTCGGAGGTGCCGGGAGCGCGGAAGTAGCCGTGGAAGTTCTCCTCGCCGGAGAGCAGCGTGCCCCAGGGGGTCAGGCCGCCGGCGCAGTTGCCGAGCGTTCCCAGGACGGTCCTGCCCTTGGGGTCGTCAGCGGTCGTGACCAGGTCGCTGCCGGCGGCGGGGCCGGTCAGGGCGAACTCGTCGTCGAGATGGATGCGGCGGTTCAGCTCCGCGCCCTGGACATAGCTGTAGGGCGAGATGGCGTTCTCGCGCTCGAGCTCGACGACGGTGAGCCCGTGGGCGGCCATGCCGATCTCGATGATGTCGTCCTGGTCCGTGTCGGCCGGGAACATGATGTTCTCGTTCGTGTACTCGTGGTTCACGAACATCACGGCGCGCTTGCCGTCGGTGTCCGGGATCTCCTGGATCTCGGTGTAGTCGTTGTTGTAGCCGAACTGGACCCGCTGGGCCTCGGCGCTCTGGGCGTTCCAGTCGAACTCGGGGGCGTCGTCGAACAGCGGGTCGCCCCAGCGGATCACGGGGTGCCACTCGAAGCCCTCGGGCACGGTGAACTCGTCGGTCTCGAAGTTCACCGGAGCGATCGCGTCGAAGTCGAGCGAGGTGCCGTTGGGGGCGAGGGCGGGCGCGGGGCCGACGGTCGGGGCCGCCGGGGAGGAGCCGGCCGGGGCCGCGACGGCGCCCTGGGTGCCGGCCAGGGCGATCGCGATGGCGCCGCCGGTGCCGCCGAGCATGGTGCGGCGGGAGAGCGCGGCGGAGGCGATGTCGCGGAAGGTGGAGTTGTCGCTGTGGTTGCAGGGGCCGTAGGCGCACTGGTTACCGCACTTCAGCGCACACGTCACCGCCGAGCGCTTGCCGCGCACGGAGTCCTTCATCATCAGGGGCAGGTCGATCAGGGCCATCGGAAGATCCTTTGCTGTTGATGTGCTCTCGGCCGCGATAACGGGGGGAGTCGACCTGACAATGCGCCAGCAAAGTGATCCCGTTCTCGCCCTGAGGCGACACCGGGGTGAACTCTGAGAGGAATTCGTATGACGCGAGTGCGGCATCCCGGGCTTGGCACGGAGTCTGTGCCGGTCAGGGCCGCGATGGGCGGAAGGCTCAGGGCCTGGGTGAGCTGAGGAATCAGGGCCGCGGTGGGCTGACGAAGGTGTCGGGCTTGACCAGCACCACCGGTACGGGCGATTCGATCGCGACCCGCTGCGAGGTCGAGCCCAGCAGGATCTTCCCGATCGGGGTGCGGCGCCGGATGCCGATCACGACGAGGTCGACGGCGTCGTTCTCGATGGCGTCGAGGATGTCGTCGGCCGGGTCGTCGCGCTTGGGGACGGTGCGCAGCTCGTGCTCGAGGCCGGTCTCGGCCAGGCGCTCCGCGAGCGGCCGGGGGTCGCTGACGCCGCGGGCCTTGCGCGGGTCCGGCGCGCGCTCGGAGGCGAGCACCAGGAGGGAGGCGTCGCGCCGCCTCGCCTCCTCGACGGCGAAGGCGAGCGCGGCCTCACTGGTCGCACTGGGGACATAGGCCAGCAGGACGGTGGTCATGGCATCTCCCTGGGGGAACGATCGAAGAGGGCGGCGACTCGGGCGAGGCCCGGGTTCCGCCGGGAACTGAGCTCAGCCGAGGTCGTCGGGGTGGCGGATGCGGGTGCGCCGGGATCGGACGGCGCTGTTATAGATCCAGGTGATCGCGAACAGCACCAGGCCGATCGCGAGGAGACCGCCGGCGATGATGTAGTTCTGCGCGGGCTGCGCCAGCGGCGTGATCAGGGCGAAGGCGGTGATCGCGCCGATCACCGGCAGCACCGTCGGGGTCCGGAAGTGGCCCTCGCGGCCCGGTTCCCGGCGCAGGACCAGCACCGCGACGTTGACCAGGCCGAACACGGCCAGCAGCAGCAGCGCGGTGGTGCCGCCGAGAGCGGAGATGGTGCCTTCGGCGAGGACGTAGCGCACGGTGAGCACCAGCGCGAAGGCCAAGCCGGTGGAGAAGAGGATCCCGGCCCACGGGGTGCGTCGGCTGCGCAGCACCCCTCGCAGGAACCCGGGCAGCACTTCCTGCTTGGCCATGCCGTACAGCAGGCGGGAGGCCATCATCATGTTGATCAGCACCGTGTTGGCCACCGCGAAGATCGAGATGAACGCGAAGATCGTATCGATCGGGATGCCCGGGGCGCCGACCTCGACGACGGTCAGCAGCGGTGTGGTCGCCTCCGTGAGCTGACCGATCGGGACCACGGCCACGGCGAGCACGGAGATCAGCACGTAGATCACGCCGGTGATGGACAGGCCCCCGATCAGTGCGCGCGGGAAGTTCTTGACCGGGTTGACCGTCTCCTCGGCCATGTTCACCGAGTCCTCGAAGCCGACCATCGAGAAGAACGCCAGGGCGGTGGCGCCGATGACGGCCATGAACAGGCTCTTGTCGTTCGCGGTCTCGAACAGGATCACGCGGGAGAAGTCCGCCTTGCCCTCGGCGATCGCGAAGAAGCCGACGAGGATGACGAGGGTGAGGCCGGAGAGCTCGATGAGGGTCAGGGCGACGTTCGCCTTCACCGACTCCGAGACGCCGTAGAGATTGATCAGGGCGACCAGGGCGATGAACGCCAGCGAGATCGCCGTCGCGGTCCCGGTCGCGGCGCCCCCGAGGGTCTCGTCGAGCCCGAAGGCCTTGAGCACGTTGTCGGCGAGGAAGATCGAGCTGGTCGAGGCCGAGGTGATGCCGGAGGAGAGCACCGCGAAGGTGACCATGAAGGTCAGGAAATGGATGCCGAACGCCTTGTGGACGTACAGCGCGGCACCGGCGGCCTGCGGGTACTTGGTGACCATCTCGACGTAGGACAGCGCCGAGACCATGGCCACGGCGAAGGCGATGATGATCGGCAGCCAGCCCGCGCCGCCCACTTCCCCGGCGACCTTGCCGGTCAGGGCGTAGACGCCGGTTCCCAGGATGTCGCCGACGATGAACAGCAGCAGGAGCTTGGGGGTGATGGCCTGCTTCAGCTCGGGCTGGTCGGAGGCGCCGCCGACCGGTGCCGGGTCGCCCGGCGCTGCCGGGGCAGGCTCGTGGGGCTCGCTCATCAGGATCCTCCCGGGGAACGGGGATTCGGGCGGGCCGCTCAAGGTGGCGCCGGGCTCGCGATGAGCGTCGGCGCTCAGGGACACCGTGAACAGCTGACAGCGAACTCTACTCCGTGGTGTCCGTGCTCACACCGAGGCCGACGGGAAACAGAACGACGTGTTGCGCCGCGCCCGGTCCGGCCGCGGACACGCGTCTCCACCGGCCTCAGCAGACCGGCTCTGCCAGCTCTGCCGCCCCTGCCAGCTCTGCCAACCCTGCCAGCTCTGCCAGCCCTGCCAGCGCTGCGCCGAACGCTCTCGCTGCCATCAGCGCCGCTGCGCCGGCCGCTCTCGCGGCCGTCAGCGCCGCTGGCCCGGCCGCTCCGCCGGCTGCTCCGCCGGCTGCGCCAGGTCAGCCTGCGGCACTCCGTCGTCCGTCCCGCCGGGGGCGTGGCCGTCCACCTCGCCGGCCTGGTCCCGGTCCTCGGACCTGCTCTCGCCGTCGTCCACGTCCTCGCCCACGGCCTGGCCCTCGCCAGCGGCCTGGTCCGCGCCCTCGTCCGCGTCCGCGCCCTCGTCCGCGCCCTCGTCCTCGTCCTCGTCCTCGTCCTCGTGGGAGGAAACGCGCAGCGTCTGCACCCACTGGCGGGAGGCGTCGGAGCTGATCGCGAGCACGCCGAGGGCGGAGGCACCGGCGCCGACCAGCAGCGAGTGGGTCACGTCGCCGCCGGAGGAGGTGGCCAGCGCCAGGCGCACGACCGCGTCGGCCGTGAACACAGCCATCAGGGCGATCCGGGCCCAGCGGCTGCGGCGCAGCACCCCGATCAGCAGCAACACCAGCATCAGGGCGAACCCGGAGGCCACGCCCAACCCGGTCTGGCCGGGGAACAGCAGCGTCGCGTCATCGAACAGAGGCAGCGGGCTCGTCCCCAGCAGCTGGGTGAGCCATTGCGCGACCACGAGCCCCGCCTGCAGCAGCACGAGGGCGCCGGTGAACGCGACCGTCGGCGGCGGCAGGTGGTGGTCGGCCGCCCGGGCCACGGCCTCGTGGAAGTCGTCGACCGTCCCGTGCCACTGCGCAGAGATCTCGTTGCCCAGATCGGTGCGGCCGGTGACACCACTGGTGAGGCGGGCCGCGGCCAGCGCGGACTGGGTCGCGGCGCGGGCGCGGGCCTTCATCACGGTGGTCCCCGTCGGCCGGTGCCGGGGCAGCATCATCGCGGTCGCCCCGTCTGACCGGGAGGCGGCGCCGGCCACATCGATCACCGGCAGGTGGCCGTCGGTGCGGAACCGGTCGCCCTGGCCGTTGCGGTGGTGGTACGCGGTCGAGAACTCGTGGATCATCTCGACGGGGATCTCCCGGTCGGCGTAGCGCACGGTGTCGATCAGGTAGTCGCGCTCGACGTCGATGTTCTCGTCGATGCGGTGGGTGACCTGGAGGGTGAAGAAGGAGAAGCCGACGGCGCGGTCGTAGGTGCCGGCGGCGAGCCAGTCCGCCCGGTAGCCGCCGGGCAGCACGAAGTCCGGCGGCATCCGCCAGAACCGCACGTGGTGACGTTTGGTGGTGGTCCCGCCGACCTCCTGCTGGTAGGTGAAGTCATGGCGTCGGCCCATCAGGTACAGGTCGGAGACCGGTGCGGAGGGATACGAGCTGCGCAGCAGCGTCGAGCGGACCATCGACCAGGCCGAGGAGACGGTGCGCTCCTCGGCGAGCACCCAGCCCGCGCGGCGCATCGCCACGTGCAGATCGCGCTCGGGGCCGTCGAAGGCGAGGTTGATCGGGTCCGAGAGCACGCCCTCGGTGGTTCGGGTGCGGCCGAAGAAGTAGTCCGGCAGATAGATCCAGGTCATCAGCTGATGCAGGCGCGGCAGCGTGATGTAGGTCAGCAGGATCCAGAAACCAGCCAGGTACAGCAGCCGGATGGGCGTCAGCGAGAAGCCCTCGATCAGGTACAGCAGCGCCAGCCACACCGAGACCACCACGCCGGTGGCGATGAACAGGGTGTCCAGCAGTCCGTACACGTCCAGCCGCCGCCCCTCGGGGGTGTGCCCGCGGGCATGGTCGTAGGCGGGCGGTCCGTCGGGGACGGGCCGCTCCAGCGGTGCAAGACGTGAGCTGCGTGCCGGTGTCACCGGGTCCGCCCCGGGCTCGTCGAGCTCATGACTCCATCGTAGGCTGGCGGCGACGCCGATCCCTCCAGGAGGAGACCATGTCCACCAGTCCTTCGCTGACCTTTCATGACGGCCACTCGATCCCGCAGCTCGGCTACGGCGTGTACAAGGTCGACAACGAGGTCGCGGCCGACCTGACCGGGCAGGCCATCGAGGCCGGCTACCGTCACATCGACACCGCCAAGCTGTACGGCAACGAGGAGGGCGTGGGCCGCGCGGTGCGCGCCGCCGACGTGCCCCGCGAGGACCTCTTCGTCACCACCAAGCTGTGGAACGACGAGCACGCCTACGATGACGCGATCGCCGCGTGCGAGGCGTCCCTGGAGCGGCTGGGCCTGGACTACATGGACCTCTACCTCATCCACTGGGCGGTCCCGTCCCAGGGCCAGTACGTCGAGGCGTGGGAGGCGCTGGTCGAGTTGCAGAAGCGGGGCCTGACCCGCTCGATCGGTGTCTCGAACTTCCCGCTCGCCGAGCTCGAGGAGATCATCGCCGCCACCGGCGTCACCCCGGTGATCCACCAGATCGAGCTGCATCCCTACTTCCAGCAGCGCGAGCTGCGCGAGGCCCACGCCCAGCACAGCATCCTCACCCAGTCCTGGGGGCCGCTCGGCCAGGGCAAGTCCGACCTCCTCGAGAAGCCCGTCATCACCGGCATCGCCGCTGCCCACGGCGCCACCCCGGCCCAGGTGGTCCTCGCCTGGCACCTCGCCCACGACATCGTGGCGATCCCGAAATCGGCCACGCCCTCTCGGATCGTGGAGAACCTGGAGTCGGTCCAGCTGCAGCTCAGCCCCGACGACATCGCCGCGATCGACGAGCTGGATCGCCCCGACGGCCGCGCCGGGTTCGACCCCGCCCAGAAGCGGGACTGACCGCGGGTCCGGTCGACGGACGGCGCGGGCTCGACGCAGCCCGGGCTCGACCCGGCCCGTCGCGGCCCGGCGCGGCCCGGCGCGACTCCTCCGCAGGATCCGTGACCGCGTTGGTATGGCGCTCCAATTCCCACGAGGTCGCGGATCCCGCGCCGCCGGCGCAGGGTCGGGTCCCGCGCCGCCGGCGCAGGATCGGGTCCCGCGCCGCCGGCGCAGGATCGGGTCCCGCGCTGCCGGCGCAGGGTCGGGCGTCGTCGGCCCCGAGCGCAGGAACGTCGGCGCAGCCTTCCGCCTGCTCTCAGTAGTAGACGGCGAGCGGGCCGCTGGGCCCGTCGATGACCTGGACCGGGGTGTCGAACACCCGGGTGAGCACCTCCCCGTCCATGATCTGCTCGACCGGGCCGGCCTCGACCACACCGCCGTCCTTCATCGCGATGATGCGGTCGCCGTAGTGGGCGGCGAAGTTGATGTCGTGCAGCACCACGACGACGGTGCGGCCCAGCTCGCGGGCGGCGTCCCGCAGCCGGCCCATCATCTGCACGCTGTGGCGCATGTCGAGGTTGTTCAGCGGTTCGTCCAGCAGCACGTACTCGGTGTCCTGGGCGAGGACCATGGCGACGTAGGCACGCTGGCGCTGGCCACCGGAGAGCTGGTCGAGGTAGCGGTCCTCGAGCTCGTCGAGGTTGAGGAAGTCGATGGCCTCGCTGATCTTCTGCTCATCCAGCCTGGTCAGCCGCCCCTGGGAGTAGGGGAAGCGGCCGAAGCCCACCAACTGGCGCACGGTGAGCCGGGTGATGAAGTGGTTCTCCTGGCGCAGCACGGAGAGGATCTTCGCGAGGTCCTTCGAGGCGGTGGAGCCGACGTCGTACCCGGCCACTTCGATCGCGCCCTCGTCGATCCCCAGCAGCCGGCCGGCCATGGTCAGCAGCGTGGACTTGCCCGCGCCGTTCGGGCCCACCAGCGCCGTGACCCCGCCGGCGGGGATCTCGAGGCTGACCGGGCCGATCTCGATGGTCCGCGAGCCCGAGGTGTATCGCTTCCGCACCGCGTCGATGGTGATCACAGGCGCCCCTTCCGCAGGATGACGGCGAGGAAGACGGACCCGCCGACGAGTTCGATGATGATGGAGACCACTCCCTGCGCGTAGAAGACGTGGTTCATCAGGAAGTACGCCCCGGAGAGCACGACGAATCCGGCCAGCACGCCGACCGGCAGCAGCCGGCGATGGTCGTGGGTGCCGGTCAGCTGGTACGTCAGCGTCGCGACCAGGAAGCCGAAGAAGGCCATGGGGCCGATCAAGGCGGTGGAGACCGCCATCAGCACCGAGACCAGCACCAGGGTGTAGATGGTCTGGCGGCCGTGGTCCACGCCGACGTTCAGGCACACGTCCCGGCCCAGGGCGATGACGTTGAGGCGGCGGGCGTTCAGCCACACCAGCACCCCGGCGACCAGGCACAGCGGGATCGCGTAGGGCAGGTATTCGACGCTCGCGTTGGTGACCGAGCCGAACAGGCGGGCGCTGAGCACGTCGAACTCGCTGGGGCTCAGCAGGCGCTGCATGAAGGTCGAGACCGACCCCAGCCCTCCCCCGATGATGATGCCGATCAGCAGCATCACCTGCATGTTCGCGTACTTCCCGCGCAGCAGCCAGCCGTACAGCAGCACGGAGAGGCCCACCATCAGCGCCACCTGCGCGAGGAACTGCGCGGTGCCCTGGAGCGCCACCACTCCGGCTACGCCGAGCAGATAGACGGCGGCGGTCTGGATGACGGTGTACAGCGACTCGAAGCCCATGATCGAGGGCGTGATGATGCGGTTGTTCGTCACCGTCTGGAAGGCGATGGTGGCTGTGGCCTGGCAGAACGCGGCGATCGCCATCACCACCAGGGAGGTCGCGCGCAGCTCGGCGATCAGCCAGAAGCCCCGGGTGCCGACGGGCATCGGGTTGTCGATGGCCAGCAGTCCGAGCCCGAACGCGGCCGCGAGGACCACGAGCGCGCCGACCACGCTCCAGTAGCGCCTGCTGGACCTGGCGTCCGGAAAGGGACCGGAGCTGCTGCGGCGCCGGGGCAGCGGGCGCGGGGCCGCCGCGTCGAGGACGGCGTCGGCCGGGGCGGTGGACACGGCCCGCCCGGTGTCCGCGCCGGTCGCCGCCCCAGCGGCGGGTGCCGGGCCCGTGACGGGTGCCGGTCCCGCGGCGGGTGCCGAGCCGGTCAGCGTGCGCTCACCCATGCCGGCGCTGCCTCAGCAGGAGGGCGATGAACACGATGGCGCCGACGATCCCCAGGATCAGGGAGACCGGCACCTCGAAGGGCATGATGATCGTGCGCCCGATGAGGTCGCAGACGGTGACCACGGCGATGCCCAGCAGCGCCACCCACGGCAGGTTGCTGCGCAGGTCGTCGCCCCGGATCATCGAGACCACGTTGGGCACGATGAGACCGAGGAAGGGCAGGTTCCCCACCACCACGGTGACCACGCCGGTGGCGATGGCGACCAGGCCGGTGCCCATCAGCAGCACCCGCTGGTAGTTCACGCCGACGTTCGTGGCGATGTCCTCGCCCAACCCGGCGACGGTGAGCCGGTCGGCGACCAGGAACACCGCCACCCCGACCAGCGCCACGATCCACAGCACCTCGTACTGGCCGCGCAGCACGGAGGTGAAGGAGCCGGCGAACCACACCCCGAGGTTCTGCAGGGCGTCGAACTGGAGGGCGACGAAGGTCGAGACGGAGCCGACGACGGCGCCGAGCATGATGCCGATGATCGGCACGATCAGGGAGCTGCGCAGGGTCACCTTCCGCAGGAAGGCGAAGAACACCATGGTGCCGACGAAGGCGAAGGCGATCGCGACCGTCATCCGGGTCAGGAGGCCGGCCTGCGGCGCGAGCACCATCACCAGGATCAGCCCCAGGCCGGCCCATTCCGTGGTGCCGGTGGTCGAGGGTTCGACGAACCGGTTCTGGGTCATCAGCTGCATGATCAGCCCGGACATGGCCATCGCAGCGCCGGCGAGAACCAGCGCGATGGTGCGCGGGATCCGGGTGATCGCGAACATCTCGCCGCCGTCCTCGGCTCCCACCACGTCGTAGACACCGGTCAGCAGCGACGCGACCAGCAGCAGGGCCACCACCGCGAGGGCGACGACGAGCTTCGCATCCAGCAGCGGTTCGCGGCCGCGAGCTCGCTCGGGCGCCCCGTCGGGCGCCAGCGCGACCGTCGGCGCAGCGGGTCGAGGCGAGGCAGCGGGTCGAGGTGAGGACGAGGACGACATCGCGCCAAGGCTCAGGCCGCGCCCTCGAGGGCGTCGGCCAGGACCTCGAAGTATTCCGTGTACGTCTGGATCGATTCGTTGGTGTACGTATCCGCGGGCATGTAGACGAGGCGGCCCTCGGCGACGGCGGTGACCCCGGCGAGCGCCTCGGAGGCCTCGAGGATCTCGGCCGCCGGCTCGTAAGCCGGGTCGTCGGCGGAGATCGCGGCGTCACGGTCCATGACCAGGATCCAGTCCGGGTTGGACTCGGCGATGGCCTCGACGGAGATGTCGTCGCCCTGATGGTCGTCGCTGGCGCCCTCCACCTCGAGCGCGGGGACGAAGCCGAAGGCCTCGAACGTCCAGCCCAGGGTGCGGCCGGCTCCGGGGGCGATGTACCCGATCTCGCCGCCGGAGACGTTGACGGCCATGACGGTGTCGGAGCCGTTGTAGGCGGCGGTGACGCGCTCCATGGCGGCATCGAGGTCGGCGCCGAGCTGCTCGGCCTCGGCCTCCTTGGAGAACACCGTCCCGAGGGCGCTGACCTGGCGCTTGAGCTCGTCCGCGAAGGGCTGGTCGTCGCGGGGGTCGAGCTCGAGGATGGCCGCGTCCGGGGCGAGACGGGCGAAGTCCTCGTGGTAGTCCGCGAAGCGCTGACCGTTGATGATCAGGGTCGGCTCGGCGGCGACGACCGCCTCGAGATCGGGTTCGCGATGGTTGCCGAGATCGATGATCGACTCGTCGTCCCGGTAGGAGATCGTCGTCGGCATCAGGGCGCGCGCAGCAGCAGTGAGCGTGACATCCCAGTCCTGGAGCGTCTCGAAGGTGCGGTTGTCCGTCGCGACGACGGAGGCCGGCGGGGTCTGGACGGTCTGGGTGCCGTTGTTGTCCTCGATCTCCACGGTGCCCGCCGCGCCGCTGTCACCCCCGTCGGACGCACCGCCGTCGGCGGCCTGGGTGCTGCCGCCACAGGCGGTCAGGACCACGCCCAGAGCACCGGCGGTGGAGAGCGCGCTGAAGTGGCGACGGGAGAGACGGGAGTGGGAGGTCATGGGGCTGCCTTCTGTCGAGGGAAAGGGACCGGTCCGGGAGAGCGGAGCGCGTCGCGGCCACACTGAGGTTAGCCTTACCTCTGCCATTTTCGCCACTCATGCTTTGCATTATTTCGCGTATCGAGACGGGCACGGGAGCCGCGACCCCGCCGCTAGGCTGGGCCGCGGCCGGGCACGCGTATCGTCCGCGCCGGGGAGCAGGGCTGGAGGGGAGCAGCAATGTCCGACCGTCCAGGCACGTCCGAGCCGCCGCAGCTGCCCGACTTCAGCGGCGGGGCCGGCGGCAGCGCGGGCGGCGGGGCATCGATCCCGGGAACCGGAACCCCGGGCACCGGTGGCGGGCCTGGTGGCTCCGGTGGCTCCGATGGGGTCGGTGGGCCTAGCGGGCCCAGTGCCGGGCACGGCGGGACTCCCGGCGGGGGCGGCGGCAGGGGCCCGATCATCGCCGTCGCCCTCGGCGGCGTCGGTGTTCTGGTGGTGGTGCTCGCGATCGTGGCACTCGTGTTCTCACAGACCGTGTTCTCGACTGACGCCGAGGATCCGACCGCCGCCGAGGAGACCTCTGCTGCCGATGATCCCGAGGAGACCCGGCCCGAGGAGTACGTCCCCTCCGAGGAGGCGACGGACGAGGCCGGCGGCGCCGAGCCGACGTTCACCGAGCAGCCCACCACCGAGTGCACGGTCCACGAGGACAACAACTCGCAGGCCGAGCAGTCCGACGGCACGGTGCGCAGCGGCGGTCTGGAGTTCGCTGTCCAGCCGGATTGGGGCACCGGGAGCAACTGGGGCTCGCAGTCCTCGTACATGGTTGATGTCGCCGCCGCGGAGCAGGAGGTCGAGGACGGTTGGTACTCCGTCGCCGCCGTGGGCGCCGTGGAGTACCCCGAGGACGAGGGCGGCTACCCGGGCGTCGAGGACGCCGCGCGAGCCATCTTCCAGTGCGGCATCTCGCGCGATCAGGCCCAGGAGATCTACGGACCGGACCCTGAGCTGGAGAACTACCGCGACGAGGCCCTCACGGTCGACGGGCACGACGGCTGGATCGTCACCGCGACGGTCATGCTCTCGGACCTCAGCCTGCTCGACACCACGGAGTCATGGGAGATCGCCGTGATCGTCGTGGATACGCCGGAGGGCCCCGCGGCGTTCGACGGCGGTGCCGCCACCGGGCACGAGCAGCAGGTCGCCGACCTCCAGGCCATGATCGACAGCCTCAGCGTGGCTTGACAACGCGGGGCGGGCGGGCGACCCGATCCCGGCGACGTCGCTCCGATTCCGGAGAACTGTCGATCTGCTCGGCGCCCGTTCGTCATAGTGGTGTCCGGGCCGCTCGGCTCGGTCACCGCACCACCGAGGAGTGAGCATGAAGTACGTACTGCTGCTGATGGGGAACATGGCCGACGAACGCTGCGGCGAGACCGACGAGGGCCCGGGCCCGGAGGAGTTCATGACCTTCGACGCGGAGCTGAAGGAGGCCGGTGTGCTCGCCGGCGGCTTCGCCCTCACGGATCCGGAAGAGGGCACGAGCGTCTCCAAGGCCGATCGCGATGCCGAGCCGGTGATCACCGCCGGCCCCTATGCCGAGAGCCGGGAGTTCGTCGGCGGCACCATCGTCCTGGACGTCGCGACTCTCGATGAAGCCCTGACCTGGGCCGCCAAGTGCCCCGGGGCGATCGGCGGCCGCATCGAGGTGCGCCCGCTCGCGGAGTACTGAGGGCGGTGGCCGTCGTCGCGGCGCACGAGGAGCCGCCCGCCGACGACGTGCTGACCCGGGTGCACCGGGAGGAGCACAGCCGTCTGCTGGCGACCCTCGTGCGCCGCTTCGGCGACCTCGAGCTCGCCGAGGACGCCGCCCAGGAGGCGATGGAATCCGCCCTGCGCACGTGGCCTCGGCAGGGCGTGCCCGAACGACCGCTGGCCTGGCTGACCACCGCCGCCAAGCGCGTCGCCCTGGACCGCGTGCGTCGTGATGCCACCTACGCCCGCCGGCTCGCGGAGCTGCACGTGCGCGAGGAGGCCGCGGCCGCGCCTGCGGCCGATGCTGACGTCCTCGCCGACGGGGACCTGCCCGACGAGCGCCTCGCCATGCTCATGGGGTGCTGCCACCCGGCCATCGCCCCGACCGACCGCATCGCCCTGATGCTGCGCTTCGTGGGCTCGCTGAGCACGGCGGAGATCGCGCAGGCCCTGCTGGTACCGGTGGCGACCCTGCAGGCGCGGATCACCCGCGCCAAGAAGCGGATCGTGGCCAACCGGATCCCGTTGACGGTGCCGGCCGATGCCGCGGACCGCGAGCGCCGGCTGCCTCTGGTGCTGACCGCTATCTCGCTGATCTTCACCGAGGGCTATGCCGCGACCAGCGGCGACACCCCGATCCGGCAGGAACTCACCGCCGAGGCGATCCGTCTGGCGCGGATCATGCACCGCCTGCTGCCGTCAGCGGTCGAGCCGCAGGGGCTGCTCGCCCTACTACTGCTCACCGACGCCCGCTCCCCCGCCCGCGAGGACTCCGACGGGGTGCCAATCGCCCTCGAGGACCAGGACCGCTCGCGGTGGAGCCGGGACCTCATCACCGAAGGACTGGCGCTCGCGGAGGAGGCGGCCGGCCGCGAGAACGCCGGACGCTTCACGATCCAGGCCGCGATCGCCGCAGTGCACGCGGAGGCCGCGCGCTACGAGGACACCGACTGGCCGCAGATCCTCTCGCTGTACGACTTGCTGCTGGCACGCGGCGAGGACCCGGTAGTGCGGATGAACCGGGCCATTGCCGTGGGGAGGGCACGAGGATCTCAGGAAGGGCTGGCACTGCTCGAGGGGCTGGCCGATGATCCCGAACTCGCCCGCCACCATCCCTTCCACATCGCGGTCGCCCTGTTCCGCGACGAGGTGGGCCGGCGCGAGGAGGCCGCGGCAGCGTGGGCCCGGGCGCTCGAGCAGGTGGACAACGCCGCCGAGCAGCGGTTCATCGAGCGACGCCTGGCCGAGAGCGAGGGCTCGACATCCACGGCCCGGGACTGACGACCTCCGCCGCCGGCGGGCGTGGGCCCGGCCTACGACGGGCCCGACCGTCGGCGAGGAAGGCGTTCAGCCGGTCAGGCCTTCAGCGACTTCTTCTGCTTGGTCTGCTTCTTCTCCGCCAGCAGGAGAGCGCCGGCGATCGCGAGCAGCCAGGTGTCCTTCGCGACGGCCGTGCCGTCCTGGCTGGGACGCACGCCGTCGGACTCGGTCATCTCGGGGGTGCGCAGGTACATCGAGACCAGGCTTCCCGAGAAGGCAGCCAGGGCCGCGCCCGCGATCCGGTTGGGCACGAAGGGCAGCAGCAGCGAGGCGCCGACGGCGATCTCGCCGTAGCTGAGGAACTTCGCGAACTGCTCCGGCGTGAGCTTCTCCAGCGGCGGGACGCCCTTGGCGGCCATGCCCTGGAGGCCCTCGGCCATCTCGGCCGGCATGCCGAGCTTGCCGATTCCGGAGTTGAGGATGAACGCGCCGGGGATGGCGCGGAGGGCGATGGTGCTGAGGCTCATGTCGTCTCCAACGTCGAGGGTGGTTGCGTATTCAACGATACGCTCCCGCGCCCGTCTCGTCGAGGCCCCGCGGGCTCAGCGACGCCCGCGCAGCCGGTCCATCTCCTTGCGGACCCGGTCCTCGCTCTCGCCCGGGCCGAACAGTTCCCATGCCTGCCAGAACAGGCCGATCCCCCAGAACACCAGCACGAACAGCGGCCAGGGGAACCCGTAGCCGTAGCTGGCCCAGGACCAGAACAGGATCCCGTTGACCATCAGATAGACGGCCACCTGGACCGCGAACCCGCGGCGGGCGTGGATGTTCCGGGCGGCCTGTCGACGCAGTCCGGCCTCGTCGTCCTCGGGGATGTCGTGCGGGGCATCGGTGCGGTCATACGGCGTCTGCATCGCTGGCTCTCCCACTTGCTGCGCGGAACCGCCCGGTGCGGCTCCTTCCCTGTCCACGACCGTAGGAAGCCACGGCGAGCAGCGCCCATGACGGCTGTCATCGATGCACCCGACTCGGCGTCACGAGGGCGTGGCCCGTCAGGGCCGGGCGAGGATCTCGCCGTGCAGGAGCACGAACCAGCCGTCGGGGTGGTCGGCCCAGCGACCGAACGCAGCGGCGATCTCCTCGAGCTCGTCGATGTCGGCCCACCCCTGGCGCTGGAGCTGATCGGCCAGCGGCGGCGTCGTGATCCGGCCGCTCCAGGTCTCGGACCAGGTCGCGCGGGTCTGCGGGGTCGCGTACAGCACCGTGGACGAGCTCGGCGTGACGTCCCCGAAGCCCGCTTCGTGCGCCCAGGCGAGCAACCGGCGACCCGCATCGGGGGTTCCCCCGTTGGCGCGGGCAGCGCGCACGTACAGCTCGCGCCATCTCTCCAGCAACGGGTCCTCGGGGAACCACCGGAAGCCGTCGTAGTCGCTGTCCCGGATCGCGACGACCCCGCCCGGGCCGGTGATCCGGCGGAACTCGGCGAGGGCGACCACCGGCCGGGGCAGATGCTGGAGGACCTGGTGGGCATGGACGACGTCGAAGGCGCCGTCGGCGAACGGCAGCTCATGAGCATCCCCGACCACCACCTCCACCGCGTCCAGCTCCTGCCGGGCGAGCTCCTCGCGCGTGATGCCGGCGGCGTGCTCGTCCACTTCGAGGGCGACCACGTTCTCCGGGCCGACGAGCCGGGCCAGCCCCGCAGTGATCGTCCCCGCCCCGCTGCCCACATCGAGCAGCCGCTGCCCGGCGCGAAGTTGCGGCAGGAGGTAGGCGGAGGAGTTCTCGGCGGTGCGCTGACGGTGGCTGCCGAGGACTGCGGCACCGTAGCCGTGGGTGTAGGTCGGAACGGGCATGGGCCGACGGTAGGTGCCCCGGAGCGGGACGGGAACGGCGGTCCGTCCCGTGGGCGCAGCTGCACCTCCCGAGCCGCGGATCGCCGAGGGGCCCGATCTCCTGGACCGCGCCGAGCCTCCGGCGAGCATGTCGGCCGCCTCGTCCAGCACGCGGCGGGGGTATGGCACCGCGTTTGGGCGGCGAGCCTGCTGAGTGCCGTCATGGGACACTGCAGCTGACATCCGTCCACCCCGTCGGCCGGCCGTGCGCTGGTCGTTCTCTCCCGGAGCCGACATGACCTCCCCTGACAGCACCACTGCGCCGACGCCTCCCCCGGCCCCCGTCGGCGGCGCCGGCGTCATCGAGACCACCGGCATCGAGATCATCGCGGAGTCAGAGAGGACAGCGCGCCCGCGCGATCTCGTCTGGCCGTGGTTCGCCGCGAACGTCTCGGTGTTCGGCATGAGCTACGGCTCGTACCTGCTGGGATTCGGGATCAGCTTCTGGCAGGCCACGATCGTCGCGATCATCGGCATCATCATCAGCTTCGCCCTGTGCGGGCTGGTCGCGATCGCCGGCAAGCGCGGCAGCGCGCCGACGATGGTGCTCTCCCGCGCCGCGTTCGGCGTCCACGGGCAGAAGGTGCCCGGCATCGTCTCGTGGCTGACCTCGATCGGCTGGGAGACGAGCCTGGCGATCTCCGCGGTGCTGGCCACCGCCACCGTGTTCGACGTGCTCGGGGTCGCTTCCGGGCAGGCGGTCACCGTGATCGCGGCGATCCTCATCGCCACCCTGATCGTGGTGGCGAGCGTGCTCGGCTATCACACGATCATGCGCCTGCAGTCGATCCTGACCTGGGCCACCGGCGCCATGACCATCGTCTTCATGGCCCTGACCATTCCCGCCATCGACTGGGCCGCGGTGGCGTCGGCGCCGAACGGGCCGCCGCAGGCGATGGTCGGTGCGCTGGTGATGGTGATGACCGGCTTCGGGCTGGGCTGGATCAACATCGCCGCCGACTGGTCGCGGTACCAGAAGCGCACGGCGTCCGACGGGTCGATCGTGCTGTGGAACACCGTGGGCGGTGCGGCCGCGCCGGTGGTGCTGGTGATCTTCGGGCTGCTGCTGGCCGGCTCCGATCCCGATCTGAATGCCGCGATCGAGGGCGACCCGATCGGCGCGCTGATCTCGATCCTGCCGCTGTGGGCGCTGATCCCCTTCTGGATCGTCGCGGTGCTGACCCTGGTCTCCGGGGCGGTGCTGGGCATCTACTCCTCCGGCCTGACCCTGCTGAGCCTGGGCATCAGGATCCCGCGCCCGGCCGCCGCCGCGATCGACGGCCTGATCCTCACCGTCGGCACCATCTGGGTCGCGTTCTTCGCCACCAGCTTCATCGGCCCGTTCCAGAGCTTCCTGATCACCCTCGGCGTGCCGATCGCCGCGTGGGCCGGGATCCTCATCGCCGACGTCCTCTCCCGCCGCGCGGACTACGACGAGAAGGCCCTGTTCGACCCGAGCGGCCGCTACGGCGCCGTGGACTGGACCTCGGTGATCACGCTGGTGGTGGCCTCGGTGATCGGCTGGGGCCTGGTCGTGAACTCCTTCACCGAGGCCGCGCCGTGGAACAACTGGCAGGGCTACCTGCTTCAGCCGCTGGGCCTGGGCACCTTCGTGGACGACCCGGCCGGTTCCTACTGGGAGGGCAACTGGGCCTACTCCAACATCGGCGTGATCCTCGCCCTCGTGCTCGGCTTCGTCGTCACCTGGTTCGCCCGGCGCGGCACCATCCGCCGGCAGGAGCAGGGAGTGGCTGCTCGGGCCTGAGCATTCGGAAGGAAGAAAACATGTCCGTCATGGAGATCGTCGCCTTCATCCCGATCATCGTCGGCCTCTGGCTGCTGAGCTTCCTGGTCCGGCGCCCGTGGATCCGCAAGCGGCATCCCGAGCGCCGCTGCGTCTCGCGACTGGTGGGCGTGATCGGCTTCGTGATCCTGCTGTTCGGCGTCCTGCTCGTGCTCGCGGGGATCACGAAGGGCGAAAACCCTGCCGAGATCCGGGCCGATGTGATCGCCGGTAGCGTGCTTCTGCTGATCGCCATCCTGCTGCTGTGGACCTTCTTCATCGTCTACGTCGAGGCGGGGCCGGACGCCTTCAGATCCCGGGGCATGCTGGGGCGCACCCGGACCATTCGCTATGCGGACATCGCCCGCATCAGCTATATCGGCTCCGGCGGCCCTGACGGCACGAACATCTCGAGAACCAGCCAGACCAGACTCAGGGCACGCGACGGCACCACGATCACCGCGGGCAACGGGCTGTTCGACTGGGAGCACTATCGGGCGTGGCAGGAGCGCACGGGACAGCAGGCACCGGAGGAGTGACCTCGGCGCGGGCCACTCCACCCCGTCCCTGTGGCCGACAGCGCGTCCGACCCTCTTCGAGGACAGATCGTGTCCTCTGCGCGACCTACCGTGAGGGCATGAGCATCGATCAGACACCGGGCACACCCGCAACTCTTGTCCTCGTCCCCGGGCACTGGCTCGGCGGCTGGGCCTGGGACGAGGTCGTCGACTCCCTCACTGACGAGCGGATCCCCGCAGAGTCCGTGACCCTGCCGGGCATGGACCCCGCCGCCCCGCGGCGGGCCTCCTCCGACCTCGAGGACCAGGCGTCCCACCTCGGCGAGGTGGTCTCCCGTCTCGCGGACTCGGCGGGCCCGGTGGTCCTCGTCGCGCACAGCGGGGCCAATCTGCCGGTGATGCGGCTGCTGGGGTGCCGGCCCGAGCTCGTGGACCACGTGGTCTGGGTGGACAGCGGCCCACAGCTCGACGGCGCGGTCGCCGCCCCCGGGCTGCCCGAGGAGGTCGCCGAGGTCCCGCTCCCACCATTCGAGGAGCTCGGGCAGCAGGCGAGCCTCGAGGGGCTCTCCTCTGCGCAGCTCGACCGGTTCCGCGAGCGCTCCGTCCCCCAGCCGGGTCCGGTGATGCGGGGCGTGCTGAGGGTGGAGGACGACCGGTGGCAGGGGATCCCGGCGACCATGATCTGCAGCTCCCTGACCTCCCAGGACGTCACGGCAATGGCGGAGTCGGGTCACCCGATGATGGCACCGGTGACCGCGGTCCAGCACCTGGACCTGGTCGATCTCCCCACCGGGCACTGGCCCTTCTGGAGCCGACCGGCCGACCTCGCCGCGCTGCTCGCCGAGCGCTCCCGCACGGTCGCGGAGGTGCGTACAGTGCGGTCAGTGTGAGGCTCTGTGGTGCCGCGGATGTCGCGGTGGTTGGATCGCTTCCATCCGGTGATTGGCCCGTACAGTGGCTGCCGCTCCTCGCTGAGC